>JBMSAP010000065.1:0-41525 GCA_049414445.1 Candidatus Caldipriscus sp. | reverse complement strand
GTGATCAGAGGTTCTGAAGGCTGTAAAGGCGGTAATATATCCCTCCCCTTTCCATAAGCTCCCTGTGGCTTCCCACCTCAACTATCCTACCTTTTTGCAATACCACTATCTTATCCGCCAAGGTTGCGGTTGCGAGTCTATGCGCCACTATTATCAAGGTTTTTCCAGAAAACTCCTCCAGTAGGATTTTCTTTATTTTAAGCTCGGTTATGGCATCCAAGTTACTCGTTGCCTCGTCAAATATAACTATAGGCCTGTTAAAAGTCAATGCCCTCAAAACCGCTATTATCTGCTTTTCACCCGTCGAAAGCTGGTTATACTCTTTTTCCAAAAGGTAGGAAAATCCAAGTTTTTCAAAGATCTCCTTGTATTCCAAATCGTACCCGAATGTGATGTTGTTTTCAATGCTATCCGCAAAAACCGTCAATTCCTGTATAACCGGGGAAAATAGGGACCTCAAAAGCCTTTTATCCCAATCCCTCGTATCAAGTCCAAAAACCTCAACCTTTCCGTAATTTGGTGTATAAAATCCCATCATAAGGTTGAGCATGGTTGTTTTACCCGAACCCGTCTTACCAACGAGGGCCACCTTCTCCCCACTTTTTATTTCCAAATTTATATCCCTTAGAACCGAATTTTCCCCATCGTAAGAAAACGTTACGTTTTCAAACCTTATAGCAACATCACCAAAGTTCCCCCTCTTCCCGTTATAGTTCTCCCCATTTTCAGAGAGGAAGCTCATAACCTTCTCATAACCCGCAACGGACGATTGTATATTCTGGATCCTTTCCCCAAACTCCCTTATGGGTTGGAAGAGGAGATCAACGTAGCTTAAAAAGGCGACGAGACTTCCAAAGCTTATCTCGTTCCTCAAGATCCCACCTGCCGAATACCAGATAATAATCGCTATACCTACGTAGCTCATAAGGGATATTAGGGGCATGAATATGCCGAAGATGTAAGCCACCTTCATATAAGCGGAGTAAAGGTTTTTGTTTATCTTTGAAAATCTCCCAAACATCTCCTTGTATATCCCCAGGTTCTGTATGAGCCTCAGTCCCCATATATTTTCCTGAACGAAGGTGTTTAGGTTTGCTATAAGGTTCCTAACCTCCCTCCAAGCCCTGTTTATAATTATGGAAAAAACGTAAGAAAAGAGCAAAACCAGTGGAACCAAGAGGAGGACGAGGAAAGTGAGCTTAACGTTTATACTAAGCATAACCGATAGGGCGAGGAAGAATAATAGGATATCCTTTAAAATTACGAGGAAGCCTTCGGAATATGCTTGGGCTACCGCGGACACATCCCCAGTTAAACGGGTTAGAACTACACCCAAGGGGGTCTTGTCGTAATATTGCGCGGGGAGTTTCATGGCATGCAGGAAGGTTTCCATCCTTAATTCGTGGGATATTAACTGGGAAACCTTATTCCCGTAATAGGAAAAGCCAAGATTTGCGAAAAATTTAACCGCCAACAGTAGAAGGAAAAGGGCAAACATCACCCTTATCCCCCTTATATCCTCCTCCCTGTATTTCAATATCTTTTCCTTAGGGAGGGCTAAAAGGGAATCGGAACGAACATAACCCACCGGGGTTTTGTAATACCTCTCTTTCCCTACCCTACTTTCCAACTCCCATTTTGGGATCTTGGTTATATCAACGAAATCACCCGTCTTTCTATCCACCGCATACCTCGGCAGAACATAATGGTCTATTGTGAACCTCACGATCTGGGGTATTGCGATCTCTATAAGGGAAGAAATTACAAGCAAAAATAGGGCAAGGGAAAATAGCGCCTTATGGTTCTTAAGCCTAAGTAATAGGCCTATTAGCGCCATTTTAGATATGCCAAATAGCCTAAAACTAAAACCCAAAAGACGACGTAAGCAAGAACAAGATAGATCATCTCAAAAGGACCTTTGGGACCTCTTCAACCTTCGGAGAAAAAAGCTCCAATGTATCCACGAGCTTTCCCCTATGCACATCGTAAATTGTTCCAGCCAAGCTCCAAGAACCGGGATTGCACCTTTGTAATCTGTCCGAAGCCATAAAAAATCCCCATATCCCGTACATCTCAACCGCCTTCCTTCCAAACCTTGAACATGATAAACTGAAGTTGCAAACGTCCGGCTGTATATCCGATAGGAAAACTTGGTAAAGCCTGATTATAGCCCAACCGAAGGTTTGAAAGGGGTCAAAGAAAAGTTTGGATGGTAAGGAGAGTAGAGCCAAGATCATCCCGAAATTCTAACGGCGAAAGTTATTTTCACAAACTCCCTTATAGTTCCTATAAATTTTCCTATAATCCTCGTCTATGTACTTCCATACCTCCCTCAAGGTCTTTCTTCCGTTATCCTCCCCGAGGGCACATGAAATTAAAGCGTGGTGTAGTATAACCTCTGGGTCCATCTTACCCTTATCAAGGTATATCTTTATGGCTTCCTCTATTAACCTCTTTGCATCCTCCCTTTTCCCCATCAAAAAGTATATCCAACCCTTCGTATCAAGGATATACTCGTTCGGACAAAGCTCGTAGGATCTCTCTATCAAAACCCTCGCGGTATCAAGCTTGTAATTCAAAAGGGAAATCTTATATGCCCAGTTGTTTAGTACAATGGCAAGCTGGCAATCGTTCAATTTGAAGGAGTACCTCTCCAACAAGCTTTTATACATAACGTACAGGCTTTCCGCTTGCATCAACCTCAGGTATATATCCCCAAGCTCAAACCAAAAATTTAAGCTGTCGGGGAAGTTTTCCGTTAGGGTTTTTATCGTTTTCTTTGCCAACTTAAGGTCCCTTACTTTCTTTGAGTAAGAATAAACCTCAAGGAGCAGGGGAATATTTTTCGGGTCTATCTCCACTAATTCAGAGTAAAGTTTTTTTGCAAGATTTTTATTTCCGGATTTCGCGTAAAACCGCGCAAAAACGAGCTTTCCCAAAGGGTCCTTTTTGTCCCCCTCCTTAAGAAGTACCCCGAATTTCCTCGGATTCTCCTCAATGCCCGATAGGATCATAAGGTAAGCCAACCTATATTCGTCATCTTTATTTTCAAGTTCAAATGCCCTTTTTGCGTGCTTTAAGGCGGTTAAGGTATCTCCGAGCCTTAGGAAGGCATGCGTCAGTATATTCCTTGCCCTCGCATCATCCCCGTTTTTTGCCAAAAACTCCGAAACCTCCCTTATACCCTCCCTTATCTTCTCCCTATTTTTACCCATTATCAGGGCATATCCCCAATACAAATTGGGCCTTTCAAAACCTAAATCCTCATACATACCCGCCAGAAAGCTCAACGCCTCTTCCCCATCCCTCTTAGTCAAAAGGTACGCGATCTTAAAACCCAAGGTTGTATCCTTCTGTATTGGGTAAGCTTCTTTGTAGAATTCTAAAGCCCTCTGGTAATTCCCCTTCTTCTCATAACACAAGCCCATCGAAAGTAGAACCCTCCTCCTCTCATAGCTGTCCCTTATTTCGTCAATTGAAAATTTATCAAACAATTGGATGGCGGAGTCGCACTTATCCATCCTCGCATAAAGGACCGCTAAATCCTTTACCGCCTCGGGATAACCCTTATCCGCGGATAATTTATAGAACTTTAGCGCTTCCTTATTCTCCCCCGCATTCTCAAAGACCTTCCCAACGTAATCTAAAACCTCGGGAATATCGGAGAACTTCTTAAAGTTCTTCCTTACAAAGCTTTTAAAAGCCTTCCAATCTTGCCCAGAAACGAACTTCCTGTAAATGTAATACTTCCAAACCGCAGGATCCTTGGTGTTTTTTATTATCCCCTCCAAAAGACTATCTATGTTCCAGTTTAGCTCCGAGTAAAGTTTTACCTTAAGGCTATCGGGCAAAGAATCCTTGTAAGCTTCAAACAACTTCCTCGCGCTGTCGGGGTAAGCCTGACCCCAAAGGAGCAACTTTAGATATATTTCTATCATATTATAAACTTATAAATTTTCTTCCCCACCTTCAGGAAATATACCCCCTTCCTCAAATTCAGCCTTATTTCTCCCTCTCCCTTTACCTCCTTTTGAAATACCCTCTTTCCGGAGATATCGTAAATCTCAATATTAACCGCTTTCGGGAATGAAAACAGGATCCTACCCCCCCTGCTTATGTAGATTTCCGTTTTATCACTTTCCTTGTAAGATATTGAAGTTGAGATGTTCGTGTCCGGCATCTCCCAGGATGGGTAGCCAGTATTCCACCTGTTCCCCCTAACCATACCCCACCTTATCCTACCCGTATTCCCCAAATTCCAAGCGTAAAACTTGTTTCCACCCGTCCCCGCGAACATCTCCATCCTACCATCCCCATCAACGTCGTATATCAAAAATCCCCCATGCACAACCTCCTCCCTGTACCTATCACCATGCCCCAGGTTTATAGGGAAGCCCAAAGCTTCCCCGTTTATACCAAGGGCGTGTATCCTGCTCCTCGCATCGCTGAAGATAGCCTCATCCTTCCCATCCCCATTAATGTCCCCCGTAAGCATAAACCTGCTTCCCGCTGGGGGTTCGGAGGAGATAACGTAAAGCTGGTTCTCGTTAAGGTCCCTAACCTCAAAAAATGTGCTACCCATGAGAGCAAGATCCAAAACCCCATCCCCGTTCCAATCAAGGGTTATAGGAACATCTATGTTTGATATGTTGGAAAAAGTTACCGTATCAACCCTGTTTCCGAACCTGTCAAGGATCACAGCGACTCTCCCCCCATCCACTATTATCTCTGGTATTGAATCCCCGTTTATATCGTCAAGCCTTACCCCTTTATAAAGAACCCTATTAAGCTTCCTTGGGAATCCCGGCTTTTCCGAACAGTTGTAATTTATCATATGGACCGTATCGTTTGATAAGAACACAAGTTCCCATATCCCATCCCTATCAAAATCGTAAGCGGCCATAAAGTCATCCCTCCATTGGTAAGGTCCGCAGGAGTTTATCAAATTCCCGTTCCCATCAAGGAAATATATCTGGGGTCCGGATCTAAAAGCTATTCTTGGGATCCCACCTCCCGTAAATAGTCCCAATACCACGGGACCGGTTGGGGGATTGGAAAGGTTGTACCTCCAAAGTAAGTTCCCATCCTTGGAAAGGGCCAATATTCCCGGATTTGAACCCGCAACTCCAAACACCACCTCCATCTCCCCATCCCCGTTTATATCACCCATAGCCGGAGGGGCGGAGATCTCCGTCCTGTTGGGATAATTATCCACGTTATACACCCAAAGTACTTCCCCGTTATGCCTTAAAGCCCAAACCTGGTTAAATAGGGAGGAGAAAACTATCTCGTATTCGGGCGACGTATTATCAAGCTGTCCCGCTATGGGGAAGGTCCTGTGTGTTGGATAAATTACGTCTTTTGGGTAGAACCTGAAGGGTGGGTTTGCCTTACCGCAAACCTCGACACTCCTTTGCCCTATCACCCCATCAAATATCCTTGATACGGAATAACACTTGGTTGAGTTATCCGAAACCTGATCCCTTATAAACCGCCAATTCGAAGGAACGACATCCAAGATTTCTCCATCCCTCCAAACCAAGTAAGATTGCGCGGTACTATCCCAGAAAACCATAATGTTCATATAGCCAGGTTCAAGGAATACGTTAGGAGGGGAAAAGCTCGAGGAGGGAAGGGTTATATCCGCAAAAACCGTATCCCCATAACCGTTATATATCCTAAGCGTAAAATTACTACCCGGCGAATAGCTACCGGAAAGGATCACGCTGAAGGAAGTATCCGAAAATCTTAAAGGTTGGAGGTTGGGGTAAATTCCCGGGGAAATCAGGGTGAAAGGACCGGAGAATAGATCCGCGCGGATGGTATCCGAAATTCCCCCTCCCTCGTTATATACCAAAATTTTCAATTTTATATTCCCAGCGGAGGTATCAACGAAGGCCCCAACGAACCTAAGCTTTGGTCCTTTAGCGGTAAAGCTTATAAACCTTGAGGATGTATCGCACAAGGAACATCCGAAGATGAGGATCCCGGAAACGTCCCTGTTCCCAACGAACCTTTCTATTTGAACGTTTAGGGAGAAAAAGGCGGAATCTCCCGGGGAAATATCTGGAAGATTTAGGGAATCGCTACCCAAACCGGAAATGCCCAATAGCTTTACGAAGGGAGAATTTAACGTTATTGAGGAAACATTCTTAAGGTAGCCGAAAATTACGGTATTTTCTCCCGAAAGGTAGGAACTTATATTCAAACCCCTTAAGGAGAGTTTGGGAGGGGAGACGAGGAGGGTTTCAATTCTTGGAAGATAATTATGTGAGTTTATCCCAACCAAAATCGGATTTTCGCTTATTAGATTCAGCTTTACCTCCAAACTTCCGCTGGCGCTGTCCCTAAATATTTCAACCCCATCCTGCACAACCACAACGAGGGATAATGGGGGAAGGGATGAGATCCTCAAGGTATCACCCGAGAGGCTCAAGGATGGGGACATAATTAAGGGTTGGGTTTTGTGTATTAAAAGGGCGGGATCCCCTATGAGGCCGTAGCTTATTCCTTCATAAACGTAAGTTTCTATATAACCCAACCATGCGGAGTAAGATTTTGCATAAAAGTCTATTAAACCCGCATAAAAACCGCTTGTATCATCGTACGCCCCCCTAAACCCGTTTCCGACGAGGTTTATCCCAACCGAGGGAGCACTCTCCTTCTGAGGACCGTAAGATACTATGCTTTTACCTTCCTTGAATATTAGATTACCTATGGAGTTGGTGTTTGGGGAATTAAGCAAGCATCCTATATGGAGCCAAACGATGGGTGAAGAGTCCGTGTTTAGCCTGAATATATCGTGAATGCCAAACTGAACGGTCGCGCTATCCAAATTTACTATAAAAGTCCTGTAGTTTGAGTGGGAAAAACCCCAAAAGATAGTGGTGTTATTTACGCTATCGACGAACTCATTTAAACTTATGTCCCTCCTTGGGAACTCCATCTCGCAGAGCTCCGACCTACTTAAGGGTGTGGGAACGAACCCCCTCATCATTGAGAGATAAACGCATGCATCGTTATCCACTACGAACTTTGAGGCGTGAAGGAACATCTTGGGAGGATAAGAATACGGGTACGTGGTCTCGTATCTTATTATTCTCCTTACAACTTCAAGGATCCTTGAGGGGTCATTCATTGGTATCCTACCAACCGCGACATCCGGGGAAACGTCAACGGTATCAGAAATCTCACCTATTAAGTAGTTCCCGTTGTAATTCCAATCCCCATCCAACATTGAATAGTATGCGTCGGATTCCATATCGGTCCCGTAATTATATGGGTCAAAGGATGCCATCTCTATCCTCGGTGCCGGAACCAAATCCTTGCTTCCCCCAATGAGGACAAACCTTATTCCCCAGTTTGAGTACGCGAACTTTATGAAATTCCTAATTTTTTCTTCGTAGGTTCTCCCGAGAAAGTATGGGTATATGTCATCTAAGGTGAAAACCTTTGTCCTTATTCCCCTAAGGGTCCTGAAAACCGCAAGGGTTTCAAAAGGTTCTCGTAAGGAAGGATGGGTTATTATGACCATATCAAGGGATGGAGATGAGGGTGGCACTAAGAAAACCTCCCTACCCCTCTTGGGCACCTTTGAAATATCCACCACCAATCTCCTATATTCATAGTAGCTTTCCCCCTCCTTAACGAGGTTTATCAAGGAGACGTAGGCGTACTTTTTACCCCTACTGAACCCATAAACCACCTTCACGGGCTGTGATGGTATATTTCTCAAAGGTTCTCTGTAGTACTTAAGGCCCTCAAAGTAAAAGCTTAAACTTGGGGAAAACTCGGGTTTTGTTTTAAACCTATCAAAGGAAACTATGTTAATCTGCAAACTTTCGCCGGGGTTTAGGGGAAGCTTTAAGATTTCAACCTTGAACTTCGGAAAATTCGGAATTTCAACTACCCTTTCTACTTTTCCAAAATCAACAGTATAAACAAACGAAAAAAGGTAAAGCATAAAAAAATTTTAAGGTGGAAATTTTACTCGGAAACCTCCCTTATTTGCGGTCTCCTTCCCCCAAACCTCACCCACCTACCCGTCTTATCTATGCTCCACCTCCAGGATGCCTCATATACCTTTTTTGTTGTAAGGTTCCTTGCCCTCGCGTAAAATACAACGAAGGTTGAATCCCCTTCCCTCTCAACCCTCCAACCTGAAGTATCGGGCTTTGCCAGATCTGGAATATAAGCCAAATTCCCCTCCGCCGCCGCCAACAAGATCTTGTCTATCATCTTTGGATCCTTTATTTTACCCTCAACCTGGGCTATGTAAGTCGCAAAAGCCTTACCTCCCCTAATTATATCCTTCTGCTCCTCCGTAAGGGATGCCTGAACCTTCTTTATAAGGGCATCGTCCGACTGCTGGGGTGAGCACGAGTAAAGCATCAGAACTACCCCCAACATCAACCTCATATTAAAATTTTAAGGGTGAAGCACGTTGAAATTTTTCACAAAATGGATTAAAATATTAGTATGTTTTCCGAGGGTGATAAGTGGAACCTTTACTTCCTGCTTGGGTATTATCCTATATTCGGACTTAGGGAGGTTTTTTTGGAGTGTGGATTGGATGGGAAAACATTAAAGGGGACGCTTGAAAATCTCCTGAGGGCTGGGTACATTCGGGAGATAGACAAGGCAAAGTTCAGATTTAAGGCAAACATGGAAAGCTTGTTGGAGATCCTGAAGGATCTAAAGTTGAGGGATTGGGATTTAAATGACTGTTGGGGATTTTATAAAATTTTGGAGGATCACGAAAGGAAAATATTGGGAAGGTTAATTTATACTCCCTCAAGGGTGAGCGTGGGCGTTCTTATGGGACTCGTTGGTAGCAAGGGATATTTTAAAATTTTGGGGTTCAGTAGGAAGGTTTATTCGTTCTCAAGGGAAAACCACTTAAAGGTTCCGATAAAGAAGGAGGTTTTTGGGGGGAAGAAGCATCTGTTAATATGCGATGAGAACTTTAGGGAAAAGATGTTGAGGGTTTTTGAAACCACTTTATAATTTTTACCTTGTTCTTCCTGCTCTTATCAAAATTTACCTTCTCCGCGGGCTCAATGAAGGTAATATTTTCGGGTGAGGTAATTTATGTTCTGTCTGGCGGGGTTTATATTAAAACCGAGGAGTACGATATAAAGGGCTCTCAGGGAACATATTATGAGGGTTCGGGAAGGGTATTTTTAACGGATGCCTTCATAAAGTCCCCCAACCTTACATTAAATTCCAAAAATCTTTTTTACGACAGGAAAGCGAACCTTTTGGAGCTTAGGGGGAATGCTTATTTTGAGGATGAATATAGGAGGATTTCGGGTAATTTTATAAGGGCAAAGGGGGATTCCGCGTGGGTTTTTGGAAAGGTGGATGTGCTATCAAAGGGGAGGAATTTGAGGATCTTGGGGGATAGCGCATTTTACGATGGGAGGAATTCTTATGGATGGGTTAAGGGAAATTCAAGGGTCATAATCCCATCAAGGGAAACCCTTAATGTATCCTCAAGAACCTTTGTGTTGCACAAGGATACAACTTTTGGGTATGGGGAAGTTTTTATAAGCTCGCCATCCGTTTCCGCGAGGGCGGACACCTTTATAGCGGACGTTAAGGGAGATACGTTAAGGAAGATCTTCCTTTTTGGAAACGTATCCGTAACTTGGAAGAATGGGAAGGGGTTTGCGAATTATTCCGAGATCTCCTTTGAAAACGGCGAGGTCTCGGAGGTTATTTTGGTGGATTCCTCTAAGGTGGAGTATGCGGAAGGGGGAGGGACGGTTGAGGTTGAGGGTTGGAAGATAAGGGCAAAAATTAGAGGTGATACCTTAAAATACATATCCGTTGAGAAGCTAATTAAGGGAACTTACAGGTAAGGGGAGAGGGATAGCCCGATTTCAAGCTTTGACCTGCTTTCAACTTTAAAACCCATATCGGAAAGGACACTTGAGATTTTCTTAACTTTCCCCTCCTCCCCCTCCACCTCAAGGAACAGGATGTTTGTATTGCCGTGAAACACAACGGAATCAAGACAAACCTTGAAATCACCGTAATCGTACTCCTTCCTTTTCGTGTAAGTCTCAAGAAGCACCCCCCTCTTCCCCTTTTCCCCCTCAAACTCCTCCAAACTTGCTTCCCTTTCCTCCTCCACCCTCTTTATCACCCCCCCTTCCCTTGACACATCCCTCTTGTACGTCCTTACGATCTTCCCACCGTAAATCCTATACCTTACCGCCTCGTTCCTACTTTCGGTTTTTAGGTATATATCCCAAAACTTTAAGACTTTTTCACCTTTTTGTGAAAATCCCATTTTCTCCAAGATCTCTAAAACCCTTTCAAATTCATCTTCGGAAGATAAAACGAACTTTGTCTCAACTTCCATTTATAACGTCGTCCGGCTCAACCTCCTCAAGGAAAAATTTTCCCTTCTCGTCAAGCTTTAAGTACCCAGCAAACCCTTCCCTGTCATGAGGGGTAAATATTATCGCTTTTTCCTTCATAAGGTAAGGGTAAAGGCTTTTCCTTACAAAGAGCATCTCCTCAGGGTAAAGGTCGTATCCCATAACGTAAGGTAATGGGGCATGATGCCTCGTGGGTATTACGTCTCCGATAAAAACGAAGAGTTTATCCGAATCCTTTATAAAGACCACCTGGTGCCCCCTAGTATGCCCCCCCGTCCTATAAACGAAAACGTTTTTCCAAACCTCCTGGGTACCCGAAACCAATCTTACAAACCTTTCAAGGGGTAAGATCCTCTCCTGTGGATAGCTCGCCCTGCTCCTCTCGTGTGGGAAAAGGGCATCCATCCACTCAAACTGTTGAACAACGACGGGACACCTGTATCTATATTCTCCGTTCATCACAAGCTCCCCCGCATGGTCAAAATGTAGGTGGGTTTGGATTATTAGGGAAACCTCCTCCCTTCCCACCGGAGCCCCCTTAAAGGGATCCTCCTCTTCCACCGCGTAAATATCCTTAAACTTCTCGTCCCAACCTATTCCCAAACCACTTTCTATGAGAACATACCCCTTTTTTGTTTCCACAAGGAGGGGATGGGTTGCCATAGGGATCCTGTTCCTTTCGTCGGGTTTTATGAGCTTTTCCCATATAACCTTCGGCACTATGCCAAACATCGCCCCACCATCAAGGGAAAACTTCCCCGAGTTTAGCTGGTATATCTTTAAGGTCTTGCCCTTGAAAACCCTTATCAAGGGAAAAGTCTCCTACCCCTATAAACCTCCGCAACCCTATCTATTGCAACTATGTAAGCGGCGGTCCTGTAATCCGTGTTATATTTCTTTGCGGTTTCAAGTACTTCCTTTGTCGCCCCTATAAGGATCCTCGCCATCTTTGTGTTAACCTCATCCTCCTCCCAATAATACCCGATTTTATCCTGAACCCACTCAAGGTAGCTAACAACAACACCACCCGCGTTCGCCAATATATCTGGGATCACCTTTACGCCGTTTCTATACAGAATCTCGTCCGCCCCAGGCGTGGTTGGACCGTTTGCCCCTTCTATGATGTACCTTGCCTTAACTTTTGGCGCAAGCTCGTCCGTTATCTGGTTCTCAAGGGCAGCGGGAACAAGGATATCAACATCCAAAGTTAAAAGCTCCTCGTTTGTTATCTCCCTACCCTTTATGTTCAAGGTCTTTACGATTTCCGAAACGGGAACGTACCTATTTCCGGATGAAGCCAATTTATACATCTCCTCAACGGGTAGGCCTTCGGGGGAGTATATACCCATCGTATGGTCGCTTACCGCAACCACCTTTGCCCCGAGCCTGTGAAGGAATAAAGCGGCGTGGCTCCCCACGTTTCCAAACCCCTGAACCGCAACCGTGCTGTCCTTCACCTTCTCCCCAAAGTATTCCAAAACCGTTTCCGTAACGACGCTAACACCCCTACCCGTCGCCTCTTTCCTACCCCTCGAACCTCCTATGTATATGGGTTTTCCGGTTACCACCGCGGGTTCGTTGTATCCCTTAAAGACGCTATAAGTATCCATCACCCAAGCCATGATCTTGGCATCGGTATTCACATCCGGCGCGGGTATGTCTATGTTGGGACCTATGAAATTTATAATCTCATAAGTATATCTCCTTGTTAGCCTTTCAAGTTCCGCTTCCGAGAGCTGGGATGGATCCACCTTTATTCCCCCTTTTGCACCGCCAAAGGGTATATCCACGAGGGCGCACTTAAAGGTCATCCAGGTTGCCAGGGCTACCACCTCTTCCTTCGTTACGTAGGGGGCGTACCTTATGCCACCCTTAAAGGGTCCCCTGGCGTTGTTATGCTGGCACCTCCAACCCGTGAAAACCTTAACCTCCCCGTTGTCCATCTTCACGGGTATGCTCACCTCTATCACCCTCATGGGTTTTATCAGGATTTCCCTTAGGTAGGACTCTAGGCTCATAACTTCCATCGCCTTTTCCAGCTGTTTCCTTGCAACTTGATCCGGAGTGAGGTTCATAGGCGGGTATTATATCCTTGAAATTTCCCCCTTAAAATATCTTTATGCTAACGGTTTTAATCTTTCAAACACCGTTTTTCCAAAAGTCCTTCAAGATACACCCGAGATACCATGCGGAGTTTTCCTTGAAATTACCCGCAAAAAAGTATATGCTCCTGAAGGTTGAAAATGCCCCAGTTGATGCCTTTTCCGTGGTCCTATTTGACGAGAGGGGATATAAATATTTCTCGCGGGATTTTGATTCAAGCTGGGCTATGCATACCCTTGAGGGGGACAGCGTTTTCGTTTGCTTCCTAAACAAAAGCGGTAAAATACACTTCGCCATTTGGAACAACTCTTACGAGGAGAATTGGATAAACCCCACCGTAAAGGTATTTCTATTAGAAAAGTTTGATAGGGAGGTTCCCGATTGCTTCGTTGAATATGGGGAGGAAGGTTATTAAGGGTCTTAGGGCGGTCTTTAATGGAGAAAAGGTTTTGGAGGATGTGGAGGTTTTGGTGGAAAAAGGGAGAATATTAGATATTGGGAAAAACCTTAAGGGGAAGGAAGTGGTATACGAGGGTAAGGTTTTATATCCGAAATTTGCGGATCCTCACACCCATTTAATCTATGCGGGGGATAGGATCGAGGAGTTCAAATTAAAACTTGAGGGAATTGATTATTTAGAGATCCTAAAAAGGGGAGGGGGTATATACTCCACCGTAAGAAAAACTATTTCCGCGAGCGACCAAGAAATTCTGGAACAGACCTCAAGGAGGATTAAGATTTTAAAGGGTTTGGGTGTTGGGGTGATTGAGATAAAGACGGGATATGGGGTGGATTTTGAACAAGAGATCAGGCTCTTAAGGTTGATAAACATTTTAAAAAGGAGGTTTAGAGGGATAAAGATATTTGCGACTTTGCTTTTCCACGTAAAACCCCAAAAACCCTTTGAGGAGTATATATCACCGTTTTTTGAGAAATTTGAGGAGTACAGGGAACTTGTTGATTTTGTTGATGTTTTTGCGGATGAGGGTGCCTTCAGCTTTGAGGAGAGCGAGAGGATCTTAGCATTTTATACGGAAAGGGGGATTAAGTGTAGGATACACGCGGACGAGTTTAAACCTTTCGGTAGTATCCTTGCGGGAAAGTACAAATGTTCCTCCGCGGATCACCTCCTTAATCCCTCGGATGAAGGTTTGAATCTTATGGCGGAGAATGGGGTTTTTGCGGTCCTTTGCCCAACAACGGGGTTTTTCCTAAGAAAGGGTTTTGCCCCATACGAAAAGATAAGGTCTTATGGTTTGGAGGTTGCCCTTGCAAGCGACCATAACCCCGGAACATCCCCCTTTTTAAACCCCTTTATAACCCTTTTCCTTGCGGTGTTCTCCCTTGGTATGAAACCCGCGGAGGCATTCAAAGCCTTCACGTACGTTTCAGCAAGGAGCCTAAATTTAAAGGACTATGGGAAGATAGATGTTGGTTATAAATTTTCCGCGTTTTTGATGGATTACACACCCGAGGAATGGGCGTACAGGGGAGAACTAAAACCCAAGATCCTTCAAATTTAAAATTCCCGTATGAATTTCTTGGAGATATTGAGGAAGAAGAGGGATGGCGAGAAGCTCTCAAAGGAGGAGATATTCTGGGCGGTGGAAAATTACACAAATGGGAATATACCGGATTATCAATTTTCAGCTTTCTTGATGGCTATTTTCCTTAGAGGTTTGGACGATGAGGAAACCCTCGCCCTAACAAAAGCCATGATAGAAAGCGGGAGACCCATAAGGTGGGATACGGAAAAACCGAGGGTTGATAAGCACTCAACGGGAGGGGTCGGAGATAAGGTTAGCTTACCCTTAGCACCCTTGGTAGCTTCCTACAACGTTTTGGTCCCTATGATCTCCGGTAGGGCTTTGGGGCATACGGGCGGAACTCTGGATAAGCTTGAGAGTGTAAGAGGATATAGGACGAATCTGAGTTTGGAGGAGTTTAAGAAAATAGTTTTAGAAAATGGGTGTTCAATAATAGGGCAAACCTCCGACCTTGCCCCCGCGGATGGGAAAATTTATGCATTGAGGGATGCCACCGCAACCGTCGAAAGCATCCCCCTTATAACCGCCTCAATAATGTCAAAGAAACTTTCCGAGGGTTTAACCGGTTTGGTCCTTGATGTGAAAACGGGAAGTGGTGCTTTTATGAGGGAATACAACAGTGCAAAGAAGCTCGCGGAAAAGATGGTGAATATTGGAAACATGTACGGGGTAAAAACCGTGGCTTTGATTACGAATATGGATGTTCCTTTGGGTTGGGCTATAGGGAACGCCTGTGAGGTTTGCGAGAGCGTTCAACTTTTGAAGGGGGAAGGACCCGAAGATTTAAAGGAGCTTGTTTTAAGTTTGGGGGCTTATATGCTGGTTTTGGCGGGGAAGACGGAAAGTGTTGATGTAGGGAAAGAAATGATAGAAAGGGCAATAAAAAGCGGGGAGGGTTATTTGAGGTTTAAGAGGATGGTGGAAATGCATGGGGGAGATTTTTATGGGATCGAAAGGGAAGAATTCACAAAAACGGAGATCTCGGAAGATGTAAAGGCAGAAGAAGATGGGTATATATCGTATATTGATACGAGGAAGGTTGGGATGGCTTCCGTCATCTTGGGTGCCGGAAGGCTTAAAAAGGAGGATAAAATAGACCACAAGGTTTGCATATTTTCTTTAAAGAAAACGGGGGATAAGGTGTTGAAGGGGGAAAGCGTCTTCAGGGTTTTTGGGAACGATGAGGATAGGGTGAAAAAAGCGGTGGAAATCTTAAAAGGATCCTTCGCAATAAGCAAGGAAGCGGTTGAGAAAAAGCCCCTAATATTTGAGGTTATATGGTAAGGCTTTTTATTTTAATCCTCCTCTTCCTCTCCTGCAGGTATAGGTACAACTTCGGGATATACGTCCCCCTTGAAAGCGGGCTTTTATATACCTACACCTCAAGGTACGTTGATAACGGCGAGTACGAATCCCCAAGCGGAAAAAACTATAGGCCGGACACCCTATTTATAATTGGGGATACGAACTACAACGGGATAAATGCGAAAAAGGTTTACGTCAGGAAGCAGAACGCCAATTTCATTTCAAGGGATACATCAATTTATTACATCCTCGGAGATACCTTGTTTGCAAGGGGTAAGCTCTCTTCCCTTATGGTACCCTTCTTTAAATTCAACTATGCGGGTGCCCCTTACGTGGGGGAACCGATATATTCCGACACGTTCATAACAGCAAAGTTATTAAGGATAACCGCGGATGTTGGGGAAGCTTGGAAGGTGGGGGATTTTTCGGGGGATTTGAAGGTTTATAGGGATGGTTTTGGGGATGTGCCCGATTCCGTTAGGATATACTCCGTAAGCGGGGAGTTTTACGGCAGGCTTGAGGGTTTTGAGGATCTAGATCTACCTTACGGTAAGGTAGAGAGATGTGCCCTCGTGATTTACGATCTTAAGGTGGTTATCTCTTCAATCCCAATAGAAATTGAAGCCTTTAGGACGTGGTGGTGCCCCAATATTGGGCAATCTGCATATACTATGACCGCATCCCAATTTAGGAACGAAAGGAAAATTAGGATGGAACTTGCGGATCTGGAATTGAGATGAGGTATGTAATTTTGGACCTTGATGGGACGATTTTGGATGATGACAAAAGGATCTTTCCCGAGTTTTTGGAGGTTTTGCCTGAGATAAAGAGGAGGCATAGGATCATTGTGGTTTCGGGTAGGGCGAAGATCTCGGTGGAGAAGTACATTAGGGAGATGGAAGTTGAGGAGAACTTTGTTTCCTTTGAGGGTGCCTATGTGGTATGGAAGGGGAAAGTTATATTCAAAAAGCCCTTTGATGGGGAAACATCAAGGCTTATTGAGGAGAAGTTTAGAAATTTCCCTTTGGTGAAGTTTTACGAAAATTCCGTTGAGCCAAACGATAAATTCAAGGAGGATTTTTTGCCATACCTCCAAAGGTGGGGGGCGGACGTTCTTGGGAAGGAGGGGGATATATACAAGTTCATCTTGGCTTTGAAGGGTTCAGAAATAAAAGGGAGACTACCCGGAACCGTTTTTGTGTACAGAAGGGAGGTGGATATATTTTACGATGTTGCACCCTATATTACGAAGGCGGAGGGGTTGAGGATCCTCATGGATTTTGTAGGGATAAACCCTAAGGAATGTATAGCCTTTGGGGATAGTTATAACGATATTGGGGTTTTTGAGATCTGCGGGTTTTCCGTTGCGGTACCTTGGGCGGTTGAAGAGCTAAAGAAGAGGGCAAGTATAATTGCAAGACCTTGGGACGATGAGGTGATGGGGGTACTGAGGGATTGAATATCTTTATAATATTACCTTATGGTAATAAATTTTACAGTGTTTAAACGAAATTCCTACAGTGAGGCTTACGAATATAGCTTCCAGCGGTATCTACCTGGTGAGGGATACCTCGGGTAAATCCCTTTGGCCTATGGTAGCGTTTCATTGGGCTGGAGCCACATCGTACGGAATAGTGTGTTGGCAGGATAACACCCCTGGGAATTACGAGATATATTGCACAAAATTTATACCTCTTGCGGATGACGGAGAGTTAAAGGTTGAAGAGGTTAAGGTTGAAGAAGAAAAGCCCTTTGAGGTTGTGGGTAGGACCATAATTCTGAAGGGTGATTACTCCATTTATGATGTATCCGGTAGGCTTGTTGGAAGGGGTGGAAGGGTTAGTCTGAAAGGTGGCATATATTTCGTGGAGGCAGGAGGGAAATTGCATAAGGTTTTGATAAGATAAGGGTACTAAAATCCCAGCTCCTTCAGATAATCTACTACATCCCCTTTTATTTCTTCAAAGATCCTTTCACTTTCAACTTCCTCAAATCTCCCATAAATCCCCTCCAACTTCTCCTTCAGCTTCCCATCCTTTGCAAGATTTAAAAATCTTTCAAGGTGCGCCTTTGCTCCCACCTTATTCCCTTCCGCGAGCTTTATGAAAAATGCATCAAGGTTTATCAAAGCCCTTAAATGGGATTTCGTCGGTTCCTCAAGCCTCCTCCAAGCCTTTTCCCAGTACTCGTGGGATTCAAAGAACTTGCCCTCAAGGAAAAGCGCCAAGCCCCTCTTAACCTCCTCCTCAACCTTTGGAATATATGCTATAGCCTCAATTTCAATAAGCGCCCCCTTAGGTAAATTTGAAACCTCAACCGTTGAACGTGCTGGAAAATTCTCCTTAAAGTATCTTGCGTAAATCTCATTCACCTTCTGAAAGTCCCCCATATTCCTCAAAAATATGGTGGTCTTTACGACGTGATCCAAGGAGAGCCCCAACTCCGCCAAAACATTCGCAATATTCGTTAAAACCCTCTCGGTCTGCGCCTCCAAACCCTCCTCAAGCTCCCCAGTATCCGGGTTTATACCTATCTGCCCCGCCAAAAAAACAATATCTCCCGCTATTTTGTAAGGGGAATATGGTCCAACGGGCTTGGGGTACTTTGGCATTATTTCAACCCCCTAATTGCCTCCTTTAGGGTATCAAGGGCCAAGGTTGCACACTTGAACCTAGTCCTCAAAACCTCCTCCCCTATATTTTCCTCCAAGAACTTATAATCAATTTTTAAAATCTCCTCGGCACTTTTCCCGTTCGCGTACTCGCAAACTATGGAGGCGCAAGCCTGGGAAACCGTACACCCTTCCCCCTCAAAGGAAATTTCAAGTTTTTCCCCATCCCTTTTTATGTATATTATCACCACATCCCCACAACCCGGATTTCCCCCCTTCAAAACCACATCCGCATCCCCAATCCTTCCCCTCCTCCTGGGGTTGTGGTAATGGTCTAGAATATAATCCAAGAATAACTGCCTATCCATTTTGGGAAATTTTTGCCAACTCCTTCATTATCTTAGATTTCAACCTCGCCACCTTATTGGGGTGGAATATCCTCCTCTGCCCTATCTTATCAAGGGTTGATTGTAGCTT
Organism: Candidatus Caldipriscus sp.; assembly: GCA_049414445.1. Taxonomy (GTDB): domain Bacteria; phylum Hydrothermota; class Hydrothermia; order LBFQ01; family LBFQ01; genus Caldipriscus. Next base: position 23,094 of record JBMSAP010000065.1, on the reverse strand, counting down.
CAGAGCCCACTCCCTCTTTTCCTCCAAACTTTCCGCCTTCTTAAACTTCCTCAAAAGGTATTTAAACCTCGTCTTCCACATAAGGTTCCTAAGCCTTCTCCTCTCGTTCCTCCTTTCCGCCCTCAAAACGGAGATCTTCTTTTTCTTCTTGCTCATAGGCGGGGATTTTAAGGGTGAAATTTTCCCCTTTAAAATTTTCGCTTATGACCAAGGAAGATGTTATAAACGCCCTCAAGGAGATATACGATCCGGAGATCCCGATAAACATTTGGGATTTGGGGTTGATATATGCTTTGGAAATTGACCCTGAAAACAAGTACGTTTATGTTCTTATGACAGTAACGGCTCCCGGTTGCCCCATAGCGGAACCCTTAGCGGATGCGGTAAAAAGTAGGCTTTACGATCTGGGATTTGAAAACGTTGAGGTTGAGATAACCTTTGACCCACCTTGGACCATAGATAGAATGACAGAAGAAGGCAAGGAAGCCCTAAGGTTGATGGGCTATCCTATCTAAGGAGCGGGAAAATGAAGAGGATAAAGATTTATGAGATCTTTGATGCGGAAAGGCTCAAGGAGGATAATAAGTACAGATCCGTGGTTTTGATAGGGAGGTACGCGAGGTACCTGATAAGAAGGAGCGAGATGACGAAAAAGCCTTTAGAGGAAAACCCCGTAATCATCGCCTCGGAGACCTTTGCTGAGGAGGGGATAGCTTATAAGGAAAAGGATTGAGGATTTTAGTAGGCGTAACGGGTAGTATAGCCGCGCACAAATCCCTACTTCTATGTAGGGAACTTTACAAGAGGGGGCACGAGCTTAAAGTAATTTTGAGTAAAGCTTCCTTAAATTTCATTAAGCCTTTACCCTTCAAGGAGCTATGCTCTGCGGAAGTTTTTACTGATAAAGATTTTTTTAAGGGAAACACTCACATAAACCTCTCAAGGTGGGCGGATATATTTATGGTCGTACCCGCAACCTATAACGTAATCGGTAAGGTTGCCAACGGAATAGCGGACGACCTTTTAACTTCCGTATGCGCCTCTTACCCATTTCCTATAACCTTTGTTCCCGCTATGCATACAGAGATGTGGAAAAACCCGATATTGAGGGAAAATATTGAAAAACTTAAGAAATTTGGGCATATAGTCCTTCCTACTGTTGAAGGGGAATTGGCGAGCGGGGATTATGGTGAAGGAAGGATGCTTGAGGTGGAAGATTTGGTAAGGTACGTTGAGGATATTGGGAAGCTTAGAGAATTCTGGAGGGGGAAAAGGGTGGTCATCACGTACGGGGGAACAGTAGAAAAGATAGATGAGGTGAGGGTGATAACCAACCTATCCTCGGGGAAAATGGGGATCGCCGTTGCGAACTTCCTAAAATCCCTTGGAAGCTTTGTAATAGCGGTTGGGTGTGGAAACGTGGAAAGGGCGAGTTCGGACATCTTTTACAGGGTGTTTTCCGTTGAAGAGCTTTACAATACCTTAAAGGACCTTGATTACGATTATCTTTTTATGGCGGCTGCGGTATCGGACTTTAAAGTTGATCCATCAAAGGGGAAGATCAAAAGGGAAGGGAAGATGACCCTTGAGCTTCTGCCTACGAGGGATGTTGTGGCAGAGATTTCAAGGAACAAGAAGGGAAAGATCGTGGGTTTTGCCCTAGAGGAGGAAAATAAACTTCTTGAGGACGCAAAAAGAAAGCTTGAGGAAAAAAACCTTGATTATATTGTGGCAAACCCCCTTAAGGCTATAGGGTCGGATGATACGGAGGTGATATTAATATCAAGGGAAGGGGTATTGGGTAAGTTTGAGGGTTCAAAATGGGAAGTGGCAAGGAAAATCATCGAGAGGTTAAGTTCGGAGTAGATGCGATGCTGGGGAGGTTGGTTAGGGTTTTAAGGTTTTATGGATTTGATACGGAATACTATAGAGATGAAAGGGATGTTGAGATCGTTGGTAGGTGTTTGAGGGAAAAGAGGGTGCTTATAACCTCGGATAGGGGCCTTGTTAGGATGGCTAAAGCTTGGAATCTTGAGGTTTATTATGTGGAGGATCCTTCAAGGGATCCTTGGGAGCTTGCTAAAGAAATAATTTCCGATTTTGACGTAAAGGTGGAACCATTTACGAGGTGTCCAAAATGCAACGGAAAGCTGAAAATCGTTTCAAAATGGGAGGTTGAGGGTTTTGTTCATCCCTTTGTTTGGAACAAGTTTGATGAATTTGCGGTGTGTGAAAACTGCGGGCAGATATATTGGGAGGGAACGCATTACGAAAGGATAATAAAGAAATTAAACCTTCTTAAAAATCCCGAACAAATATAAACCCTTCCCATAATTAAATTTAAACATAAGATAATCCAAATATGCAAAAATGGGTTTTAAAATTGGAAACCTTCCAATTAAACGGGGTTTAAAATTTAAAATTGTTCCGCATTTTATAAGTTTTAACGAGTTTTTCTTTGCCAGAATTTCATAATCTTCCTTTGTAAAAGCCCATCTGGGAAGTATAACTTTTCCATTTTCCTTTACGGGTGCGTACCTTTCTCTTAATCTACCTCCCAAGCGATAATTTGAAGTAATGAAAATTCCATTCCTCTTTAAAACCCTTGAGATTTCAGAAAAGGAACTCTCAATATATTCCCAAGTTGGTAAATGTTGAACAACTTGAAAACTATAAACAAAATCAAAAACATTATCTTTGAACGGTAATTTATGAACACTTGCTTGGACCAATGGAAATTTCAGTTCCTTGGCAACTTTTAAACCTTCAAGCGAATAATCCATTCCAATAACTATATAATGCTTCAAATGTTCCATTTTTAAACCCACTCCGCATCCCGCATCCAAAATAAGGCCGTTTATATTATAATGTTTAAGACATTGCTTCAAATATAAGCTCTCAACGATATATGGCCAATGCCAAATTCCAGGCAAATTTCTCCCGCTCTCCTTGTAGATCTTATCATATAAATTTTTCACCTCCTCCATCTTCCATTAATCTTAAAGATGAAACAAGCTTAAAATTCCCCTATGCTCTCAGGTCCAGTTTTGATCCTTAAGTCCTTTTCTTTCTATTCGGATACGGTTGCAAATATATTGAAGTTCCAACTTCAGGGTTTGGCTCATGTATTTGATTGGAGAAGGGATGCGAAGGGGGATCCCGAAAGTTTCTATAAGAACCTATGGGAAAAATCCAAGGATAGATACCTTGCAGTGGTAGTTCTCGGTGAGGAAGCCTTAAACTTCGCTACAAAGAATATTAGGGAAAAACCCGTAATCTTCATTTATTCATACCACACCCTCGATACCCTACGTCTTCCGGAAAACTTTACGGGTATTTTTGGCGCCATCTCCCCGAACCTGCATTTGGAAAAGTTCCTTTGCGCCTTTGAGGAGAATAGGAGGGTTGGGATAATACTGCATAAGTCGGAGTGGGAGAGCCTGAAGGATCTATTTGCAAGTTCCATAAACATTGGGGGTAAAAATCCTCTAAACGAGATCTATTTAAAGTTCGTTGAAAACCCTCCTCAGATTCAAAGTGCGTTTAAGGATATGGTGGATTTCGGAATAAAGCTGGTATGGATCCCTCCAACATCCATATTGAACTTCGGTAGGTACAAGGAAGAGATCTCATCAAACTCCAAAAAGTTCAATCTTGCGGTTTCCTCTTACGATGTTTCGGATGTTAGAAAATGGTCGGTATATTCTTGGCGCCCCAACCCTTCGGACTTTCCACCTCTAATATTGGAGAACCTTCTAAGCATCGAGAAAAGCATTAAAGAGATTGGAAATCCTAAGATTCAAAGGCTTAAATACCAGTATATATATTCCGCAAGCGCGGGGAACCCAAGTTTAAACAAAACCCTTGCATCAAAATTAAAGCTAAAAGTTTCCAACGCTTGCGTCTTTAAGGAGGTTTACTGAGCCTCCAGCTTCTCCCTTATTTGCGCGAGTAGATCCGCAGGGGATTTTACGGGATAGCTTAGCTTCTCGAGGATTTCCTCTATATTTTTCTCCTTAACCTTCAGCCCCTTCAGCCTTTCAAGAAGCTCCTCCTTTCCTAGAGGGAAATCCGCCCCCTTCATCCTCCTCAGAATTTCTACGGGCCAAAACACCCCCAGGCTTTCCGACGCCACCTGAAGGAGATGGAGGAATATGGTGAGATTTTCCCTTCCCTCTTTTATCTCTTTGTACGCCAACTTTGCTAACCCTCCCGCTGTATGGGCCCTTGGGGTCTTTTCCTCAAGTTCCCCTTCTAACTTCTTTAGTACAAGCTCGGGTTCTGCCCTCAGCATGTTCCTTACGGTTTGACGCGTACTTCCGAGGAATTCCGCTATTTCAGCTTCCGTTTTGTTCGCCATATCCCGTAGAACTACCGCATAGGAAGCTTCCATTAAACTCGGGATCCAGGTTAGGTTCCTATACTCTATGAGCTTTCTCGGTCCTCCTATAAGCTCAAGGGACTTTAGAAAAACCCTTATAGCCATAGCATCTATATCAAACTCCCTTATCTCTTCAGGTGTTAATATTGCCATGCTTTACCCCTTTTTTCAAAATCTCCTTTAAACTTGGACCAATTTTTATAAGCCCTGTTTCTGTAATTTCCATAATATGAGTTGAGGTGTCATGCCCACACATCCTACAACCATCTATTCTGAAGAACCTTACCAACTCCCCTATAGGCAGGCCATACATCCTCTCATCGTATCTCGTTAAAATCGTTTGCTTGGACATTACCATAGTACAGTCCACTATGTGGCTAACCGCAAAACCACCCGCCGCCTCAGCTGAAAGCTCCTCATGTCCGGACCTCTTTTGGGATACCAAAAGGGTAGTTTGATACCATTTCTTTGCAAAATTAAAAATCTGCCTTACTATTATTCTAGCCATCATCTCCCTCGCCTCATACAAACCCGTTATTGAGTCTATTATCAAAAAACTGGCTTTGTATTTCCTTATAGCGTAAGCTAAGGTATCAAGAAGGCTTTGGATATTTTCCCTTAGAGTTTGATATGATGCCGCGTCAATAATTATTATGTTTTGATCTACCTTGTTTTCGGGAATGTTTAAAGCCTTTGCCCTTTCCTTCAATGACATAGCCAAAAAGGGCGCAGGCGTTTCAACTGTTACAAAGATCAAAACATCGTTTTCGGATGCCCTCTTCACCGCAAATTGCTCAACAAACAAAGATTTTCCCGTATCTGAAACCCCGGTAATGTTTATTACCGCATACTTTGGTATTCCACCTAAGGGGGTTTTCTTGGGTTTTCCATCTATGATCCTCGTTGTAAATAACATATCATCCAAACCCTCAACCCCAGTTGGAACACCTTCGAGCTTTGGAGCTTCCTTACCCGCCTCTTTTAAGGTGGAAATACTTTCCAAAATGGGTTTTCTTTCCTCTGACATAGGAATATTCTAAAGGTGATATTCTTTAGAATTTTAAGATTTATGCGATACGTGCCTCTAATTTTTTTGAGCGTTTTAGGTGGCTTCCTTATATTCCTACAAATTCAAAAATTTGGTCCTTTTGTTAGTACGGATAGCGTTAAATATTTGCTAATTGCGGAAAGCTTGAGAAAAGGGCTCGGGTTTTGTATTAAGGATGCGGACGGCTGCAATTTCGAATCCCACTGGGCACCGGGGTTTTCGGTACTCCTTTCCCTTTTCCCCAACCACACCCTATTGAACGTTTTACTTGCTTCCCTATCGGTTTTCCTTTTGGGGCTTTTATTACTAAATATTACCCGCTCAATACTCATAACCACCATATACACCCTCACCTTTATCCTCTCCCCCACATTATTAAAAAACTTTTCCTTCTTGCATAGCGAAATACTGTATATTCCTATGCTTCTTCTTACTCTAATTTTTCTCAAGGAATATGTTGAAAAACGCGACCCCAAAAGCTTGCTTGTATTATCAATTTTGGTAGGTTTAGGGAATTTGGTTAGGTACGCGAACCTTTTTTCCGTTGTGGTGATCCTTATCTTACTCCTTATTTACCGTATAAAGTTTAGGGATATCTTGACTTTCCTTTTCTTCTCTCTCATTCCTTTTCTTGCTTGGCAAGTATTTTCAAGTCTTCAAGGTAAGCCCATCAGGGAGTTCGCATTACATTTTCCATCAGACTTTCACTATCAGGTTCTTTGGGAGACCTTAAACGGTTATGTATTTCCTCCATATTCGGATAAACTAAAAGTCGTGATAGTAGTCCCAATTTTGGTATTTCTCATCCATTCCACATTTAGGGAAAAGCGAACCGCAATTTTGATTTTAGGTTTTGTTTTGGTTAATCTTATAAAAACCCACATACACTATGAGATCTTTATCCTGTTTTTCTTTTCTGCCCTCTTCCTTCTCCTTATCTATAGGGATCTGGAAGTTTGGGGAAGGATATTGATATGGTTCCTGTTGGGTTATCTCCTTTTTCTGTTTTTGAGCATATCGTTTATGGATTTTCACACCTTGCCTGATATAAGGATAATGTCCCCATTTTTCGTAATCTCTCTCCTGTTATTGTCCTTAGTAAGATCAAAGTTTTTACCCCTTCCTTTCCTTTTTAGCTATTCGGTTTTTGCGATTAATTTCATTAATGAGAAAAGTTTGAATGGGGATGGCTTAAAGGCTCCATATTGGGCAAACCTTGATATTCTGGAAGATGTAAGGAAACTACCAAAGTCCGCTTACGTTTATTCCAACATACCGGAAATTTTATATTTGCATGCGGGGATTTATGCTTCCTTCTTACCCAGGGCTTTTAACCCGAATTCAAACAGGGAGAACAAAAAATTTATGATAGAGATACGGGAAATGGCGGAAAGGATCAAGAGAAAGGACGGTTTTCTGGTGATAATTAGGCCCTTCCGTAGAAATTACCTTCCAAGCGAGGAGGATCTCAAGAGAATTTTACCCTTACAAATTTACTCGGAAAGGAGGGATGGGGCGATTTATAAGATCCGTTAGTAGATTTTTATCTCCACCCTCCTGTCGTCTGGTTTTCCCTTTGCCCTACTGTCTCCGTAAGATTTTGCGGAAAGTTTTGATGGTTCAACCCCTTTGCTTATGAAGTACCGAACAATGGCAGATGCCCTTGCAGATGCAAGCTCCCAGTTTGTAGGATACTTATCCCTGTTGGTTTGCACTGGGCTTTTGTCCGTATATGCGGAAACTTCTATCTCCTTAAATTTCCCCCTGTAGCTTTCCAATATCTCATCAAGTTTTTTCTTACCTTTTTCCGAGAGCTCCGCGCTTCCCGGATCAAAGAGATCGTCTGATAGTATGTTTATAAGGGTAAAGGTGTCCGTTTTTTCTGGGTTTTCCTTAAGGTTCTTCAGGAGGTTTAGGTTCTCTTCGTTGAGGTCGTATATAACCTTTTTCAGCTTGGGTATTTCGTAAAACCAAAGGTAGAAGCTTAATCCCAAGCTCAGGGCAAAGAGGACGTATATTATTCCCCTTAATAGGTTCATTCCATAAGCTCTATTGCCATTGCCACGGAACCTCCACCTCCCAAGCAAAGGGCCGCCAAGCCCCTCTTTCCCCCCGTCCTTTTCAGGGCGTATATTAGGGTAGTTAGGATCCTCGCCCCGGAGGCTCCTATGGGATGCCCGAGGGCTATCGCACCACCGTGTACGTTAAACTTCTCCCAATCCCATTGTAGATCTTTGTGATCCGCGAGAACCTGCGCAGCAAACGCCTCGTTTATCTCTATTAGGTCAAACTCGTTTATGTGCTCGTATCCGAGCTTTTCCATAACCTTCCTTATTGCTATGGTTGGTGCAAAGAAGAGGTTCTTTGGATCCGTAAAACCACTTGAGTATGCCAAAACCCTAGCCAAGGGCTTTAATCCCTTCCTTTCCGCGTACTCAAGGGAAGATAAAACCAACGCGCTTGCTCCATCCGAAAGGGGAGGAGCATTCCCGGCGGTAACGCTACCGTCCTTCTCAAATGCGGGCTTCAAAGCTGAGAGCTTCTCAATACTTGTATCCCTCCTTGGAGTCTCGTCCGTATCAACCATTACAACCCCTTTACCTGTATTCACCTCAACTGGCACTATTTCTTCCTTAAACCAACCGTTATCTATGGCCCGTATAGCCTTCCTATGGCTCTCGTATGCCAACCAATCTTGTTGTTCCCTCGTTATTCCAGCCACCCTTGCGGTGTATTCCGCAAGGTTCCCCATATGCACGTTTTCAAAGGCGCACCATAGCCCATCCTTTATCATAAGGTCCTCAAGGGAAAGGGTCCCGTACTTTATACCAGCCCTTATAAAGGCTCCATGTGGGGCGTTCGTCATAGACTCCTGACCACCCGCAACCCCAACCTCTATATCCCCCACCTTTATGGCTCTTGTTATCTGTATTACCGCCTCGAGCCCGGAACCGCAAACTTTGTTTATCGTTTCCGCAGGTATGTGGGAAGGAAGTCCAGCCTTTATTGCGGACTGCCTTGCGGGATTCTGGCCACCGCCAGCCTGTATAACCTGCCCCATAATTACCTCTTCAACTTCCTCCGGAGATATTCCCGCCCTCTTTACAGCCTCCCTGATCACTATAGCCCCCAGATCCGTAGCCTTAAATTGAGCCAAATTCCCCAAAATCTTCCCTATGGGCGTTCTAACTGCAGAAAGTATCACAACCTCCCTCATATCTCCGTGAAGTTTAAGGTTGTAATGCTCTTTGGATAACCCCCTTAAAATCCACAACCGTATGCTTGAAAAGTTCAGGGAGGATATAACATATTTCTTAATTGCGTTGGCTTTATCCATAATTTTCTTCTTTCCGGGTTGGCTTCCGGATCACACGTTTGTTATGACGGACTTTTTAACCTCAAGCTACCCTTTTCACAAACTTGCCTCAGAATTACCCATACCAAAATGGGAACCTTATATTTTCGGCGGTATGCCCTTTTGGGGAGCACCCCACGCCGATATATTTTACATAAACCAGATCTTAAGGTTTTTTACCACACCTGGGCATGCCGCTTCCCTTTCCATCCTATTCCACTCAATCTGGGCATACATATTCTCTTACTTGCTCTTGAGAAAACTGGGGGTTGAAAAGGGTTGGTCCTTTATGCTCGGCGTCTTTTATTCAACCGCGATATTTTGGACGAGCCTTGTTTTCAGCGGACACCTCGCAAAGATGGCAATAATTTCTAACATGCCCGCAATATTCTGGGCCCTTGAGGGGACGCTTGAGGGTAAGATCAGGTATGCCTTCCTTCTTGGATTATTTGCGGGTATTACAACGAACGCCGGGCACGCCCAGTTAATGTATTATTTTTTCATAGTTGTTTTGATTTATTCCATAGGCGCTTTAATAAGTATCATCAGGGCGGGGGATCACCTTAGGACCTTGAGGGTGGTAATGGGTGGGTTTGTTGCTTTGGTTTTGGCTATCCTTATAAGCTCGCCCTTCCTTTGGAATCAGTGGGAGTACATGAGGGGGTATTCGCTTAGGGGGGTTGAGAAGGGTTTGGAGTTTTCAAAAAGTTGGTCCTTGGATTGGGCGGACTTTTTCTCCATATTTTACGGGATGTATTCTGGGGTTTTTGAGAAGTATTGGGGCTCAAATCCCTTCAAGATAAACAGCGAATACCTTGGGGCGCTCTTGGTTTTCTTCGGCTTTGTCGGAATTATCTCAAACTTTAGAAACTGGAGGATTATATCCCTATCTATAGGGGGTTTTATCCTATTCGTTTTGATGACCGCCAAGGTTAATCCCCTATTCCCGATATTTTATCATTTCTTCCCTATGATCAGCCTATTTAGGGCTCAGGCTATGGCTTCTGGGGTTTTGGGAATAATATTCCTAATATTCTCCGCTTATGCCTTTAAAAATCCCGAAAAGTTTGAGACTTCCGCCAAGAATTTCCTCATAATTGGTATAGCTTTGGGTTTGTTCCTTTTAATGTTCGGGAAATCTTTGACCGTTTGGGGGACGGAGGCGGATATTCAAAGGTTGGGGATCTTTGATGCAACATCAAACGACAGGCTCTTTGTCGTTTCAAAGACGGTGATTTTATGGATCTTCGCGCATCTGCTAATTAAAAACCAGGCAAGAAATACCCCAATTTTTCTTGCGATCCTGGGTTTTGGGGATAACTTTCTAAGCAAGGGGGTGTTTTATAAACCTATAAGGGAAAGCGAATACTTTGCGGAGGACGAATTTGCAAGGTTTTTCAGGGGTAAAAAGGGTATTTATAGGGTTTTGGACCTGGGTTATAAAACGGATGACAATTATCTCGTTCTTTTTGGGGTTCAGAACGTCGGGGGGCATCATGGACAACAGATAAGGTATTATTACGAATATTTGGGTTGCAAGGGCCTTATGTTTAACCCCTTCCTTTGCGATAGCATAAGGAAAAAACCCGAGGTCCTTGATACCCTTGGTGTTAGGTTCGTAATCTCCCCAGTTGGTTTAAAGGAGGAAATGCAGAAATTCCCCGAATTTTTAAAATTCTCGGAGTATTTGGGAAAGATGGAAATCGTAAGCAGGATTGGGAACTTTGAGATTTTGGAAAATAAGGATTATCTACCGAGGTTCTTCTTGATTTGCGGGGATAAAATCTCGGGCGCAGAGGTTTTGAATTACAACCCGAGGAGGGGGATATACGAGGTGGAGTACTCCTCCGAGGATAGATGCGACCTCGTTTTAAGTGAAAACTATTATCACCATTGGAAGGCGGAGATTAACGGCAGGAGGGAAAATGTTGAAAGGTTCAGGGGGACATTTATGAAGGTTTCCGTACCCGAAGGGAAGCACAAAGTTAAGTTCCTCTATCAAAGCCCATTGGAGAAATTGACTTTTAGTCTCTTTCTCTTGGGTTTGGGTTTATCCTTCTTGGGTATAATTCTGGGTTGGAAGTTTAGGATATGAGCGAGCTCTCTTTTCTCTTCATTGGGCTTTTCTTTCTAAGTTTGTTGCTTTACCTGTTCTTCCCGAATCTTATAAAACTTTGGGCGATATTGGGACTTTCCTCCTTGGGCGCAAGCTTGATTGGATTTTGGGGATACAAGGATCCCTACATCCTAGGTTCCTTTTTGGCAATACTTGTTATTTCCTCTTTAGGAGCCTTGATAAGAAAATAAAAAAAGGGGGGAGGAAAACTCCCCCCCTTATGCGAGTTTTTTTACCTTATTATCACCTTTGCGGTCTTTTCTCCGACTTTCACGAAGTATATTCCAGCCTTAGGTAAGGTGTATTTGTCCTTGAACTCAGCAACCTTCCTACCCGTTATATCATAAACTTCCGCCCTACCGGACAGGGTTATAGTCCTACCCGAAACCTTCAAATTGTACTCTTTAACGAGCCTCTCACCCTCGGAGATCATAAGCTGATCGCAATAGTATCCCAAAGCCATTTGTATAAGGGTATTGTACCTGTCGTTTATGGTTATGAAGGCGGTTACGGGCGTGTTCGGATCGGGCGAAGGGCAGGGCCAGAAGTCCGCATCCGCCATATTTCCAATAAGGACGCTATCAAGGACGCTTACGGGGCTCTTCCTCAACTTGTAGATTTTTTCCTGATTCCAACCACCATAATAGATCTCGTTCACATAAGGCAAGGAAAAGATGCCCCTTAGGGATGCGCCCGTATGGTTTGGGAAGGTTCCAACGACGGTGTAGGTGTTGGGGTTTATCTTGTAGATAAGATTTGAGCCTCCTACATAAACCCCATAAACCACGTTTTCTACAGGATCGTGATCAAGACCTGCCATCCAATAACCGCTCTCAACGTTTGTCCAAATGTTAAAGCTGTCTATCAAAACCCCCGCCCCGTTGTAAATACCCATCTTGTTGCCTATAAAGCCCAAGCTTGCGTTATATCCCACATGCGAGATCCAGAACTTCCCTCCAACGTACGCTATTCCCCAAGGTATATCGTTTGCTCCGAAGAAGCGGTAGGGGATCCAAGGTGTCAAGGTGAAAGTTGCGGTCGGGTTTGAAGGGTTAAAGGAGAAGACCCTACCCCTTGGGTTCATACTCACCACGTAGAACCTACCGCTGTCCGGGGCGTACGTTATCCCAGCAAAGCTGTAGCCCGTTCCGTCCCCAATGGCCGGGAATGTCCAGCTTCCTACTATATCCCCGAAGAGGTGATACGTCCTGAACCTTGATACCATGGTGTCGTTTGAACGGTTGGGGTCCGAGGGTTCGTTTGCTATAACCACCGCTTTATAGAAGGACCTGGGGGATGGAGTGAAGGCGGAGAAAGTTACAGTTACGTTTGATGATGCGGGTATGCTTACATTTTGAACATCCGAGAAAACCAACGTATTGCTTACGGTATCGTATATGTAAAGATGTACGGGTGTTCCGCTTGTTGGAACGGAACCGGTGTTCCTAACTACCGCCTGGACGGTTAAGGGGGATGTGGAAACCAAACCCGAAGGGGAAACATTTACAACCCTAATATCATAATCCGCACCCGTGGGGTATTGGAAAAGTATTGCGGTCCCGTTTGTGGGGACATGTCCGGGAGGGGAACCGTTATAGACGTACTGAAGGTACCATGTGGGGTTTGAACCGGCGGCAGCGGTTGAATCCTGAATCCCTATGGTCGCATCAACGTAATGTATGTTGCTGTTGTACTGGAGCTTTATGTTTCCGTTATCGTAAATTATCACCTCAAAGTCCATCCTGACGGTACCGCCATATCTGGGGACGTTGTGCCACTGTACCACGGCGCAACTACCCGAATAACCGTCGGGGCAGGTTGTAAAGCTTTGGAAGTAGACGCCAGCACCGCTTACAGATGGATCCAAGTCATCCCACATTACCGCCACAAATCCGTGCTCACCATAAAAATTGTCCGGAAGCGAGGAGTTGAAAAGTCCCAAGTAAGTGCGCTTATTGTTAAAAATCACTGTACCGTTTGAGCATATGGAAATTGAGTCCGTAACTTTGTCGTAGAAGGGGAAGGAGAAGCCCAGATAATACAGGGTGCCCGCGTTTGATCCCGAGCACCAGTCGTCGCCCGCTCCCACGTTTATCCCTGTGGTACTTATGTCTATGTAGTTGAAGGGAACCGCGTCTCCATCTTGGGTTGAGAGGTAGGTGTATCCGAATCCATCCGGTCCCCCTCCGAGGATCCTCGGGGCCTTAACCCTGATCCCCTTGGGGGCCACCGGCTCCGCCTTTTTTGCGGTCGGGGCCTTTAACCCCATTGCGCCTATATCCGCGTACGTTAGGAGTATCCACATAGGTACTGTTATTATACGGTTGAAAGGTTCGCCATGAATTTTCGTCGTGTTCAAACGATTATTGTAAGATCCCCCAAGCCCCCATCCTCCTATACTTCTTGAACCTTTCCCTCAGCAATGTAGCCCTATCCTTTCTCCTCAATTCCCTAAAAGCCTTCAAAAATACTAACTTTATCCTCCTTGCGGTTTCATCGTAATCCCTATGGGCTCCCCCCAAAGGTTCCTTTATTATCCCGTCAATTATTTTAAATTTCAACAGGTCGCTTGCGGTAAGTTTTAGGTATTCCGCCGCCTCCTTGTTTTTAGATGCATCCCTAAAAAGTATGCTCGCCGCACCTTCAGGTGATATCACGGAATATATGGCATACTCAAGCATATAAACCCTGTCCGCGGCAGCTATCGCCAAAGCCCCGCCGCTTCCACCCTCCCCCGTTATTATTGATATAGTTGGCACCCCTATCTCCAACATCTTCTTTATACTGTAAGCTATGGCGGAAAATTGTCCCCTCTCTTCCGCACCAACGCCCGGATATGCCCCAGGGGTATCCACCAAAGTTAAAACCGGCAACCCCAACTTGTCGGCTAAGGAAAACATCCTTATTGCCTTCCTATATCCCTCGGGATGCGGCATCCCAAAGTTCCTTTTTATCTTCTCCTCCGTTTCCCTACCCTTCTGTATCCCAACTATTATAGTACCGTACCCCTCTATCTTACCTATACCCGCAACTATGGATCTGTCGTCGCCGTAAAGCCTATCGCCGTGAAGTTCTATGAAATCCTCGCAAATTCTGGGAATTATATCCATAGGGTAAGGTCTGTCGGGATGACGGGCAAGTTGCACCTTTTGCCACTTCGTCAAATTTGAGAAAATATCCTTTTTTAGCTTCTCTAAATCCCTCTCAAGTTCCTTTATCCTTTTTAAAAGGCTCTCGTCCTTACTTTCGTTTGCCTGTTTTCTTAGCTTCTCAAGTTCCTCCTCCAAAACCGCTATGGGTTGTTCAAAATCCAAATAACGCATTAAAAAATTCTAAGGTTGTGAAAATAGTTCCCATCCCCTATAAACAAAGCCCGTATATACCTGCGTCAAAACCGCCCCCAAAGATAACTTCTTTTGCACATCCCCAAAGGAAAATATCCCCCCAACCCCTATTACGGGTATCTTGCTTATCTTTACCCACTCCCTTATCCTCCCGTTTGATACCTCAAACAAAGGTTTCCCGCTTAACCCTCCCCCTTCCACCTTCAAAGTGTTCGTAAGGATCACCCCGTCTATATCGTTCTCCTCACATATTTTCGCTATCTTTTCCATATCCTCCCCCGAGATTTCGGGGGCGAGTTTAACTAAGATGGGTTTGTAAGGCTTAAATCTCCTAAACCTCCAAACCTCCGAAAGGATCACCCTTAGGTTTTCCCCCATTTGTAGTTCTCTAAGATCGGGAGTATTTGGAGAGCTAACGTTTAAAACGAAGTAATCACCAAGATCGTAGAGTTCCCTAAGGGTAAATAAATAATCTTCATAAGCCCTTTCGTTTGAGGTATCCCTGTTTTTACCTATGTTTATCCCTATTGGCACAAGTCGGGGATCCCTCTTCAGCCTCTCCTTTATCGCCATCGTACCAATATTGTTAAAACCCATCCTGTTTATTATGGCAAGCTCCTTTTCTATCCTGAATAGCCTGGGTTTTGGATTACCCTCTTGAGGTAATGGGGTTACCGTTCCTATCTCAACGAAACCGAACCCAAAGGCGGACCATAAACTCCCAAGATCGCAGTTTTTATCCAAGCCCCCCGCAAGCCCCAACTTCCCCAAAAATTCTACGTTCCAAAACCTAAACCTTTCAAACCTTCTCTGATTGAAAATTTCCATTAGAATGGGCTTTGCAAAGGAAAGACCCCTTAAAACCAAGTTATGGGAAATCTCTGGATCCAAAGAAAACAGAAGTTTCCTTAGAATACTATAAACCACCCTTCCCCCTAATTTCCAAAGGGATACCCGCCTTACATAGGGGACATTCCTCGGGTTTAAAAACGGGCAAATTCAATTCCAACACGAAAAATAAAGGTACTTCAAGGGAAATTTCCCCCCTCTTTATCATAACACCGCATACCACCGGTATCCCCCCCGCCTCTAAAACCGCGCTATAAGTTTCCCTCAAAGATTTCCCCGTAGTTAATACATCATCCACTACGGCAACCCTCCTATTTTCTATATCGTATCCCCTCTTTAAAACCCTCCTTTCCCCTTCCTTCTCCGCGTACGCGGAGAATACCCCCATAACCGATGCAAGGTCATAAGCAAATATTGCGCCCCCCGTGAAGGGTCCGACCACCCATTCAACATTAAAATCCTTAAGCTTCCTCGCCAAAATCTCGGAAAACTTCCTCAAAAGCTTTGGATCCTCCAAGATGCGGAACTTTTCAAAATAATATTCTGAGTGAAGCCCCGAACTTAATAGGAAATGCCCCTTGTAAAGCGCCCTCCTTAAAGCAGCTTCTTTAACTCCACCCTCAATATCGCCAAGGGGATCCCTTCCACCTCCAAGCATATCAAGATGTCCTCCGAAAGGTAGAAATAATAATCCGGGTTTCCCGGGACAAAGAGTTCGCTTCTGTTGAGGTACTCAAGGAGCTTCCTTGCATTTTTACAGGTTACCTCGTTTATATATTCACTTTCCGTTCCCGAAAAGTACCCATTAACAAAGATCGCGGAATTCTTGATCCAACTTGCTCCCTTTAATTTTTCCAAAATTTCTTCCGCTCTTTTCTTAACCTCCTCAGGGACCTCCTCTATTTGGAAGGAACTTAATAGGGACCATTCTTCAATACTTTGTGCGCTTTCCTTAACTTCCGCCTCCTCGGACGCGGATATGGTCCTAAGGAGCAAGGAATCTACGGATTCATAAATTGTTTGCTTATCGGTTTCAATCCCCCTCTTAACCGAGAACGTACCGCCTTCCAAGGACAGGATCCTCTCGAAAGCCTGTGTTCCCACCACATCCCCTATTTCCGCATGCACCACTTTGCCGTCATTTATCCAAATCTTTCCTGTGCCCTCGGGCGAAGATACCTCAACGAGGGCGGTTCCACTCTCGTATGCGAGAAGTTGAAGGATATCTATTAAGGTTAGCTCCTGGATCACGCCCCTGAACCCCTTGGAGGTCATCACCTTATTCAGGACCCTTAGGAAATAATCGAGATCGAAGGGTTTTTCAAGGTAGGCATCCGCCCCGAGGGATACCACCTCCCTCTCCATCTCCGGGGATCCCTTTGCGGTCATCACCACGGTTTTCAGGTCTTTTCTTTCGGATTTTAATTGCTGTAAAAAGGTTAAACCGCTTTCTCCGGGCATCCTTATATCCGTGACTATTATGTCCACGGGTTGTGTCTTCAAGATAGCCAGAGCCTCCTCCGAGTTTTTCGCGGTTAAAACCTCCCAACCTCCCCTGCTCAAAAAGGCGGAAAGTCCAAAAAGGAGCTCCTCCTCATCATCAACTATTAATACCCTTGGCATTCCTAAAACAGCTTAAAATCATTTTTAACGAACCCCACAGCGAACCTTAGGTTAGCCTTCACATCAACGTCCCCCGTCTTGTTGAACTCGTATATGTTTGTGTCGTCGGCGATGTCTATGAGTAGCCCCTTATAGCTTACGCCTCCCCCGAATGTCCATCCGATCCTCGCTCCCTTCTTATCGTAGAAATATCCAGCCCTGAAGGATACGAGGTTGTAGAAGGTGTAGCTTGCCCCTATGTGCATCCAAGCATCCGCCAATACACTATCTATACCCATCTCCCTTATATCCTTGGTTATATAAACCAAAACCTTGTGAATATCAAGGGCTATCTGGAACTTGTTTATCGTATCATAAACTGGTACGAGAGCGAATCCCAACCTCGCGCTGTAGGGAAGTGGATCCGCGGGGGAATTCCCGTACCTTATTCCCGGTCCAAGGTTCATAATACCGAGGGAAACGCTATAACCGGGCCATTTTCTCAAATAAACGCTACCATCCACCGCGTAAGCCCAAGCGTCCCCGCTGTTTGGATCATCCCCCATCCTTATCAAGATCTGCCTCGGGATCAGGAAAGAATATAATACCTTTGCGGAACCACCTATATAGAGGGTCCCGAGATTGTTCTTTAACAACTCCCTCCCGTATCCAAGCGTAAATACCATATCAAAAGGGGTAGTTGTCCCGTAATTCACACCATCATAAACCAAATCAACTTCCCCAACCGTTAGGTAAGTGAAAGCCAAAGAGAAGGTTCCAACGGATGTTTGGGAGGTTAAGCTCGCGAATTCAAAGTACGAGTCGTTTGTTTGAACCAAAGTCCTTAACCAAGGAGCATGGACGAAATATAAAGAGGCACCGTTTAAAGCTCCCAAACCCGCGGGGTTGTACCAGATTGTAGAAGGATCATCCGCCACCGCGGAAAACGCACCGCCCATCCCAATTGCCTTTGCTCCGGGATAAATGGTTAAAACCACCGCCCCCGCGGCGTTCGAGTCCGCATAAAGCCTCCCAAAAAGCACCACAAAAATCAAAAATACCCTCTTCATTTTCTCCTCCTAAGTTCCCTTGCCTGAGCCTTTATTTTCTCTTGCAACTGCTTTATCCCATCTATGAGGGCTTCCGGCGATGGGGGACAACCGGGTACATAAACATCAACGGGCACTATCCTATCAACCCCCGGCACCACGCTATAAACGTTCCTATAATGGTCCCCGGAAATCGCGCAGGAGCCCATGGCTATAACCCACTTCGGATAAGGCATCTGTTCGTAAAGCCTCTTCAACCTCGGTGCCATCTTTATGGTAACCGTCCCCGCCACGATCATAAGGTCCGCCTGCCTTGGTGTTGCCCTAGTTATCGTTCCAAACCTTTCAAGGTCAAACCTGTTCATATATGCGGCTATCATCTCTATGGCGCAACAGGCTAAACCAAAGGTTAAACCCCAAACGGAGTTTGCCCTCGCCTGAGCCAAAAGCTCCTCCAAAAGTCCAACGCTCGTTAAAAGTATTTCCCCACCCGGAAACCTTTCAAGGTGCAGTGCTATATCGTAGAGGGTTGAGGGAGGGTAAAGGGTTTTATTTTCCATAAGGTCAAGTATTATAAGGGAGATTTCGTATCAACTGCCCCAAAATCCCCTTTCCTTCCTCTCCCTAAACGTGAGTTCAACTTTATGAAGGGAAAGTTCCCTTAAAACCCTTACCCTCTCCTCCTCTGCCCTTTCAAGCCTCCTCCTCGCATATTCCACATATTTTTCTGATATATCTATCCCAATATAGTTTTTACCCAAAAGCTTTGCAGCGACCAATGTCGTCCCCGTTCCACAAAATGGGTCTATAACGATCCCATCCTCTTCCTCAAGCAAGCTTGCTATGATCCGTGTGGGAAGTTCTATGGGAAATACCGCGGGATGCTCTTTGTGTCCTTGCTCTGGGCGGATCTCCCATATGGATGTTAATTTGGCATGCTTGGGTTTTAGCTCCTTTGGTTTTCCCTTCACGAGCCAATAAATTCTTTCTTCTACCTGCCAAAACCTCCATCCCCTTATGTTGCCCGCAATTTTTCTGTTCCAAATAATCTCCTGCCATATGTTCCACTTGGTTTTAATTAACCACTGTAAGGGGTGGATCATTTTCCCGTCTTCGTAGCGCACTTTGTGATTGTAGAAAAAAGAGCCCCCCTCTTTTATTACCCTGTAAAGTTCGTTTAAAACCTCCACCTGCCAGCTTTGATATTCCTCCTCTGGCATAACATCCCTGTAGCCCTTGTATTTGACTTTATCCACCAACCAACCACCATACTTTTCTTTTTTGTTGTAGGGTGGAGAGGTAATACCCAAATCTATACTGTTGTCCGGAATTTCCTTCAAAACTTCCAAAGCATCACCATGTATAACTTGGTTGATGAACTTTTCTAAACCTTTCATTTTTTAAGTCCCTCAAAGTATTTTGTCAGGTCTCTTGAGAGGTAATCCTTAAAACTGTGCCAATCATCCCTTAAATAGGCAAGTTTCAAAGAAGGACAATCTTTGTAATCCCTAAATGAAAATCCGGCTGAGCGTAAGTATTCTCCTTCTCTCCTTTGCCCCTTCGGAAACCTGCGTTCAAGCAAACCTTTAAGCTTTTCCTTTAAGCACTCAAACCTAAACTCAAAAATGTATATAAGCTTTCCTCCCACAAAACCGCTAACCAAAATTATAGGATTGTTTTCCAAATCCTTACTAAACCTTTCCAAAGTGTAGTCGTTAAAACTTCCACCGCCGTTTAGTTTTTTCTTTGGGTCATCTGTGTTTTGAGGCTTCACTTCACAATCAACTCTTTTTCCCGTATCCACATCCATTCTATAACCGTTGTATCCGAGCTTTTCCGTGTTTGGTTGAAAGTCACACACCCATAAGGTGGTTAGTTCCCTGAGCCTTGATGAGTTTTTGTCATTAAAGTAAAGGGTCAAGAGGTCTATAAAAAGGGCTATTAAGGAAGGTTTTGAAAGTCCGTTCAAAAACTCTATAAGTTCTTCGGGTCTTTTGGTTGAATAAATCTCAACGCTCGCCTTAAGGTTTAAGCTTAACATTATTTCCTTACCGTGGTATTATAAAGATGGGAAAGCATTGTCTCTCCCCCTTTAGAATTCACCATATGACATCAAAAAAGGCTTTGGAGATCTTAAAGGGTATAATGGTGGATGGGAAGGATATTGTGAGCGCGGGTTTTTTGGGGAATTTGACGGTTGAGGGGGAAAAGGTAGAGGTGGTTTTGAGCATCCCAGAAGAAAAGGAGGATATAGCGCTTGAACTTCAGGATAAAATAAGGGATGCCTTGTTAAGTGGGGGATTTAAGGAGGTGGTTATAAAAACGAAGGTTAAGCAGGGTCTTCCTCCCCCTAAGGTCCAAAGTAAGGGTCCCTTCAGAACCATAGATCTACCGAATGTGAAAAATATAATAGCGGTTGCGAGCGGTAAGGGTGGGGTTGGAAAATCCACCTTCGCGGTAAATTTGGCTTACGCTTTCAAAAGGTTAGGTTATAAGGTTGGGATCTTTGATTCGGATATATACGGACCTTCGGTTAGCGTTATGCTGAACTTGAAGGATGAGAGGATGAGGGTGGATCCCGAGGGAAGAAAGTTCATACCCCCCGAGAAATACGGCGTAAAGGTGGTATCTTTTGGGCTTCTTGTTGATGAATATACCCCGGTTCTTTGGAGGGGGGCGATGTTTCATAAAGCTTACGAGGAACTTATGTCTCAAACGGATTGGGGGGAGCTGGATTTTTTGGTGGTGGATCTTCCGCCCGGAACTGGGGATGCCCAAATGTCCCTTGCCCAGCTCTTTGATGTTAAGGGGGTATTGGTTGTAACCACCCCGCAACTCGTTGCGATCGCAGATGTTTTGAGGGCTATAAAGGGATTTGAGAAGCTTGAGGTTAGGGTTCTTGGGATAATAGAAAATATGGCTTATTTTGTGTGCCCGGATACGGGTAAGAAGTATTATATTTTTGGGCAAGGTGGGGGCAAGAGGCTTTCGGATCTTACGGGAATTCCCCTTTTGGGTAGCGTTCCGATAGACGAGTATATATCATCAAGCGGAGATAACGGAATACCCGTTGTTGAGGCTTTTCCGGATGTCCCGAGTTCAAGGGCGATTATGAAGATAGCGGAAAGCATCCTAAAGATGCTATGAGCTCGGTTTTGAAAACAGAAAATCTCGTTAAGATCTATAAGAAAAGGAGAGTTGTTGATGGGGTTTCAATCTCGGTTAAGCAGGGGGAAATAGTGGGTCTTTTGGGTCCGAACGGTGCGGGGAAAACAACGACTTTTTATATGATAGTTGGGGCAATAAAACCCAACGGGGGGAAGGTTTATTTGGATGATAGGGATATAACCAAGCTTCCGATGTTCAAGAGGGCGAGGCTCGGCATAGGTTATCTACCGCAGGAACCATCGATTTTTAGGTACCTATCCGTTTGGGATAACATATACGGCGTCTTGGAGATGAGAGGGTATAACAAGAAGGAAGCAAGGAAATTAACTGAAGAGGTTATAGAGCTTTTGAATTTAAAAAAGGTGGTGAAAAACTTGGGAATACAGCTTTCGGGTGGGGAGAGGAGGAGGGTTGAGGTGGCGAGGGCGGTTGTATTAAAGCCCAAATTCCTTCTACTTGATGAGCCTTTCGCGGCGGTGGATCCAAAAACAAGGGAGGAAATACAGGAAATAGTCCTGAAACTCAAGGATATGGGTATAGGGATAATAATTACAGACCACAATGTCAGGGAAACCCTTGAAATAACCGACAGGGCGTACATTATTCACGAGGGAAAGATCCTCATTGAGGGCTCAACCCAGCAGTTGATAAACGACCCCAAAGCGAGGGAGATATATTTGGGAGAAAAGTTCAGGATGTAAAAAAAGTGCGCAAAAATCCTAAAAACAAAAAAGGGAGGGTAGGCTTTCACCCACCCCCCAAAAGTTTTTAAGAGTTTCTTATCTGATTATCACCTTCTCCCTTAAAACCCTATCACCCGAGACAACCTCCACGAAATAAACGCCCCTTGAAAGCTCAATCTTAACCTCATCCTTGCCCTTCAAAGCCTTAACAAGTTTCCCGGTCGCCTTGTAGATTTTTACCTCAAAATCCCCCGCACCCTTAACCCTTATTCCCCCATTGTACGTTTCTATAGCTCTAATCCTACGCTGGCAAGATTCCGATACCTCAAGCTCCTTATCTTCCGATAGGGGGCAGGGTGCGTTGACGGTTAATGTCACGTCAGCCACCGTGAGGGAGGGCACACGTGTAATGTAGGTTGGTGTCATAACCCTTGGCGAAAAGCTAACCGTGTTTAGTGGTGGGGTGCTAGTTGTTAGGCTTACGTTTTGAACTATACCGCAGGTCCCAATATTCCCCCCAGTATCCGTTTTAATAAGGAAGAAATCAAAATTTCCCGCCGTGAAAGATCCGGTTCTTCCCAACATAACATACCCACCTTCGGAGGTCTGTTGTATAGAGGAGGCGTGGTCCCATTGTGATCCACCGTAAGTCTTACTCCACTGAAGAGCACCGCTTGAGTTGAACCTTGCCAAAAAAACATCCTCGTTACCCGAACCAAAGGATTTCGTTATTCCAGTTGCTATGAAACCGCCATCAGACGTTTGTTTAACGGAATAGAAAGCATCCATTTGCGTCCCCCCCAAAACCCTGTACCATTGCACATTTCCGCTTGAGTTAGTTTTAACGATAATGGCGTTTGTATCCCCGGATGAGGTATAGTAACCCACCACCACAAAACCGCCATCCGACGTAATCTGGACGTCGTATCCGAAATCCGGCCCCGATCTCCCATAAGCCCTCGCCCAAACCACATTTCCACTGCCATCCAACTTCATAAGGAATATATCCGCATTCCCGGAACCGTAAGAGCCCGTTCTACCCGCCACTATATATCCCCCATCCGAAGTGCGTTTAACGGAATATGCCTGATCTTGATATATGGTATCCCCAAACCACCTAACCCATTGCAAATCTCCCGAACTATTTATCTTCATAACTAGGATCACGTTTGTTGATCCGGATCCAGGTTGTGCCCCTCCAACCACGAGGTACCCACCATCGGAGGTTTCTATAACATCCGAGGGTTCATCGTCAAGAAAGCGATTACTATACACCCTGGCCCATTGCAAGTTCCCGTTGGGGTAGGTCTTTATAAGTAGTACATCCCATCTGATCGTATCCACGAAAGATCTCGTTCTTGCCACGGTAATATATCCCCCATCCGAGGTTTGTTTGACGGAAAAAGCCCTTTCCTCACGGGGTCCCCCGTACCTCTTACTCCATACAACATTTCCAAGACTATCAACCTTTATGAGTATCACATCTCCGGGATCCGAAG
>JBMSAP010000064.1:0-2025 GCA_049414445.1 Candidatus Caldipriscus sp. | reverse complement strand
GTGGTATTGCAAAAAGGTAGGATAGTTGAGGTGGGAAGCCACAGGGAGCTTATGGAAAGGGGAGGGATATATTACCGCCTTTACAGCCTTCAGAACCTCTGATCACCTTATGATAACCTTATGCTCATCCCTTCCAAAGCCTACCATCCACGGAGAAGATCTTTATTTCCCTTCCCTCCGCCTTAACCACAAGCCTGTTCCCGTATACGGAAAGTTCATCATCTCCTCCAAGGGGCGCACATACAACGGTATAGTCAAGATCTGGGGAGGATTGGGTGAAGTTGGGGTCGGAATTTCCAGGTGTTGAGGATAGGGGTGTTTCCGAAGTTGTATTTATGGTGGGGTTGAAATTTGTTATAGTGGGTGTTGGGGAAAAACTCCTTATACAGGAATATCCTCCCGGGCTTATTTTTACAACAAAGTAGTCGTAAGCCCTACCCGAGGAGAAAGATGGGGTTTGGGATGTTCCAACAAATATATAACCTACATCGCTCGTGTTTATCCCCATATACGGGATGTCATCACCGCTTCCACCGTAAGTAGCCGAGTATAATAGGTTCCCATTTCCATCTATCTCAAACGCCCAAAAATCCATTCCACCCGCTCCCCAGCTCTTAGTATACGCAAGGACCATTACGCCTGACCCTTTCCGCATAAGGCTCCTTACCTCCTCATCCGCCAAACCCCCGTATGTTTTTGAAAATTCAACAGAACCGTCGTTTAAATTCAACTTCCCGCCCCAGCGGATCGAGTAGAACCACCGGCGAATATATGACTTCCCGATACGAAAACGTCGGTTAATACATCAACGTTCGCACCACCGTAAGTTTTGGACCAGATAACATCCCCGTTCCCATCCACCCTCAAAACCCAACCGTCGTTGTTTTTTTGACCAACCAGCACGTATCCCCCACCCATCCGGATAAACTCCATATAGGGTACCTTGGGAGTAAGTCTTCATAAGAATGATATCCGCGTCGTTATTCAACTTTACGAATATACCCCTACCCAAAAAGTCGTATCCTACCGCAACGAAGCCATTGGTTTCCTTTATCACATCCAAGAATTCTCCAACAAAGTTATACACTTTCACCCACATAAGGTTTCCGTTTGTTTGGGTTTTAACTGATATGGGTCTTCTTCCAACACTTGGTTGCGTGTACATAGTTCCCATCGTGTGCGATAAACGGAAACCTTAGAATATCATGGTCATTTTTCCCATAAGTTTTGTACCAAACAAAAAGCCACCCCATCCGTCTTTCCACCACCACCCAGCAATGCTTCGCCTACCAAGACGTACCCGTCGGAAAAAGCTCATGCCTTGGGCGCTTAAATTACCCGCCCATACGCCCGCCAAGGTTATTGCAATTACGTTGTATATTTTATGGTGGAAAATTTTCCATGTCAAGTTGGTGCTCCCCTTAGGACTTTTGCGAACTTTTCCGCCCAAATTTCGGGGGTTGCTAAGGGAAGCCTTTCCCCCTTGAGCCTTTTTACGAATTCCATTCTTTTTCTCGGATCCATAAAGTTCAATATCTTTTCCCTAAGGGAGGATGGATTCCCCACCTTAAAGATGAGCTCCTCAAAAAGTAGATCCTTTGCACCCACATCATCCGACACTATGGGTAATACACCCGAAGCGATAGCCTCGATTACCACGTACCCGAAAACCTCCCCCTCCGAAGGTATAACCAAAATGTCGAATTTTCTTAGAATTTTGGGAACCAACTTATAATCTAACCAGCCCATAAACTCCACTTGAACTTTCAATTTTTCCGCTATATCCCTTAAGTTCTCCTTTTCCTCCCCTTCCCCAACAACATAAAACTTTACCCAATTTAATCCCTCAATCGCCCTTATTATGGTATCCACCCTCTTCCTCTTTATCAACCTCCCCAAATAAACCAAGTTTAAGCATTTTCCAGTATGGGACTTTTCGTACAGGAAGGGTTTTATGTCCGTTGTCGTGAAGTTTAAAAGGGTCCTCCTTGCTCCCAATTTTTTGGCATGTCTCTCTGCGGATGG
>JBMSAP010000063.1:0-36582 GCA_049414445.1 Candidatus Caldipriscus sp. | reverse complement strand
TTAGGTATAAATTCCATCTCCTCCGTTTTGGCTTTCGCTTCCTTCGTCGCCTCTTCCGCATCCTTGGCGGGGGATATAATTCAGGACCTTAAAACTGGGCATATCGTAGGGGCAAACCCCAAAAAGCAATTTATAGGAGAGTTTATTGGGATCTTTGTCGCTTACCTTTTTATCACTTGGGTTGTGGGAATATTAGGTAGCGTATATGGTTTCGGATCGCAAAACCTCCCTTCCCCTCAGGGTGTCCTCATAGGGACAATAACTAAGGGAATATTTGAGGGGGATATTGACTGGAAGCTTATAAACATCGGTGGTACTATAGCATTGGTAATTTATATGCTTGGAATTCCCTTCCTTCCCTCTCCGGCGGTTTGCTTTAAGGAAAACATATTTGATTAGTATAATCTTTGCATTTGGTATAGGGTTCTTGGGTTGGAACTTTCCCGAGGCAAGCCAAAACAACGCGATCTTTACGATCGCCCTAATCTTCTTATCCTTCTTCCTCCTCTTGTGGAGATTTTTTAAGAAACCTCCATCAGCTTGAGGATTAGGTCCTTAAACTCTTCGGGTGCCTCTTTAAAACCGTAAATGTAATCCCTAAGCTCGGTATCAAGGAGGGATAAAAGGGACAATATCCTGTCCAATTCCTTGTCTTCCAAGCTTTCCAAATCTACCCTTTCAAGAAACTTTCCGAGTAATATCTCCATCTCGCTTGATGACCTCCTACTTGCTAGAAACCTTATCCTCTTGATCTTCAAACTCCTTTCCATCCCTGGTCACCCAAACTGTGTAGAACTGCAATCCCAATCAGAGTAGTCCCTAAAACTCTCGAGGCAGGAGAAGACGAAGGCTGCGGAAAGAGCTCGC
Source organism: Candidatus Caldipriscus sp. (assembly GCA_049414445.1). Lineage (GTDB taxonomy): Bacteria > Hydrothermota > Hydrothermia > LBFQ01 > LBFQ01 > Caldipriscus. The sequence goes on along the minus strand of JBMSAP010000063.1, from coordinate 35,715 downwards.
CAGCTTTTTTGTAGGGACTTTGCCCTACCCCTCATCGGTTTCATCTCACGATTAAACGCTTGTTGGGTAGCTCTTTCTTAAGTTTAGCGAGTTTATCCTCAGCCCTTGCCACCGAGTAAGACAGAAACTCTTTATCTTCTAAGAGCTTTTCATGGTTCTTAGGTATGCCTTCCTTAAAACTAAGCCCTCTCCTCTTGCCTGTTAAGTGTTTTTTCTTTAGCTTTTCAAACAGTTCCCTTGAACCAAACGCAAGCTTTTTGGGATTTTGCCCTCTTTCTATGCAAAAGTCCAAAGTTTGCTGTGCCAAGAATATGGCGGAGTCTGAATAAAGTGTGTTTATACCATACTTTTGGGCTAACAACTCTTTCAATTCTTTCCTTTCCATTTTCTCCAACAGCCTTTTATAGGCAAACCTAACCATTGTCTTTATCAAATGCCAATAAACACTCTACCGTTGTGAAATTGCGGTCATTCTCCCTTTTTACACTCAAAAGTCTTACTGTCATGTTGAACATTATATTTTTGAACGAAAATTGGCAACTGCTTTTCACCTCCTCAACCAAACCGCATTGAACCCCCTTTCCCTAAGTATCTCCGCCGCCCTCTTCCCAATTCCACCCCTAGGGCACCAACAAACCGTAACGTAAAGGTCATAACCCTTGGGGGGCATGTACCCCTCAAGTAGGAGATCAAAAGGTATATTTATCGCTCCCTTAACTATCGGATAATTTTTGAAAAAACCCTCGCTCCTTACATCAACAAAAAGAACCTTATAACCCAAAGATGATAAAGTTTTTACGCTGTCAAAGGTTATTTGAGATAAAAGAAAGCATACCATGTAGTAATTGTGCCGTAAAGGAAAAGGAAGACTCCGAGTATAATAAGGAAAAACGCTATAAACTTCCTGTAATTCCTTAACGTATTCACCTCCGTTAATATCCCAAATAGGCCGTAAAACCCGTGAAATAAACCTATTCCAATAAAAAGGGTGTAAATTATGGCGCTAAAGAGGTCCTTTGCCCTCGCAAGGACCTGGCCCCAGCTTAGGGGGTTTTCCGGGTGGCTCCATTCGTTTATAGTCCCAGGAGAAAAGTGCATAAGCGCTATATGCCCTGTGAGGAGGAAAAATAAAACCGCTCCCGCCATCATATGTAAGAACCAAACCTTCCCCCCTTTCATACCTTACTCCTCCTCTTTCTGCATCTTTTCCAACATCCTCCTAATTTTCCTCATCTTTGCGATTTCCCTCTTCTTCCTTATCTCGGAAGGTTTTTCATAAACAAGATGCTTCCTGTGATCGTTTAGGATCCCTTCCCTACCGACGAGCTTCTTAAACCTCCTAAAAAGCTGATCAAAATTTTCCCCTTCTTGAAGCTTTGCTCCCACTGCCATAAGACGGTATTTTAAGGTTGAAAGATGTTTGCATCCTTAAAATTTAATTCCATGCGGGATGGGAAAACAAGCGTAGCTTTAAAGAGGCTCCATTTGGCAAAGAGGTACTTGGAGAACGCGAGGGAAATTTTGAAGAAGGCAGGGGTTGATAGGAGGAGGGAAGCATATGTGGATATAAAGTACGTTTCTGTAGCATCCGGAACGGCGTACCTGTCCGCCCTCGAGGCGATAAAAGCCCTGCTCATATTACATCTGAACCTTGACGAGGATTTTATAAGGAGGAAAGTCAAGGATACATCCGTTTATAAACGGTATATTGGAGAGCTAAAGATAGGGAAAGATAGGGATTACGTTCAGGGGCTCCTGAAGGACGCCTACGACATCCTTCACCTTGGGGGATACTATAGGGAACTTCAAAACAAAAAGGCTATAGACGCGGGTTTTGAGGCGGTGGAGAAAATCATAAAATTCGTTGAAAGTTATTTGTATGCTTAGAGTTTTCTCCTTTGAAGATTCCAAGGAGTTTGATAAAATTGCGGTGGAAAGGGGATTTTCCTTGGAGACGCTTATGGAAATTGCGGGGAAGGGGGTATTTGAAGCAATAAAGAAAAGGTTTAAGATCAAAAACTTAAGGGTGGTTGTGGTATGCGGGAAGGGAAATAACGGTGGGGATGGACTGGTTTGCGCGAGATACCTTTCTTTGAACGGAGCGAGGGTTACGGTTTATGTCCCCCCTCAGAAGCTTTCCCCCCTTTCCGAAATTCAGCTTAAGAGGCTGGAAAACTTGTGCGAAATAAAAACTTACGGTGAGGAAATTTTTCAAGATATATCAAAGGCCGACTTGGCCGTGGATGGGATATTTGGTGTAGGTTTTTCGGGTAAAGTTCCGGAGGATTACAGGTTGGCTTTTGAGGCGCTTGGGGAAGCAAAATTTGTTGTAAGCATAGATGTCCCTTCTGGTTTAATTTCCGATGGGAGCTTTGGGGATCTTGTCGTAAAGGCGGATCTTACGGTTTGTATGGGGGCATTAAAGGAGGCGGTTATCCTCTTTCCGGGAAGGAGTATCGCGGGGGATCTTGAAGTGGTGGATCTGGGGGTGCCTATACCCGAAAATTTGGGGAACTTTCTGATAGAGGGGGAAGATATTAAGGGTTTCTTACCGAGCTTTGTGGGAAACGAGAACAAAGGGGATTTTGGTAGATTGGTTGTTATTGCGGGATCAAGGAAGTACCCTGGCGCCCTGAATTTAACCCTCCTGGGTGCAATAAGGGGTGGTGTAGGGCTAATTTACGCCCTTAACCCTTACGATATACCCATCCCTTATCCCGAGGTTATACCGATAAAAGAAATTAACTTTAAACCCTCCGCCTTGGCAATAGGACCGGGCTTTGACGACAATGAAAACCTCTTTTCGCTTAGTTATAAAATCTTAACCGATTTTCCCGATGTCCCCGCGGTTTTGGATGCGGACGGATTAAATCTCCTAAGACTATATCCCCAACTGCTTGAAAGGGAAAATTTAATAATAACGCCCCATCCCGGTGAATTCTCAAGGCTATTTGGTGGAACGCCATATGAGGTTGATAGAAAGAGGGTAGAGCTTGCGAGGGAATTTTCGCGGAAACACAAGGCTATACTTGTCTTAAAAGGTAAGCCCACCGTAATAGGATATAGGGGTAAGGTTTATATAAACCCCACTGGGAATTTGAATCTCGCTAAGGGTGGAAGTGGGGACATTTTAACTGGACTAATAGGCGCCTTTCTATCTTGGGGGATTGAGCCATTTAAATCTTCGCTTATGGGGGTTTATATTCACGGGCTTGCGGGGGAGCTTGTACAAAACAGGCACTTCAGGATTACCGAGATTGCGGACAAGGTACCGGAGGCGATTTCAAAGTTATGAGATTTGCGGTTTTCGGATCAACTGGCACTCTTGGAACCGCCTTGAGGAAGGTTTTAAAGGATGCAAAATTTCACACTAGGAAGGATTGGGATGTTGAAAACCTTAAAGGTATTGAATCCTTCCTTGAAAGTTTCCTTGATGGGGTAGATGTTGTAATAAACGCCTTGGCTTATACCGACGTATCAAAGGCGGAAGTTGAAAGGGAAAGGGCATACAGGATAAATGTGGAATTTCCGAAAATTTTGGCGAAATTCTGCGAAAAGAACGGAATTGTCTTGATCTACATATCAACGGATTACGTTTTTGATGGAAAGGTAGGTTTTTATACTGAGGATGAAAAACCTAACCCAATAAGTTGGTATGGGAAAACCAAGACAATTGCAGAGGAGGAGGTTTTGGAAAGATGCGCAAATTCATACGTAATAAGGACATCTTGGGTTTTCGGTGAAAACGGGAAGAACTTTTTCAGCCAAATGCCCCTAAAACTTTTAAGGAACGAGGAAATTTACACCCACGATGAGCAGATCGTTTGCCCAACATCCGCCCTCTTCTTGGCAGAGATGATAATAAAGATCTTGGATTTACCGAAGGGTATATACCACATCACGGGCAAAACCCCACTAACCCCCCTTGAGGGAACGATTATGGTTAGGGACATATTAAACTCATCCTCTCCAATACGAACCTTTAAACCCGAAATGGGTATAAGGCCCAAGGTCTCGGTGCTTTTGGACACAAAAATAAACTATAAGAAACCTTCCTTTACGGATGAGGTTTTAAGGTTTGTTAAAACTTCTCTTTCTTGAAAGCTTCCCTAAAATCCTCCGGGTTCGGAAACTTCATAAGCAAAATCTTAACCTTCATATCTATTATATCCTGCGAGTTTATGGTTGTTTGCGATTCCGAGAGCTCCGAGAGGGCTTCATAAACCGCTATGCTTAACTTCTCGTTTATCTCAAATATGCTTGAGAGTACCCTTTCTATGGGCTTTTTATCAGCAAGAAAGGAATCCTTTTTTATGTAAAACGTCAAAAATTCCTCATCCTTCCTTATTGCTAACAAAAATGGCTTCCCTATGCCCTTGAATATTGGGAAATCTATCCCCCCTTCTATCTCCCTATTGCATGAAACCTTATCCGCCCCATTGATCAGATTCTTCAGATTCTCCTCAAGTTCTTCAACGAGCAGGTTATCGGTTGAGAACATTATGGGATCCCCAAACTTGTGGATCAGGAAGATGTTTGCGAAAGGTGTGGAAACTATAACATCGCATTCCCCAAAGGTTTTTTTTAGAAATTCGTAGATCTCATCAAGTTCCGCATCCCCATATCCCAATTTTTTACCCATTTTTGGTAAATAAACCTGCTTTGCTCCCAAGGAAGTTAAGGTTTTTGCGAATGCCTCGATATCCGATTTCGCCCTAATTATCCCCACCATTTCCCTAACCGTATCCTCATCCTCCTCTATAAACTCCGCCTCCAACTGCCACCCATTCTCCGTCGCACCCTTCAAAGCCTTTTGTATAACATTTTTTGAATACTCCGTTATATGCTGTAAGTATTTTTCCCCATAATTTTTGAAAGCGTACTCAAATATGTTCCCGAAAAGGTTATTCTCCACCTCCTCCCTACTCAATAGCCCCTCATACCATCTATCCTTAACGAGGAAGGAGTAGGCGTAAAGGGGAACACCCCTCAAGAAGGTTACATGCAACAAAGGATCCTGAAAATTCTTCCTGCTTACCCTCAAAACCCCCGTTTTTTTACCCGAAACTATCTTATCCAGAATCTCCTTAACTTCCCTCAAGCAAATATTTTAAGGTGAAACCGCCTTAAAATTAACCTTATGGGTTGGTATATTCTTTCCTTTGGGAATATTTTGAATTACGGGGTAAAGGATGCGTTTATGCTTTACCAAATGGTAAAATTTCAGACAAAACAAAAGGCTCAACTTATAAGGATTTCGGGGCTTTCGGATAGCGTAATACCTTTACCCTCAGCAAACGCGGTGGCGGTTTATACGAGGGCAGAAAACCTTGAAACCTTAAAGAACCTTACGGGAGCATTGAGGTATAGAAAGGCTGGGTATGTTGAGCTCATATCCCCAGAATTTTCTACATTATCAACGGGTTCTTGGGCATTGGATAAGATAATGGCGGATTCCTGTTGGGCGAATGGTTATAATGGTTCAGGTGTCCTTGTGGTAATAATGGATTCCGGGATAGATACATCACACCCTTACTTAATAAACAAATGGTCTGGGCTTTGGTACGATGCGGTGGAGGGTAGTGAAAGGCCTACAGATTCCCCAATTTTACCACACGGCACAATAGTTGCCGGCGTTTTAGTGGGAGACAGTACGGGTGTTGCACCGGGTGCAAAGATAGCGGTTGTTAGGATCTTTGGGACTTATATTACATCCAGCGAGGTTTCCACCCATTTGGGCTTTTCAAAGATCCTTGAGTGGAAGATAGATTCCGGTTATAACATAAGGGTTTATAACGGATCTTGGAAGACGGGGGATACGAGCGGTTCCTTAGAGTACTGGAATGATATAATGCTCCTCAGAATGGCAGGGATAATACCGGTATTCGCCCTGGGAAACACGTGGTACGGAAACTTCTCCCCCGGGAATTACCCTTTGGTGATAGGCGTTGGGGCGACGAATAGGGGAGATACCCTCGCGGGCTTCTCCTCAAGGGGACCTGCCCCCAACAAAAACCCTTGGAACGATCCAACTTATTGGCCCTTTCCCACTTGGAATCTCCTAAAACCCGACGTGGTTGCGCCTGGGGTTAGCGTTTTAACCACGGATATAGGTGGGGGATTTAGAACCGCAAGCGGAACCTCCCTATCTTCCCCCATAACAGCCGGTATAGTTGCCCTTATGCTCCAAAAAAACCCATCCCTCACCTTTCAAGATGTTTATAGGATCTTAACCTCATCCACCGACACCTTCCCCTGGGGTTCCCCATATCCCAACAACCTTTACGGATTCGGAAGGGTGAACGCGTGGAAGGCGGTAAGGAATACACCTCCCCCATCAACGATATTACCCGTAGTTTTAAGCTGGAAGATAAAGGACAGAACCTTTGACGGCTTGGACAGCTTGATAATAACCCTAAAAAATTACACATCAAACCCCTCAACCGCCCTGTTTTCGCTAAACACCAACGATAGCAGGGTTTCAATTAATACCCCTCCCTTCACCTTCCTTGTCCCACCAAACGACACCTTCTCGTTGACCTTTGAAATTTACGGAAGTGGTATAACGGATGGGGAATATATACCATTTACACTTAAGGCACACTTTTCCGACAGCACCATCAACCAAATTTTGATCCCCTTCGGTAGGGCACCAAAGGATTTCGTCTCGATAGATACCACCGCTTTAAAGATCTCCTTCACAAGAACGGGTAAGCTCTTCAAACTCCTTTACAACGGCATTTCAAACCTTTATCTTGCGAGCTTTGCCTTCGGTATGGATCATAACAGGGTATCGGACGCTTGGGTCGGGACTTTGGGAAACGATAGGGACTTTTATCCCACCGATACATTTAAAATTTTGCCTTTTGTCCCGCAAGGATATTACATAACCCAAGCTGATACCTTCGGATTATCTTATACCCTCCTCGGGTACGGCTACGGTGGTGATTCTTTCTTAAACTTCTCTTTCACCGTTAAAAATACCACACCGTTCACAATATCGGGTTATTTGGGATTCTTTGCGGATCTTGATGTAGGTAGGCCGAGTAGGGATACGGGATTTCTCTTTTCGTCTTTAAGGTGCGCCCTTATGGGTGCGGTGGATGGAAGCTTTACGGGTTATATAGGAATCCAAGCTTTAAGTCCAATCGCGAACATCTCCTTTATCCGAAATTCCCTATGGTTCCCAATTTCTGACAGCGTAAAATTCTCCTTCCTTAGAGGAGATTTAACCTTCTCCCCCGACACAATAGCGGATTGGTCGGTTATGTTAAGCTCAGGACCCTACACCCTTAACCCCGGTGATTCCGCCACATTCCACATAAGGTTGTTTTACTCCACAACCCCAAATTGCCCGGTGCTAACTTTCTCCGAGGAAAACATCGTAAAACTTGGATCCTCAAAGGTTGAGATTTACGATATAGGCGGTAGGAGGGTTTCAAAGGTAAAGAAGAAAGGAGTTTATTTTGTAAGGGAGGGGAGAGGATTTAGGAAGGTGATATTGAGGTAAATTTCGTTTCCCTTATCGCTTTCGCCGGTATATGCGATAGGGTTCTGGGGTAGCTTAAGTGGAGGGTTGAATCTTGGGGGGTTTGGGGAAATGAGAAGCAAAGGTAACATAGGTAGGGATACAGTAACCTTCAAAATAGGCGCATCCGCAAAAGATTTCATCGTCGGAATGAACCTAATGGGTGGGGTGAGCCTTCAGCCCATCCCTATCGCGGTAGGATTAGGCGTGGATTACTACACGGGAACGCAAAGGTATGAGCTTGATTTTGGAGGTATAGGGGCTGAGGATACTTTGGAAGTTATAAGGACTTATATCAAACTCCCGGTAGCCTATCAGCTCTCACTCCCTATGCTCAAGGGCTATTTTGGTCTTTATCCCGCTTATGCCCTTTATTCGGTGAAAGGAAAGGGGGAACCCGATACAGAGAGGATAGACTTTAAAGGTTTGGCATTCGGCGGTTTTGTTAATCTCTACTTTTTCTTAGGTTTCACGGGTCTAGGTGGTGGGATATTCTTTGATTACGGTCCAAGATTTAAAGGGAGATCTAAATCGGACAACACGGATGTATATATTAACTACGTATTCCATTATGGGATAAATTTGGGTTTGCTTGTATCCTTGGGGGTTTTTGAGTAAATTTCAAGTTTAGAATATCCCCCTTATGAACTTGACGGATATCCTTGTAATAATTACGGTTGGTGCGCCCCTTTTTGGGTTCCTAATAAACGGGCTTTTCGGTAGATCCCTCGGAAAACTTGCGGGCTGGATAGCGGTCCTTATGCTTGCCATCTCAACGATAACGGGTGGAACTTTGGCATATCAAACCCTCTTCAACCACCTCGTGGTTGAAAGGGACTTTTACACTTGGATGTTTGCGGGCGAGCTGAATATAACCGTTGGATACCTCCTTGACCCCCTTACCGGTGTTATGCTCTTCGTCGTTACATTCGTCTCCCTGTGGATCCACCTATACTCCATAGGTTATATGGAGAAGGATGAAGGTTATTGGAGGTACTTCGCCTATCTCAACATGTTTGTTTTCTTTATGTTAATTCTAGTTTTGGGAAACTCCTTCCCTTTGACCTTCGTGGGTTGGGAGGGTGTAGGACTTGCCTCATATTTGCTTATAGGTTTTTGGTACTTTAGGGATGCGCCAAGAAATGCGGGTTTGAAAGCTTTTGTGGTGAACAGGGTGGGGGATGCGGGTTTCCTCTTGGGTATGTTCCTTATCTTCTCCCTTTTTGGAACCCTTAAGTATTCCGAGGTTCAGAAGTTCGTCTTGGAAAACAAGGAGGTTCTCGCCATCCCGTTGGGTATAGCGGCCCTTTTGTTCTTCTTCGCCGCCACGGGTAAATCAGCGCAAATTCCCCTTTACGTCTGGCTACCCGACGCCATGGAGGGTCCAACGCCGGTATCCGCCCTAATACACGCCGCAACGATGGTAACCGCGGGCGTATATTTGATTGGTAGGACCTCCTTCCTTTACACTTCCGTCTATGAAGTCCCCGTATTTTTTGGACTTTCCGCCCCTCAAACCGTTGCACTAATAGGCGCCCTAACCGCCTTCTTCTCCGCAACCATGGCCCTTGTGAATAACGATCTAAAGAGGATATTGGCTTTTTCAACCATATCCCAGCTCGGTTATATGTTCTCCGCTTCCGGTATGCTCGGTTATTCCGCGGGGGTCTTTCACCTATACACCCACGCCTTCTTTAAGGCCCTATTATTCTTATCCGCAGGTTCGGTTATGCACGCCTTGCACGATGTCCTTGATATTCAGAAGATGGGTGGCTTATTTAAAAAGCTACCATATACGGGACTTTTAATGCTAATAGGGGGCCTTGCCCTTGCGGGGATCCCACCCTTCGCTGGATTTTTCAGCAAAGATGAGATTTTAATGGCAACCCAAGAGTTCCCCTTTGTATTCTGGCTTTTGGTTATCACCGCCTTTCTAACGGCATTTTATACCTTCAGGATGTTCTTTATGGTGTTTTTGGGGAAACCCAGGGATCATCACCTTTACGAGCACGCGCATGAAAGCCCCTCGGTGATGCTCATACCTATGGGTATCCTTGCTGTAGGTTCTATACTTGTGGGTTTTGTAGGTTTGGGAGGGGAGAAAAGCCTTTGGGCGAAAATTTTAGAGGGAACCTTTGTCCTACCCGAACACTTCCACATATCCCACTCCTCCCTGCCCATGCTCCTCGGCTTAAGCGCGGGAATTCTGGGAATAGCCCTCGCCTACCTTATGTACGTCCTTTCACCCAATCTCCCCGTTATATTGGCGAAAACCTTCAGGCCCATATACCTCGTCCTTTACAACAGGTATTGGGTTGACGAGATTTATAACTTCATCTTTGTAAAGGGTCTGAACTTCATTTCAAAGTGGATCCTCTTCCTTTTGGTTGATAGGATCCTGATAGATGGGATCATAAACGCTTTGGCTTGGCTCTCTTACGGTATCGGCTCCCTCTTTACCAAGATTCAAACATCCTCCGTTCGCACCTACGCCCTTTGGATAATATTGGGAGCCCTGTTTATCGTCGGTATAATCTCCCTTGGGTAGATGGGGAAAGCTTATAACCTTTGAGGGGATAGACGGAAGCGGAAAGAGCACTTTAATATCCGCGATAAAGGAAAGGCTTTTGGAGAGGGGGATAAAAGAGGAAAAGATTTTAATTACAAAAGAGCCGGGGGGTACGGATTTTGCTGAGCTTTTGAGGGATGTGTTGGCAAAAAAGGTTGAGAGGGAACCCTTAGCGGAACTCTTTGCCCTACTTTCCGCAAGGTACGACCATACGAAAAGAAAGATTATTCCCGCATTGAGGGAAGGGAAAATAGTAATTTGCGATAGGTACTCGGATTCAACCTTCGCCTATCAGGTTTTCGGTAAGGGTTTAGAGTACTACCTAGTGACACACCTTAACAAGATCGCCTCATTAAAGCTAAAACCCGACTTAACGATATTAATAGATTTAGATCCAAAAATTGCCTTTGAAAGGTTGAAAGACAAAAGGGACCATTACGAGAGCCTGGGTCTGGAATTCTTTGAAAGGGTTAGATATGGATATCTTGCTTTGGCAAAGAGGGCAAAGAAGAGGATAAAGGTTATTGACGGAAGTAGATCCTTTGAGGATGTTTTAAATGACGCTTGGTCTTACGTTGAAAGTTTGATCTTCGGGGAAGAATGAGAATATTAATAGCATCCGGGGGTACGGGTGGGCATATAGCACCCGCTTTAGCCTTTAGGGAGGAATTAAGAAGGAGAAATATACCCAACGAACTTTTGCTTGGGGGTTTAAAGGTTAGATTCCCGGCGGGTGATCATGCTGAGTTTTCCGCTGGAGAATTGAACCTTAGTGGTATCCCAAAGATAGTTAAGGGGGTTTTTCAAACCTTTGATGCGGTAAATAACGCGGATGTGGTTGTTGGGTTCGGCGGATACCCACAATTTCCCCCCATCCTTAACGCGATTTTAAACAACAAAAGTATATACCTCTTTGAGCCCGACGCCCTTCCGGGAAAGTCCAACAAATTCCTTTCCCCTTTTGCCCAAATGGTTTTTTGCGCATTTAGGGAAGCAACAAAATATTTCAAAAACGGTATATTCGTCGGAATACCCGTAAGGAAGCTCCCCATCATCAAAAAGGAAGAGGCTATGAGGATCCTAAAAATTGAAACATCTTTACCCATGGTGGGAATAATAGGGGGGAGTCAGGGTTCAGAGTTCCTAAATGGGATCGCGAGGTTTTTGGTAAGCACGGGGAAATTTTTCGTCTTGGCGGTGGTGGGGAAAAGGGGGGAGAATGAGGAAGGGGAAAATTACAAATTTGTAAAGTTCTTTGAGGATATCTCTTTGTTTTATTGCTCATCGGACGTACTAATCTCAAGGGCGGGTATGTCCTCAATAGGTGAGATAGCTTATTTCAAAAAGCCAGCCCTTTTAGTACCTTACCCTTATGCAGGTGGGCATCAGGTTTTCAATGCTCTGGATCTTTATAATTTTGGAGGTGCGGAGATGCTTTTGGAAAACTATGCGAAGGGTGATACAGTTTTAGAAATTCTTGAAAAACTTCTTACCAATTCCGAAAAATACAAGAAAAAACTTGAAGAATACTTCTTTCCAGATGCGGAAAGGGTTATGGCGGATTATATCCTTACTTAAAGCCCCGTTAAAATATCCAGGATGCGCATAACAAAGGTTTATACAAAGTTTGGAGACGGTGGGAAGACGTATTTGGCGGATGGGACGGTGGTTTCAAAATCCCATCCCCTCGTTTCATCTTACGGTGAGGTTGATGAGTTGAATTCCTTTTTGGGACTCTTGAGGGCAGAACTTTCCCCCGAATTGAAGGAATTGGACGGCCTGTTAAAGGAAATACAAAACGACATGTTTAAGTTGGGGGCGGACCTTGCAACCCCTCTAAGTGCAAAGTTCCAAATAAATAGGGTATCGGAAAATGATGTAAAAAAACTTGAGGAACTTATAGATTCCTACAATTCGCATTTAAAACCTCTTGAGGAATTCATATTACCTTCGGGATGTAAGGAATCCGCGCTTTTCCATATATGCAGGACGATTTGCAGGAGGGCGGAGAGGGAACTCGTGAGGGCTATGGAAAGCGGGATTGAGATAAACATAAATGTCCAAATATACCTCAACAGGCTTTCCGACCTATTCTTTGTCCTCGCAAGGTGGTGCAATTACAAGAAGGGTATAAAGGAAGAGGGTGCAAGTTTCAAGTGATCTCGTAAACGTTTGCCTTTAAAACCTTAAATCCCAGCTCCTTATCGTAAGTAAAGTTTGGTATTGGCACCTCAAGGGTTATATCCCTCAAATTCCTGTCGTACATATACTTCCAAATTCCCAAAAGGAACTTATCCTCAGCTATGGTGTTGAGAAGGGCGAAGAGCTTCCCGTCCCCCTCTATTAGAACGGTATAACCTACGTTTTCCTTTCCCTCCCACATCCCTATTATCCTTACCTTTTCCCTACAAGCGGATAGAACGGATTTTATGGCGAACTCCCTGTGAGGCGAAAGCTTGTAAGAGCCGTTTATCACCTTATCAAAGCTCTCAAAACCTTCAACCTCAACATTTAATTTAAGCTTTCTCTCTATTCCATCAAAAGCCTTTATGAATTCGTAAGATTTCAGCCTGTAAAGGTGCTCAAGGGGATCCCCCTTAAGCTTCGCGTATTTTATGCTAACCGTTGAAATTACCCTTCCAACACCCAAAAGGGCGGAAACGGTTGGAGAATCCTCCCTTATGGGACCAACAAAGATCTTCTTGTAATCTCTCTTTATCCCTTCAAGAAAAGATCTTATTCCAGCGGTCCTGTATTTTGGCAAAATTACGAATTCGGAGTAAGGGGCAAATATTGGGTCAAATACCGGAACTATAAGGGTCTCCCTTGTGGGATAATAGGAGGCGGAAATATACCCCACGGGTTTCTCGTTGATAATTGCCCAGTATATGGGTTCTCCACCGCTGTACTCCGCGGATAGGATCGCCCACTTCGGATGGGCGAATATTGTTCCGATCTTTGCCTCCTTATATATCCTCTCCCAATCCTCCAGCACTTCAAAAGGTTCAACCTTTTCCAGTGTCATACCCTGAGATAACACAATATAATTCTAAGGTTGAATGCCCCCCTAAAATAGAACCTTTGCTTTAAACCTTTTCAAAACCTCCCAATCCGTCAAATCAAACCCTAAGGGGGTTATTGAAACATATCCGTTCCTAACCGCGTGTATATCCGAACCGGGGGGCATTCTGAATATGGGTTTCCCCTCTATCCTGAAGAGGTTTTCCCCCTCCACCTTTACCGGAGCCTGATAAACCCTACTTCCCAAAAACGTCCACCTAAAACCCCTTATCTCATCAAAAGGTATTGAAGGTATATTAACCGAAAGGAGCCTGAACCCTTCAAGCTCTATGAACTTTCCTATTAATATCCTAGCCACCTCCCTCGCGGTCTCCCACATCGTGTTTTCCGACCTTTCAAGGGAAAAGGCTATAGCCCTAAAGCCGTACATGGCTCCTTCCCTCGCCGCCGCGACGGTTCCTGAATAAAAGACATCTTCGGATAAATTATATCCCGCGTTTATCCCACTTAAAACTATATGGGGTTGATGTGGTAAGATGCCAAAGAGGCCTATTAGAACCGCATCCGCCGGCGAACCATCAACCGCATATCTTCTTGGTCCAAACTTATAAACCCTTACATCCCTTCCTATGCTTATCCTGTGGCTTGATGCACTTTGCTCCTCTAAAGGCGCCACCGTCCAAACCTCGCCGAACTCCCCCGCCACCTCCTCTAACACCCTCAAACCCTCAGCTTCTATCCCATCGTCGTTTGAAACCAATATTATGGGCATTTGTTGGAAATTCTAATGTCGTAAATTTCCAACTTTAAAATACACGGGATTTATGAGAGCCGAAGAGTGCCCCTGTGGAAGCGGAAAACCATTTAAAAAATGCTGTTACGAAAATCAGAAGAAAACTTTGGAGGTATTCCAGGCTTTGAAGGATATGGACCTTCCCACGACAACGGGTATAACCAAGTATTTGGAAGGTGTTAAAGGGGAAAATTACCCCACCTTCCACAACAGGGTTTTGGAAAGCGCGAAAAAAGGGAAAGTTGAAATCCTTGAGATATACGAATATTACAAGGATTTGGGTTTTAAGGATATAAGGGGGGAAAGGTATTGGACAATTTACGAATTTACCCCCCTTGAAAAAAGGCCCTTTTTCACGTTTGAGCTTGATAATTTAAAGTTTGCCCTACCTTCCCCTTTTGTTGCCAGAAGCCTCGATGAAAGGCTTGCGGTTCTGGATGCAAAGGATGAAACGGAATTTTATGAAAGGCTTAAAACCGCAAAAAATCCAAGTTTATCCGTTGAAGGTTATACTATGAAAGATTACACCATTATGGTTCCACTATCCGCAATAAGGAGCTTTGACAACTTCCTTCAAAAAACTCAAAAAATAACCCTAAGGGATGGGGCGAAGGGATATATCCTTTACATCTCCGATTCCGAGCATAGGGTATTTCCAAGAACCCTACCCTCACCCAGGTTCTCCTTTTCCGAAGCCTTAGGAATATATACGGTGGTCCTTATAGAGGGGAATTATTTTTTGACCTCGTATTCCCAAGGTTGGGCAAGGGCGAAGGCAAATTACCAGAACCTGAAGAGATGGGTTATATCGGAGAAATACATAATTTACCATAGCGGGGAAAATGAACCTAAGGAGGCAAATTACAATGAGATAGCGGAATTTTACTCAAGGGTGGATGAATACGAGGTTGACGGAAAAGCGCTTGGAAGGTGGAGGGAGGAAGATGAAAAATTTTACCTTGAGGTTATCAAAACCTTTGCTTTTGTTGAAGCCCAGCTTTCAAAATGGAGGGCCATTTCCTACCCTTACAAAAATCTATTGAGGTATGATCAGGGAAGTTGAAGGGATTTTGAGGAACTCAAAGAAGGGGGTAATGACGGTTTCCCAGATAGCGAGGATTTTGGGGGTGAGCAAAAGGAAGGTAAAATCCTCTTTGAGCGTTCTTATAAGGGAGGGGAAGGTTATAAGATACGGGAGGGGTTATGCTCTGATTGAAAGGATTGGAAAAAAGCTCATGGGTAAGCTTGATGTGAAGAGGGGGGGATTCGGGTTTGTGATAACCGACGAGGGGGATGTTTTTGTTCCAAGTTGGGCGCTGAAGGATGCGGAGGATGGGGATATAGTTGAGGTGGTTGTTTTGCCGAAAAGAGGGGAGGGTAGGGTTGTGAGGGTGGTTGAAAGGGCGAGGATATTCTTTGTTGGGAAATACTTGGGTAGGGGTAAGGTGGAGGTGGAAGATTCAAGGGCGGGAATTGTGGATGCGAAGATAAAGAAGGGAATTAAGGTGAAAAAGGGGGATATTGTTCTCGTAAAGAGAAGCGAGAAAAATTGGAGGATAGTTGAGGTAAGGCCCGACGATTACGATATTATTATTAAAACCTTTAACCTTCCCGAGGAGTTCCCAAGGGAAGTTTTGGAAGAGGCTGAAAACCTTGAGTATGTGGAGGATGAAAGGGTGGATCTAACCGATGAATTTACCATAACCATAGACCCAAGAACCGCAAAGGATTACGACGATGCAATTTACGTGGAGAGATACGAGAAAGGGTGGATCTTAAAGGTGCATATAGCGGACGTATCCCATTGGGTAAAGAAAGGTAGTCATATGGACATGGAGGCTTTCAAGAGGGGGAATAGCGTATACCTGATAGAGAAGGTTATCCCGATGCTTCCCTATGTTCTTTCCGATAACCTTGCTTCTCTGTTACCGGGACAGCCAAAGCTAACCTTTACGGTTGAGGTTAAGATAACGAGGGATGGGAAAATTTTAACGAACACCGCAAGATTTTACAAGAGCAAGATATTTTCTTGGGCGAGGCTAACTTACGAGGATGCCCAAAGGATTTTAGACGACTCTTTACCTGAGGACAGGGAGACGGTTATATACAAAGGCGCCTTGGGGGCGGTGAAAAGGGTTTTGAAGGAAGCGAGCAATTTGGCGGAAGTTCTACGGGCAAAGAGGGAAGAGAGGGGAAGCATAGATTTTGATCTACCCGAAGCGGAATTCCTCATGGATGACGGAAAGGTCCTCATGGTTTCGCCCAAGGAAAGGCTATGGACGCACAAGATAATTGAGGAACTTATGATAACCGCAAACACTTTGGTAGCCCAGTACTTCACAAAAAACAAGATACCAACCCTATACAGGATACACCCCAACCCAAAGGAGAAGAAAATAAAGGAGTTTATACAGCTCGTTGAGAAACTCTTGGGAAGATCATTCAAAAATAGGAAGATCACCCCAAAGTTTTTAAGCGATATCCTCAAGGAATTTTCCGGAAGACCCGAGGAGAACCTAATAAACTATCTGCTTTTGAGGAGTATGGCGAGGGCAGTTTATTCCCCGAAAAACGTAGGACATTTCGGCTTGGCCCTTAAGGATTACCTACACTTTACATCCCCAATTAGGAGGTACGCGGACCTTGTTGTCCACAGACAACTTTGGGCATCCCTAAAAGGGGATAAGCTTCCCTACACTTACAAAGAACTTGAAAATATAGGGAAACACCTTTCGGAGATGGAAAGGTTGGCGGAGGAGGCGGAGTGGGAGCTTTGGCAATTAAAGATATGCGAGTTTATGGAAAAGAGGTTGGGGGAAGAGTTTGAGGGAATAGTCACGGGAATATCCGAAGAAGCCATATTTGTCCAAATAACCCAACACCTCGCGGAAGGATACATACCCATAAGATCCATTAAAAACTATAGGGTTGTACCTCTACCGAAAGAATACTCCGCTATGCTCTTCAGGAAAAACAAAACCGAAAGGATAACCTTGGGGGATAGGGTCCTTGTGAGGGTTAGAAGTGTCGATAAGTACGCAAAGGACATAACCCTTGAATTCCTAAAAACCCTTTAACCGAAATTATAATAACCGCTTTATGAAGGTTTCCGCTCTCAAAAGTTTAGGTGATGGGGAGGCGGTGGATATAAAGGTGGTTGTGATGGTAAGGAAGGATAGGAACAGGTACAAGGTTTTTGATAGAACGGGGGAAATATGGATGGAAAGTTCGCAAGAGCTTGAGGAGGGAGGGGTATATAAGGTGAGGGGGGTGTATAAGGGGGGAGTAGTTTTCGCGGAGGAGGTTGAAAGGATAGAAAACCCAAATTGGGAGGAGTTTTTACCCGTTTCAGGTACTATAGAAGAGGATGAAAAAAGGTTTTGGGCTTTGGTTGAGAAGATAGAGGATCCTACCCTCAGATCCTTCGCCAAAGCCCTATTTGAGCCAATATGGGAGAGCTTCAAAAAGGGGGTAGCGGCAAAAAACTATCACCACGCGTATATCGGCGGACTATTACAACATAGCGCAAACGTCGGAGAAATTGCTTATAACCTCGCGAGGTTTTATAACCTTAAAACCGACATAGTCCTTTTGGGAGCCATTCTGCACGATATAGGAAAAGTTTGGGAGTTTGATATTTTCCCAAAATTTGAACACAACAGCTATTACTCAAAGCTTGGGCATATATTCCTTGGGGCGCATTACGTAAGGGAAAAAGCGAGGGAGTTTAATATACCCAAGGAGATCGCGGACGAGATAGTGCATATAATACTTTCCCATCATGGTGAATACGTAAGAGGTTCTCCCGTCTTACCCAAAACCCCAGAAGCGATGCTCGTCCACCTCGTTGATAACCTTGATGCCCAGATGAACCATATACTAATGAAAAATGAAAAGGATAGGTAGGTGGTTCGTATTAAACGGGGAGAAATTCTACTTTGTTAAGGTTGGTGGGGATTTTAATATTTTTTACAACGGCAAGGTTTATAGGCTGGGGAAAGATAGAAAAATTAAGGATGTGGAGGAAGAAAGGAGGGTCGAGATAAGATCTCCAATAACGGGAAAGGTGGTATCAATCAAGGTGCAAGAGGGTCAAAGGGTTAAGAAGGGCGATGCTTTGGCGGTAATTTCCGCTATGAAGATGGAGATAATTTTATCCTCACCAGATGATGCGATCGTGGAAAGGGTTTTTAAGAAAGAGGGCGAGCTCGTAAATAAAGACGAGATCGTTATAAAGCTTTCCTTCCTTGAAAAAGGTTGAGGTTTTAGCATACGAAAATCTTTTCAAGATAAAGGCGGAAGGTTCCTTAGAAGGGAAGTTTAGGGTTTTGGAGGAAATTTCTGGATTCTATTCCGAATTCCAAAAAACTTGGGAAATTTGCGCTTACAAGGGAAATAGAAATATTTTCTTTCCGAAGAGGGGAATACTTGAGCTGAGAAGGGATGCGGACGAATGGGTGGTTTCCGCTATCCTCGGAAGGAGCATAAGAAACCTGTTTGCACCGCATGTAAAGAATTATCTTATCCTTCACGGTGGGGCGGTGGAAAGGGAGGGAAAGGCGGTCCTTTTCCTAGGCGGTCATGCCTCCGGAAAAAGCACCATGGTTTCGGGATTTTGTAAGAATTCTTGGAATTACCTTTCGGAGGATATGATCAATATTTCCCTAAGGGACTTCAAGGTCTATCCTTCCCCACCCATAAGTAATAAGTTGAGGGAATTCAATGTGGGAAGAATTTCGGAGATTTCCGCCATATATATGATAAAGTTCGTCGGGGGAGATCAAACCAGGATAGAAAATGTTGAACCTTATGAGGTTTTCCTTTACATAACCCAAAACTCCGTAAATCCCCAAGTTTTTGATGCTAAGGTTTTCTCCGAAATTTCAAGGATCCTAAGGACCGTCCCCCTATATAGAACCTTCCACGCATCTTGGGAAGACGTTTTTAATTACCTTTCAAAGACCTCATAAACTTTCCCATCCACCACCAATACCCCCTTATCCTTCCATATCATCATCTTCCCAAAGGAACCCATTGATACGGAATAAACCGTATCAACCCTCTCGGGTTCCCCGAAGACTTTTATAACATCCTCTTCACTCATACCCCATCTTACCGTACCATCCGATACCGACCTTTCCCTATAAAGATCTATCAGCCTCTCGTAATCCCCCCTGTAAGATCCCGCCATTATCACGGGTTCCAAAGCCTTTGTTATGTACTCAAGGGAATCGAGACTGTTGATCTTTTCCATCTTCACCAAAGCCGATTTTAATATCTGTTTGTATGCGAATATGGAATTCGTCCAATTCTCGTCAAACTTCCCAAAATCGTACAAAAACGCGATTACCCCCTTCAACCCCTGCGCGGCCTCTATAAGGGAATCTATGGGCATATCCCGGTAGTTTAGGCTTAAGGCTATTCTTAATGCAAGGTCCAAGATCTTATCGGATGTAGGGTCAAGGGAAGCTTTCCTTCTGAAACTTGGAGAAGATAAGCTATCCCCTATTTCCCTCAGAACGGAAACGGGTTCTTTCTCCGATCTCTTCTCCCAACCCTCCAAAAGGGTTTGTCCCGAACAACCAAATAGGAAAATTATGATCCACCACTTCCTCATATCTCCCTTGATTTCCTTATCCTACCCTCAACGGTGGGCTTTACCACCTTCTTATGTCTCAAATACTCCTCTAAAACATCGTAGATCTTCCTGCCCGTATCCCTTATATTTCTCATAGTCTTGAAGACCACGTACTCCCCACCCCCGGTTATCAGGTAATCCGTTGAGACGAGTATATACATTGAATCTTCATGGAAGGGCTTTTCATCAACCTCAAGGATCTTAACCTTGGCAAAGCGGAACTTGTATGTCTTGGCATCTATGCTGTCCAAAGTTATTGAATCCCTCAAAACCACCTTTACGCTATCCTCAAATAGCCTATCGTTGTTGTAGAGCATCT
The DNA here is from genome assembly GCA_049414445.1 of Candidatus Caldipriscus sp. Classification (GTDB taxonomy): domain Bacteria; phylum Hydrothermota; class Hydrothermia; order LBFQ01; family LBFQ01; genus Caldipriscus. The sequence goes on along the minus strand of JBMSAP010000063.1, from coordinate 15,847 downwards.
TTAACCCGGAAACGTTGAATATCGCGCGATGCCCGTTAAACCCGATCCCCAAAATTTTCAAAAGGTCCCTACCCTTCACTTCTCCATACATAACAACGTTCGGAAAAGGAACAGCTTTAAAAACGTCCTTCCTCGTGATATTCCCCATCTTAAAGTTCGCCCTAATTCCCCCAGCGTTATACAGCGCAATTACCGGATAAGCCTTCTCCCCAAGTTTCTCCATCACGTACCACCTCATTGCATCCGATATTATATTTCCCATAGAACTCTCTATGAAACCACCCCTGTTGAATTCCCCCTCGCTTCTCGCTACAACCTCCCCGTATATCCTCTCAATCTCCCTTTCGTATATCGTAAGAACCGAATCCACGAAGGGATCCGAGGGAACCCTCTCCGCGGTAAGGGTTATGATCTTACCCTTAATATCCACGATCTTCTTTAACCTTTTGTTATAAAGTATCTCAACCACCCCGAGGTTTGACATATGCGAGAAGGCTTGAACTATTGCGGTGGAATTTATCTTTGAAAACTTGGGTTTATAAAGCCCCGTATGGCTATGCCCACCAACTATAAGGTCTATCCCCCTTACGCTATCCGCATTCCTAAGATCGTGCCTGTATCCGGAATGCGTTAAAGCAATTACTATATCCGGTTTTTCCTTTTCCCTGAGCTTAGGGACAAACTCCTTAACGAAGGAATACTCCCATTTCACATCAAGGTCGGGCATATTCTTTGGTGGCACCATCCCCTTAAGCCAGTGAGTTATCAAACCGAATATTGCTATCCTTACCCCCATCGTATCCAAGACGATATAAGGTTTTGCGAAGGATGGGGGGTTGCCCAAAGTATCAACCAGATTGGCGGATAGTAGGGGAAACTTCGCCCACTTTGCCAAAGAATCCAAAATATCCCTACCAAAGTCAAAATCGTGGTTCCCAACCGCCGCCGCGGTCACACCTATATGGTTCATTATCTCTATGTAAAGCTTTCCCTTAGTGAGCTCCCCCAATAGGTCCCCTTGAAACATATCCCCAGCATCCAAAACCAGCACTAAAGCGTTTTCCTTTTTCGCCTTTTCCCTGTACTTCTTAACCATATAAGCTAATGCCCTCGCGTTTGAAAGTAAAGGTGGGAATTCCGGATCAAGCCAGAAAGCCTCGTTATAACCCAAATGCCCGTGGGCATCATTCCAATGCAAAACGTATATCTTCAAATAATCCGAGCTTGCGGAAATTAAAAAGGGAAGCATAAGGGAGAATTTTAAGGGTGCAATTAAAGTGGAGGTATTATTCGGTGTATATGAATGTGATAACCTTATCATTTTGTCCAATTTGATGTTGCAAACGGATCGGGTGTATAATATGGACATGATGATGAAGAGGGTTGCAGTAATAATTCTTTCTTTTGGATTATATCCCGCCTACGCTCAAATGCCTAAGGTTTATAAGGGCGTACGGGGGATCAAACGTAGACGTTGGCAGATCCATATACCACACCTCCGACGGTGGTTATATAGTGGGAGGATATACGTTCTCCTACGGTGTGGGTTCAGCAGATTACATACTCGTTAAGCTCTCATCAACCGGAAACGTTCAATGGGCGAGGGTTTATGGGGGTACAGGGGCAGATACTGGGGTCTCGGTTATTCAAACCTCCGATGGTGGATATGCTATATTCGGTAAAACTTACTCCTATGGCGCCGGAAGCGCGGACTTCCTCCTCGTAAAGGTGACATCAACGGGAACGGTTAGCTGGGCGAGAGTTTACGGAGGTGCGGGTGCGGATGAGGGTTGGAAGGTTATTCAACCGCCAACTGGGGGTTACGTCTTGGTGGGTTCAACGGGCTCCTGGGGTCCTGGTATAAGTGCTGGGAGAAACTTTTTGGTTCTCAGAATTGATAACTCGGGTAACTTGGTTTGGGGAAAGGCTTATGGGAGATCTTCCGCAACGAACGATGAGGTTGCCTATTCCATCAAACCAACACCCGATGGTGGATACATAGTGGTAGGCTTTATTTTGTGGTCGTCTTCCGACTATGACTTTCTCGTTTTAAAAATAGGCTCGAACGGAAGCCTACAATGGGCTAAGGCTTACGGGGGAAGCAGGGCTGATACCGCTTTCGATGTTGTTGTAACATCGGGCGGTTATTTGGTTGTAGGGACAACAAGCACTTATGGCGCAGGTGGAAGGGACATATTCCTGATAAAAATAGACAACTCTGGGAACCTACTTTGGGCAAAAACTTACGGCACATCCTCCAACGAAACCTCAAGATCCATTTATCCCACAAGTGATGGAAACTTTGTGATAGTCGGATGGTCAGGATACGGGGGGAACGACAACGTGTTAATCTTAAAGGTTGATCCCTCGGGGAACCTTATATGGGCGAGAAGCTATGGGGGTTCGGGTAGAGATTGGGGTAGATCCATTCAGGAAACTTCGGATGGGGGTTTGGTTATAGGGGGTCTTACCAACTCTTACGGGGCGGGTTCGGACGACATATTGGTTATTCGCACGAGGGGGGATGGGACAATAGGGGGAACCTGTCCCGTGGGCAACCCCCCTATCACAGTAAACACTATCTCCTCCGTACCCATAAGCAACCCCGTCATGAGCGTCGTAGATGTATCAACTGGCACGAGCATATCGGTCAGTTCTTGGCCTATAAGCCTTTCTAGCTTCAGCGTAACGGATATTTGTCCCTTATCTTCAGATGGAGAGCTTTCGGTCCCTGAAAGTCAGACCCTTGAGGGGATCATATCCGTGGGTAAGGGGTACATAAGGCTTGAGGTTGATGCGGAAATCTCAATCTATGATCAGGGCGGGAGGCTGATAAGTTTCATAAAAGGTTCAAAGGGCACAACCATAAACCTAAAACTCGGGACTTACTTCGTGGTGATTGAGGGGAGAAGGCTTAAAGGTAAGGTGATAGTAAGATAAACCCTCAACCTTATAATTCCCATTCAAAGGAGGTGTGAAGTGTTTGATATAACAAAGGTTAGGAACATTGGGATAATAGCGCACATAGATGCGGGTAAGACTACAACGACCGAGAGGATCCTTTATTACACAGGAAGAAAGCACAAAATAGGGGAGGTCCACGAGGGTTCCGCCACCATGGACTGGATGGAACAAGAGAAGGAGAGGGGAATTACCATTACCGCCGCTTCAACCACCTGCTTCTGGAAAGGGTACCAGATAAACATAATAGACACACCAGGGCACGTGGATTTCACCATAGAGGTAGAGAGGGCGCTTAGGGTTTTAGATGGGGCTATATTCATCCTTGATGCGTCGCAGGGAGTTGAACCTCAAAGCGAAACCGTATGGCGTCAGGCGGAGAAGTACAAGGTCCCGAGGATAACATTCGTCAACAAGATGGACAAGGTTGGTGCGGATTACTTCAAATCCATAGAATCTATGGAAAGGAAGCTCGGAACCATTCCCCTACCTATGCAATATCCCATAGGGATGGAATCTGAATTCTCGGGCGTAATAGATCTCGTTGAGATGAAAGAGATAGTTTGGCTTGAGGAAACCCTCGGGGCAAAGTACGAATACAGGGAGATAAGGGATGAGCTAAGGGATGAGGCGGAGTTCTGGAGGAACGTTTTAATTGAGAGGCTTGCTGAGGTGGATGAACATATCCTTGAGAAGTATATGGAAAATCAACCCATATCAAACGAAGAATTGAAGGAAGCGATAAGGAGGGTAACTCTGGCGTTTAAGGCGGTTCCCGTATTTTGCGGTTCCGCTTACAAAAACAAAGGAATACAACCCCTCCTTGATGCGGTCATAGATTATCTTCCTTCCCCCCTTGATAGGGGTGCCATTAAGGGCAAGACGCCCGATGGTAAAGAGGCGATAAGGGAACCGAAGGATTCAGAACCCCTCTCTGCTTTGGCTTTCAAAATACAAATGGATAAGTATATTGGGAAATTGGTTTATGTGAGGGTTTATTCGGGCGTTCTGAAAGCGGGAAGCTATGTTTTAAACGTAAACAAGGGGAAGAAGGAAAGGGTTTCAAGGCTCGTTAGGATGCATGCGAATATGCAGGAGGACGTTGAGGAGCTGAGGGCTGGGGATATAGGGGCGGTGGTGGGATTAAAGGACACCATAACTGGAGACACATTGGCGGATGAAAACAACCCAATACTCCTTGAAAGTCTCGAAATACCCGAACCCGTTATTTCCCAAGCGATAAAGGGAACTTCGAAGGCCGACGAAGAGAAGCTCTCAAACGTATTAATAAAGCTTGCGGAGGAGGATCCGAGCTTTAAGTTCTGGGTGGATCAGGAGACCGGGGAAACCATAATTGCGGGTATGGGTGAGCTCCACCTAGAAATAAAGGTCGATATAATGCGCAGAAATTATGGTTTGAACGTAGAAGTTGGACTTCCAAAAGTGGCGTACAGGGAAACCATAAAGAAACCTGTGTATAACGTTGAAGGTAAGTTCATCAGGCAGACGGGAGGTAGGGGTCAGTACGGACACGTGATAATAAACGTAGAACCCCTTGAGAGGGGCAAGGGGTTTGAATTCGTTGATAAGATCGTCGGGGGTAGGATCCCCAAATCCTTTATACCCGCGGTACAAAAGGGCGTTGAGGAGGCCCTTATGAAGGGGGTCCTTGCGGGTTATCCCACGGTAGATGTAAAGGTTGAACTGGTTGATGGATCTTATCATGAGGTTGACTCCTCCGAGCTTGCCTTCAACATAGCGGCAAAAACCGCTATCTGGGATGCCTTAAGGATGGCAAACCCTGTCCTCCTTGAACCCATAATGAGGCTTGAGGTGGTGACGCCGGAGGAGTACCTTGGGGATGTGATCGGAGATATAGGTTCGAGGAGGGGTCATATAAAGGCTATCGAGGATAGGGGTAACGCGAAGGTCATCACCGCCTTTGTACCCTTATCCGAGCTTTTGGCATACGCAAGCGATCTTAGGTCCCTGACACAGGGCAGGGCGTATTTCGTTATGTTCTTTGACCATTACGAGGAAGTTCCACAAAACATAGCGGAAAAGGTGATTGAGGAGAGGAAAAAGGAGCTTCAAAGGGCGAAATGAAATTTAAGTGGCTTAAGCTCGCGGATAGGATAGTGAGGCTTGATAGGGTACATGAGTTTTATATCAAAAGGGGTGAAGAGGGGAATTTCTGGGTTATAGCAAACATATTCGGATCTGAACCCGTGGTTATGGAAGTTTTCCCAACCTATGCGGAAGCAGAAAGGTTCCTGCGCAACCTCTCCTATTCCCTAATTGAGGAAACCCTGATAGACGTTGAGGAGATAAAGGAGAGTATGGAAATGGAGAATGAAGACTTTGAGTAGCCTATTACTCTCCGTAATCTTGGGCTCCCTTGACCTTGCGGTTAAATTCTGGGTATTAAAAAATTTCCAACAATTTCAACCTGTTGAAGTTTTTGGAGAATTCTTAAGGATAACCTTAGTTATGAACCCGAATACCGCCTTTGGGATCTCCTTAGGGGAGAATTTTCCGTACGCACCCGTCGCCGGAGCTTTGGCACTTTTTGTCCTTTATCTCCTCGTGAAGGAAAAGAACACCTTCTCAAAGTTAATGTATTCCTTGATATTGGCGGGAGCCATCGGAAACATAACGGATAGGATAATAAACGGAGCGGTAGTGGATTTTATAGATATTGGGATCGGGAACCTCAGGTGGTTCACCTTCAATTTAGCCGACATTTTCGTTTCCTTGGGGATAATTGGTTTGATAGTTAAGGGTTTTTTCGTAAAAGATGAGAGTGTTCGTTCTTACGGCGGAGTACGGGAGCGGGCATACGATAGCGGCGAGAGGAATTGAGGATGCCCTAAGGCACAAGGGTATAGAATTTTCTTCCCTCGACGTGGTTAAGGCGGGAGGAATGGTAGAAAAGCTCTCATCCTGGGCGTTTGAGGTGATGATGCGGAGGGGGCATCTCGCCTGGAGGCTCTTTTATTACAACCCCCTACCCTCATCAAAACCCGTAAGAAGAATTTACGAGTTTGTCTTTAAGGATAAATTTATGGAACCCTTGAGAAACTTTAAACCAGACGTTATAATAAGCACACACTTTTTGACCTCCCTAATAGGCTTGATATACAAAACGAGGTTTAAAACCAAGGTTTATACGGTGGTGACGGACTTTGTCGCCCATCCCCTTTGGGTTTGGGATGGGACGGACGGTTATTTTGTAGCCCTTGAGGATACCGCACAAGATCTGATAAATTACGGGGTTGATAGGGAACGGATCCATGCAACGGGGATCCCTTTAAGAAGGACTTTCTGGGAGAACGGGGATAAGGAATTTCTCAGGGATAAGCCCGGATATCCTAAGGATCATACGGTTATTTTGTTTTCCGCGGGTTCTTACGATTCGGTTCCAATACAACCCATAATTATGGGTCTGAAGGGGATAGATAAGATATTTGTAGTTGTTCTCTCGGGAAAGAGAAAGGAGGCTTACGAGAAGTACAAATCCCTTTTGAAAGATGCCAACCTTGAGGGTGTAGTTTATCCATTTGTGGATTTTGTGCCGGATATTATGAGGGCTTCGGATGTATTCATAACAAAGGCTGGGGGAGTATCCGTAGCCGAGAGTTTAGCGGTAGGGCTTCCATGCATTTTCATTAGAAGTATGCCAGGTCAAGAGGAGGGAAACGCAAGGGTAGTTGAGAAGTACGGGGCGGGTATCAACGCCCATACTCCAGAAAAAGCCCTTAAAGTTTTACTTGAAATTTTGAAAAATAGGGAAAGGCTTCAGCTTATGTCGGAAAACGCCAAAAGAATTGGAAAGCCCAATTCATCCCTTGATATAGTTGAGATAATTTCCCAAGAATTCGGAGAAAGAAGGGGATAAGTGCGCATCCGAGATTTTACCGTCAAACTCTATAATACCATTGTCCAGGTATATTACCCTTTTCCCAAACTTCCTTATCAGCTCAAGGTCGTGGGTTATTATTACCGTAGTTGCGGAGAGTTGGCTGTGCAGATACTCCATAAGTTCGTATATAAGCCTTGAGGTTAGGGGATCCAGACCGCTGGTAGGTTCATCGTAAAATATATACCTGGGGTTTGTCACTATTGCCCTGGCTATTCCCGCCCTCTTTCTCATACCACCAGAAAGCTCCTGTGGATATTTCCCTTCCGAACCTCCAAGCCCAACCATCCTTAAAGCCTCCAACGCCCTATCGTAAGCCTCCTCTTTGCTAAATCCCATCTCCCTTAGGGGCAATGCGACGTTCTCCAAAACCGTCATCCAATCAAATAGGGCGGAATATTGAAAAACGTATCCAAAACTCTTCCTCAACCTGTTTAGTTCCCTGTGATTCAACTTATCAACCCTAAGGTTATCCACCCAAACTTCCCCTTCATCGGGCTTCAGGAGACCCACTATACACTTTACCAAAACGGATTTCCCTATACCGCTTTTCCCAACTATCAAAACCGTCTCCCCATCCGAAATTTCCAAGCTAACCCCCCTAAGTACATGGTTCTTACCGAAGGATTTCCTGAGATCTTTGACCCTTATCACCTCTTATGTTCTCCAAAACCCCCTCAAGTTTTTCCTTCGCGGCCTTATAACCCGCATAAACTATCTCATCGTACTTTGAGAAATCCAAAATAGAGCTTATACCCCTAAGGTCGGGTTCTATGAGGATGTCGGGTTTTTGCGTCTCCAAGAGGTAGTTTACTAAGGCACCCTGAGAGGCCATAAACCAGGCAACCAAACCGTTTAGGACGTTCTCCCTCTTAAACGCCAAAGCCCTACCCAAGAAAGGTAAAATCCCCTTTTTCCTATGGAAATGGGGTAAGGATGCGAAAATTTGCCCCTTCGGGAACCTCTCCAAAACGTTTACCGCTATAACAAAATCCGCCCCCATCCCTCGTGCTATACCTATGGGTATAGGATCTACGACCCCACCGTCCATAAGCGTGAGGTTCTCCCTCTGGAAGTGTATGGTTTCGTATACCCCGGGCAAGCTTGCGGAAGCCCTAAGGGCGGAAACTAAGCTCCCCCTATCAAGTATTACTTCGCGCTGGGATATAACGTCGTAAGCGTTTGCGGCGAACTTTATAGGCATCTCCTCTATCCTTATCTTCCCCACAAGCCTCTTCAGAAATCTTTCAAACCTTGAAGAATCGTAAAGCTCTGTTAGGGAAAGGCTGGGCTTTAAAACCTCCCTGTTAGCATCCCTTGCGAGCTCCCTCCCTATGTCCTCTATTAGCTTTGAGGAATAACCAGCCGCATATACCCCACCTATAATTGCCCCCATACTGCAACCCACAACGAGGTCGGGTGTAAATTTTTTTTCGGAAAGGTACTTTATCACCCCTATGTGAGCCAAACCCCTCGCCCCTCCTCCTCCGAGAACAAGTGCGATCTTCATTTAAAAAAAGAGCGGGAGACGGGATTTGAACCCGCGACCCCCTGCATGGCAAGCAGGTGCTCTACCGCTGAGCTACTCCCGCCCGAGATGGATATTATAAAGCTGAAAAGTATATACCGCTTTGCGGATGTATTTTTACGGAATTGGAAGCTCCGACCCGTTTCACGACCTTGCCCTTTATATCATAGATCTTAACTTCAAATTCTCCGGGTTGTGTGACCGCTATATAGTTATTCGAAAAGCAACCTTCGGAAATGGAGTTTGTTGGACAGCCCCCCGTTATGATCGTTGGATTGGTTACTTCCCAAAGATAAAGCACTTACCACCATATACTGAGAGATCTCCGTAGGTATTGGGTTTCCCACCGGGCAGGTAGGAACATTTCCCCCAGTATCGGTTTTCACAACCATAAAGTCCAGTAATCCCGCGCCGAAGGATTGGGTATAACCCGCGAGGTTTGTCTTCGTTTGTGCCACCGTAAGTAAATCCTTTAAACCCGCTCCAAAAGATTCCGTGGAACCCGTGATTATGTATCCGTGATCATACGCCTCATAAACCGAGTAAGCCCAATCTTCGTTTGAGCCCCCATATGTCTTAATGATCTGGTATGACCCGCCACAACTATATCCTTGTCCATAGGAGGTTTCCCGAGCTGTCGGACCATTGCACGCGCGCTATCATCAAGGGTTCCCCCGTAAGTTTCCGTTTCCGTCGGTTTTGATGAGGAGCACGTCCGTCTGACCCGCACCAAAGGACTGTGTGTTTGAAAATTCATGTCCGTCCTCGCCAAAAACAGGTCAAAGTTTCCCGATAGAAAGGTCTCGCCGAGTATAACATAACCCCCACCTGATACCTGACGGACGTATTTCCCAAAATTCGGATTTGGACCACCGAAAGTTTTACCCCATACGTGGTTTCCGAGGGAATCCGTTCTTATAAGCATAGCATCGGCCGAGCCTACACCAAACGAATAGGTGTATCCGAATATTATTAGCCCCCTATCCCTCGATGTGCCACCGTAAAACCCGTACCATGGTAATACCACCGCGCTCGCGTGTATGAGAAGCCCCAATATTTCTTTGGGACGCTTTGCGAGCTCTCCTTCCTTTTTTCCCTCCCCAATTCACGTTTAAAATACTCGAAATGACTTGGTTTATCTTTTCAAGCGTTTTGGACAGCATAAGTGTAAAGATGAGGGGGATAAACTCCTTTAGGGCGGACGTTGAACAGGTAGCTTACGTTCAGGGTAAAAAGACAATTTACAGGGGTGAGGTTTTTGTTAAGAAGCCATCATTTTTTAGGTGGGATCTAAAGGAGCCGGAAAGGTATATAGTTGTTGCCAATGCGGATTCAAGCTGGATCTTCTATAAGGGTGAGGTGATGAGCCAATCCATCCCTTACAACCTATCCGAACTTTTGAAGGGGGACTATTCTGGTTTTAATGTGAAGGAGATCAAGGTTAGGGGCGGGTGGAAGCTCCTTTTAACTTCTCCGGAGGCGGTGGGTTTTGATTCTATGGTGGTTTTTATAGGTAAAGACTACCTTCCACGATCCCTGAAAATCTATAACTTCTCCGACTGGGTAGAGATAAAATTTAGCAACATAAGAACCAACTTGAACATCCCAGATAGCCTATTTTTAAAACCAAAATCTTGAAAATAGCGGATCTCCATCAGGACATCCTAATTTCCGCGAGGGATATAAAGGAAGTTTTTGATGAACTTTTTGCCCACAATTATAGGCTCGTGGTCGCGGTGGTTTTTCCGATATCCAACGGGAGAATTTGGGAATTTGACGAGGTTTTGGAGGGGGTAAGAAAATATAAAGAAAATTTGGGGGAAAACTGTAAGCTCCTTGAGAACTTTCAAGATCTTGACGAGAACGTTTTGAATGTGATAATTGGGCTTGAGGGTTGCTACTTTTCCGATATAAAACTTTACGAAAGGCTTTATGGGGAAGGCGTTAGGCTATTTTCCCTTACTTGGAATATACCCTCGGCAGTTTCCGGATCGTGCGAGGATGGTAAGGGTTTAACCGAATTCGGCCTTGAGTTTATAAGCTGGGCAAGGGAAAAGGGGGCTTTGATAGACTTAGCCCATTCTTCTTATAAGGCTATTCTTCAAACTATTGATCTTGTTGAGGGTGCGATTTATTCACACGGGGGGGTTTTAAAAGAACCCAAAAATATGAGGAACTTGGACTATGAACTTGCGGGAGAGATAGTTAAAAGGGGTGGGATTATAGGTTTGGGTTATGGGAAGTTATTTTTTGAAAAGGATGCGAATATATTTGATGTGGCGGAGAAAGTGGAGGAGATGGTTGGAATTTTTGGTAACATAGCTTCGGGTTCCGATTTCTTCGGCCTTGGAAGGGATAACCTTATAAGATGTTTAGAGGAACCGAAGGAAATTAAAAATCTGGTAAGGCTTTTACCCGAAAGGATCCGGGAAGATTACCTTTGGAAAAACTTCTCTAACTTTCTCTTGAGATCAGGGAGAACCTCATCTATCAAAGATGGACCATAATGGGCCAAAAAGTCCGGTTCGGTAATAATAATCGGTATATCCCCCAACCTCTCCCTTAAGGACCTTTCTATATCTTCCGCCTTATACTTCCTTTCGGGTTTGGGTTCGTAGATTATCAGGTCAGGCTTTAAGGATTTGGTTTCCATATCATCGGGTTTGAAATAGGATTCCGTCTTGAAAGAATAAATGTTTTCAAGTCCCAAGATCCTTAAAGCGTTGGTTATATAGCTTGGTCCCCCCGCGGTTATCTCCCCTCCCAAATCTATCTCGTAATAAACCCTCGCCTTTATCTCCCTTTCCTTTAAGGAGTTTAAAACCCCGAGGAGATCCATAGCGAGATTTTCCGCAATTTCAAGCCTTCCCGTTATTACCCCAACCTTCCTAAGATTCTCCAAAATTCCAAAAACGGAATTCGGTAAGGGTAAAGCCACCGCAGGAAACCCCCTGCTCAAAACCTCAAGGGCGGTTTTTCTCTGAGCCCCAGTAGTTAAGAAAACAATATCCGGTTCCAATTCCTTTAATTTATCCCATAGGACGTTTAGATAAGCTCCTACCCTCGGAAGCTTTGAGGTCTTCCCCTTTGGTCTGTTGCAGTAAAGGCTTACCCCAACCACCCTATCATCAAGGTTCAACCTAAATAGGGCATCCGTTATGTCTGGAGCTAAGGAAACGATCCTCCTTGGTTCTTCGGGAAGATCAACGAAATCCCCCAAAATCTCCGAAAAAAACTTCATCAGAATTCAAGGGATAAGTTTAAGGTTGGGGCAAAGGGAAGCTGGGGAACCGTCCTGTATCTCTTTTCCTTCTCATCGTAATAAACAAGGAATACGTTCTTGCGATTATAAACGTTTATAACCGTGAAATTCCAAGATCCCCTAAACCTATATATGTTCAGGTTTCCGCTTACAAATATGTCAAGCCTGTGGTAATCGGGATACCTCTCGTTTTCCGAAGTATAAGAAGGATAACCCGTATGATAACCAAAGGAATAGCCAAAGTTCTTACCCCAAAGGTTGAAGGATTGGGATATACCTAAGGCATGGGGGGCGTCGGTAATGGTTTTAGGCTCCCTCTTAGTGTAAGAATACCATAAAGAAAGGGAGGATCCGAATATCCTACCGTTGTATCCCAAGTTTATAGAATAGGATCTTCCCGTCGTGTCCTTAAAATCTTGATAAAGCCTTAGGTATTTCCTATAAATTACCTGAGCAAAGGCTGAATACTTTGAAGTTCTCCTTACCACCTCAAATCCCCCAAAGTATGCCCTCTGCGGAAGTGAAACTAAGGTGTAAAAGGATGGCATAAAGTAGTAAAACCTAAAGAGCCCTTCCCCCTCCATAGGAAAACCATAGAAGTTGTCCCGAGTTATGGAAAATATACCCCTTAATGAGACCGCTTCGCTTAAGAAAAATTTAACCGAAAGGTTGGGATCAAGGTATTTCCCATCCGTCCTTAAACCCCCGGAAAGGTTTAGCTTGCCCAAGGTTTGTGTAAATTGGGCGTAAAGTTCGTTTAATAACCGTTTTACCGTATCAGCCCTTTTTGAGGAAACATAATAAAGATCGTAATACTCGGAAACGAAACCCAAGCTAATCCCTTCACCCTTTAGATCTGCGGAAAAACCGTATAACCTTATCGGATTATAAGCTTTATGCCCGTTGGCAGATACGTCGTTCCCATAATCCGCAATGTAGCCCTTTGTTTCAACTAACCCCTTTTGGTAACGTGCATAAGAGATAAAGTTTGACCAATTGGCATCTATTTGTGTCCTTTCCGAATGAAAATTAAAGAAACCCTTTGATCCTATGAGCAAAACCTCAAAGCCCTTCCTTCCGAACTTAAAGAACCCATCGTAAAATTGATAAGGTAAGTTCCTACCCGCAAGTAGGGAGATATAAGCCAAGTGAAAACCCCGAACCGAAAACGCATAAAAACCTTCCCCTAAATCCTTAACCGCTCCGCCCTTGGCGGATATAAAACTCAAATCAAAGAATTTCCTATCCCTCGCGTTAAACTGGGTTATACTGTTAAGGGATACGAAGCCGGATAATCCAAAGATCTCCGAGCTGTAAGGGATCGTATAAATCTCCGCGGAAGAAAGCATATTCGCGTCAAGGACGGAGGACAAACCACCAAGATGTGCAGGATTGAAAACCCTTATTCCGTCAAGGAAATAGGCGGTTTCCTCGGGTGGGGAGTTCAAAAATGAAACCTTCAAACCTAGGTCGCTTGAAAACTTTGCGGAGGGAACCCTTGAGAGCACCCTAATAGGGTCGGGTTCTATGAAATTTGGGGAATTCCGCAAGATCTCGTAATTTACCCTGTAAGGTTCAAAGGTTCCCTTTTTAAACTCCCCCTCCTCCGAGGACACGAATACCTCCGGGAGGATGTAAGTTTTGGGTTCTAATCTTACGAGTATTAGGGTATCCGAGCTTAAATTTATTTTCAGGGTTTCGCTTTTGTATGCCACGTGGGAAATTATAATTACCTTCTCTCCCCCCGAAAGGTTAAGTTTAATATAGCCCTTCTTATCCGCATAAAACGACCTGTTTTCGGGTAAAACCTTGATGTAAGAATTTGGTTCTGTTTTTATCTCCAAAATTACACCCAGCATAAGCCTATATTCTAAAACCGCATAACGAATAGTATATAAACCACCCAAAGGGAATAGCCGAAAAGCAGGAAAGCAACCTCACCCGTCAAAACGTAAAAATAAGCCATAGAGGAACCGAGGATATTCATAAGGAAATTTAACGCCAAAGTTGCCCTATCCCCAAACCTCCTTGATAACTTATGGTGTATGTGCTCTTCGTCCTTTTCAAATATGTTCCTCCCATTTATTAACCTCCTAAAAAAAGCTAAGGTCGTATCCACGAAGGGGAAAAATAGCACCAAAAGAACCGCCTCAAAGGGGGCCTGAATTTTAAAAAAACCCCAGCTTGCGAGAAAACCTAAAGTATAAGCTCCAACATCCCCCATTATCACCTTTGCGGGAGGGGAGTTGTAAAGGAGAAGGCCCGTTAATATTCCCGCAAGGTGGATCCATAACTTCTCTTGAGAGATCAAAAAAAGGAACGTGAAAACGACGATAGAAGTTGAAAGCAATATCCCGTCCTTCCCGTCTATCACGTTGAAAGCGTTGGTGAAACCAAGCAAAAAAAGGAACCAAAAGAGAAAGTTAAAAGGCTCAACGAGAAAATTGTATCCGAAAATGCTTATAGGCGTAATCCTTAAGGCGAAAATGAGGGATATTATACCCGTTAAGGCGAGTTTTATCCTCCCATCCAATCCCTTTATATCGTCGTAAATACCCATAATTGCTATACCACCGATTGCCAAAAGTACCCACCAATCCCCCAAGAAACTCCATATCAAGAATGGTAAAAGAATTATCCCCGCACCTCGTATTTTTCCAGATGCCCTATCCTTGAATAGGCTTATTTCCTCAAAGATTTTCCAAAACAAGTACCCACCAAAAACCCCGTAAATTAGCGGAATAAATAACATTAACTATTTGTTTTCCTGCTGCTCCTGGGATTGTCCCTCTTCCTGAGAGGCTTTGGGCAAAACATCGTACCAGATCCTCTGTACGTGCGTTGCTGGATAATGAACCCTGTGGCAACCCGTGCAATTCGCCCTGTAAAGATCTTGTAATGTTCTCCTTAAGACTTCCTTGTTTGGTATAGTTTTATTTGCCTCGTTATCAAGATTCCTTATTAGGGTCGCTATGGTTGGGGTAGTGAAAAGATAAGGGTCCTCTTCATGGCACTTGGAACATAGGCTTTGGTTGTAGTTGAACCTCTTCACGAAGTTTTGTACGTTCCTTCTAAGTTCGGTCTTTGATCCCTTGTCTATGGCCCTCAGTATTGCATAATAATCCCTCGTTAGGTTTTCTTTGAAGTCCCTGTACGGAACATTCCTACCCGTGAGTGGATCCTTTACCCTGAAGGTCGCCATATTCATCTTCATATCCCTCGTAGTCCAATAGTACCTGAAATAAACCTTCGGGATCTCCTGAACATGACATGATTTGCAGGAATACTCTATTTTTGCCAAGAGCTTCGCTACCCTCGGATCAATGCTCCTCTTCGCCCCTATGGGTAATACGGTATCCTTCTTTTGCTCCTTTGATGTGTCCGCGCTATCCTTCACAAAACCCAAAACCTTCCCCAATTCCTCCACCTCGTTTAGGGCGTACCTATCCTTCCATTCGGGTACGAGATTCGCAACGAAGTTTATGTAATCCCTAAACCTAAGATAAGATTCCTCCAAAACCTCCATATCAATAGAATTTATATCCGTCACAAGGTCATAAAATCTCCTCCCAAGGGTATCTTGGTAGGCTTTGTAATTTTTCCCTTTCCTTGCGACGGGTGGATAGAAGGCGTCAAGGCTTTTGGGTGGCATATCAAAGTTGTAAGTTTTCGTTTGTTGGGTTTCTTGTGCTAAGAGAAGGTAGTATAATCCCCCGACCATGAATAGGGCGAGTAAAGTTATGAACAGGACCTTACGCATAGATGGTTAGTATAAGGGTGAATTTTCGGTTTTAAAATACCCGCTTATGCTCTCTTTTACCGCAGATGCAAGTTTGTTTCAGGAGGTTTTGAACAGGGCAAACAAGCTAATAAGTAAGGCAAGAAAGAGCCTTTTTATTTCCCCCGGGGTACTTTTAAGGGTTAGGGATAGGAATTTGACAGTTTTTGCTACGGATATTGACAGTTGGATAATACAGGATATGCCCATATACGAAGGGGAAGAGGGTGAGGTTTTTATACCTATCGCGGAAACCCTTAAGTTGGTTAAGGGGTTCAAAAGGGTGAGCGCGATAAGGGTGATGGAAACCGAAGATTCCATCAAAATCTCCGCCGAGGGTACATCTTCGGAATACGAGATAAGGAAGTACAACCTTGAAGAGTTTCCCCAGACGCCGGA
>JBMSAP010000062.1:0-19055 GCA_049414445.1 Candidatus Caldipriscus sp. | reverse complement strand
CTCGCTTAAAGCGGAAATCCCATCCATGGGTATAATGACGTTATACCACCTAAGGGCAGCGGAACCCGCGGTGTGTAGGACACATATATTCGCAACGGTTCCCACTATCACAAGGTTCTTTATCCCCTTGACCCTTAGTATGTGATCCAAAGAGGTCCCATAAAAGGCGTCATACCTGAGCTTTTTTACCAATATATGCCCATCCTTAGGTTTTAGCTCATCTACGATCTCCGCTCCCCATGTGTTTGCCACCGCATGCCTTCCCCAAATTTTAAATTCCGGGTCATCCTCCGAGTGCCAATCTTGGGTATATATAACCGTTGAGTTCTTTCCCCTAAATTTTTCTATCAAAAGCCTTATAGGTTTTATGGTCCTTCTGGATTCGGGAACAAAGAGGGATCCCCTTTCGTGCGCAAAGTCGTTTTGCATATCCACCACTATCAAAGCGCTATCCTTTGCGGGAATTTCCACATTTTCTTTTACCTCGTACCTCATAGGTAAAAATTTTAAAGCGGAAATCGGCTATTCTGCTCGAGATGGCTTTAACAAATATCTCCTCGTTAGATCCTCAAGGGTGATCTTCTTCAATATTGAAATTACCTCGGCTTGAACGGTATTCCAAACATCCTTTAAAACGCAATCCGTTAAGGAAAAGAGGCACTCCGCCTCCCCACCAGGAACCAAGCACTTAACTATCCCATAAGGGCCCTCCATAACGTTTATCACATCAAAAACGCTTATTTCTTTTGGGGACTTTGCGAGGACATATCCCCCCTTCTTACCCCTAACGCTTTTAATTAAACCTTTTCTCCTTAACCTTACCAATATCTGCTCCAAAAACGCAATTGGGATCCCTTCCTTCTCGTATATTTGCTTTGAGCTCACGGGTTCATCAGATAGGGCTATGTGTATTATAGACTTTAGGGCATATTCGGTCTTTATGGTGAATTTTAGCAAAAGGTGGCGCGGGGATTTGAACCCCGGAATAGCGGTTTTGCAAACCGCCGCCTTAGACCGCTTGGCTACGCCACCAAAGTGGAATATTATAAAGTGGAACCACCCTCAATATTATCCTTATTCTTCAAAGAAAACATTACAAGCTCTTGAGTTGTTTTTGCCCCTTCCCTCAATGCCATATTCACCAATTTCCTCGCCTTGGGATAATCCAAACCTAGTGAAACTAAAGCCTGTAAGGCCTCGGAGATCGCTTGATTTTCTTCATCCGAAACTCCAATTTCAAACACGCTATCCTTTAGTGCAAATATTATCATCTCAGCCTTCTTAGTTCCAAGGCCCTTAACTTTTTTAAGTATATTTACGTTTCCCGTTTTAACCGCCGAAGCAAGTTCGGATATTGAAAGATCGGAAAGTACCCTTAGAGCCATAGATGGACCTATCCCCGGAATTTCAAGCAAAACCTCAAAAACCTTCAGTTCCTCCTCCCTTTCAAAACCGTACAATTCAAAGCCGTTTTGGGAAAAATAAGTGTAAGTATAAAGTAGGATCTCTTCACCCCTTACGATCTTTGAAAGTAAAAAATTTGGCACCTTAACCTTGTAAATTACACCTCTCGGCGTTTCCAAAAGGACAAAATCCTCACCGACCTTAAACACCCTACCCCTTAAACCCGCTATCATTTTACGAGGTAATAGGCTGCTGCCAACGCGTCGGTTACGTGATCTTCAACCTCAGGTAGGGAGAATATGCTCCTTAGGACCCTAGAGACTTGCTCCTTGCTCGCCATACCGTACCTTGTTGTCCCAATTTTCGCCTTTGATGGCTGAATTTCCAAAACCTTCACCCCCATATCCCCAAGAACCAGAAGTATAACTCCCCTTACCGCACCCAACGTTATGGCTACCCTTGCGTTCCTGTGGTATATTACGGATTCCATAACAGCAAATTCCGGGGAAAGATCCTTAACTATCTTTACAACCTCATCCCTTATCTTCTTAAGGCTTTCCTTCAAATCCCCCTTTGTCTTTATAACCCCCCATCCCAGAGCCCTTAAATCTTCGGTTTCTATCACTATCCAACCCGTCGCCCTAAGGGAGGGATCCAAACCCAAAACCCTCATTATACCTCCATCTTCTCAAGGATCTCCTCGGGTATATCAAAGTTCGCATATACCTGTTGTACATCGTCGTGATCCTCAAGGGCTTGATATAGTTTTAAAACACTTTCCGCAACCTTACCCTCGACCCTTATGGTATTCTGCGGGATCATGGTTATGTGATCCATAACTATGGGAAGGCCCCTTGAGGATATTGCCTCCTTTACCTTTGAGAAGTTCTCAGAAGAAGTATATACCACCCAAGAATCCCCTTCTAATTTTACATCCTCCGCACCACCTTCAAGGGCAACCTCAATTATAACATCCTCCGGAACGCTTGAATCAACATAAATTATCCCTTTTTCAACGAATTGCCAGGCTACGCTTCCCGGTCCAGCCAAATTCCCCCCGAACTTTGAGAATATATGTCTAATTTCCCCCGTAGTCCTATTTCTGCTATCGGTTAAGGCTTTAATCATAAAGGCTACTCCACCAGGACCGTAACCCTCGTAAATAACCTCCTCGTACTGTGCCCCCTCGATCTCACCGGTTCCCTTCTTTATCGCCCTCTCTATATTCTCCCAAGGCATGTTTGCTTCCTTTGCCTTTTCTATGGCAAGCCTTAGCCTGGGGTTCAGATCGGGATTTCCTCCCCCGAGCCTCGCCGCTACCTGTATCTCCCTGATAAGCTTATTAAAAATTTTGCTTTTTCTTGCATCAACCTTTGCTTTTTTGTGCTTTATCTGCGCCCATTTGCTGTGGCCCGCCATCGTGAATATTTTAAAGTTGAAAGTTTCTCCCATATAATACACGCTTTATGTTTAGGGAGGAAAAGGCACAGATAGCAAAAAAATTTATGATGCACGAAAGGGATACGGGTTCAACCGCGGTTCAAATAGCCTTACTTACCCAAAGGATAAGGCACCTAACCGAGCATGTAAAAAGGCACAAGAAGGATATACACAGTAGGTACGGGCTACAGAAGTTGGTGGAGAAGAGGAAGCGTCTTATGAAATACCTCAAGAGGACAGACTATAGGACATACGTTAAGGTTTTGAAGGAGCTGAGGTTGAGGGATGTAAAGTAGTATGGATAAGTACTCGCTTAAGATAGGGGACAGAACTCTAACTTTATACATAGCTAACGATCTGGTTTTGCAATCTTCGGGGGCGGTCATAGCCCAGATGGGTGATACCATGGTCCTCGCGGCGGTGACCTACAAAAGGGCCGATCCAAAAAACAAAAGGGATTTTCTCCCCCTACTCGTGGAATATAGGGAAGAAACTTACGCCGCGGGAAAGATCCCTGGGGGTTTCTTCAGGAGGGAAGGAAAACCTAGGGATAAGGAAATTATTTACGGTAGGGCCATAGATAGATCCATAAGGCCCCTGTTCCCAAAGGGTATGACGGATGAAGTTGAGATTGAGGTCTTCCTAATATCTTACGATATGGAGTTTGAGGGGAACTTCTTGGGAGCCATAGCCGCAAGCGTCGCCTTAACCATATCGGAGGTCCCCTTCAACGGACCTATAGGGGTTATGAGGATAACTTACAAGGATGGGAATTTTATACCCTTTGCGACCAACAAGGAAGTGGAGGAGGCTGGGTTTGATCTGGTAGTTGCGGGAACTTATGGAAAGTTCCACATGATAGAATTTGGGGGGAGGGAGGTTCCCGAGGATCTCATGCTTTCCGCCCTTGAATACGCGATATCAAACATTGAGCTTATGATAAACCTTCAGGAGGAGCTTAGGGAGAAATACGGAAAGGAAAAGTTTGAACCCACTAAGCTCATCTATCCCGAGGGACTTTACGAGGATGTTATAAGCTTGGCTAAGGATGGGGTTTTAGATGCCCTTTTGACCCCAGTGAAGGGGGAGAGGAACGAGGCTTTGGATAACCTAAAGAAGGAGATAATCTCCCAGCTCTCGGAGAAGTATCCGGGGATGGAGGTTGAGATAGGGGATATATTGTATAACTACGAGGCGGAGGTGATGAGAAATTACATTCTGGAAAACAACAAAAGGATAGACGGGAGGGATTTGGATCAAATAAGGCCCCTTTATGCGGAGGTGGGGCTTCTCCCGAGGGTACATGGTAGCGCAATATTCAAGAGGGGTGAGACGGTAGCTTTGGTTTCAACAACTTTGGGAACCAAGGAGGATGTCCAAATAATGACGGAGCTTGACGTTGAGGATATTAAGAGGTTTATGCTTCACTATAACTTCCCACCCATGTCCACGGGGGAAGTTAAACCTTTAAGGGGACCATCAAGGAGGGAGATAGGGCATGGGAATTTGGCGGAGAAGGCCCTAGAGCCCCTGGTCCCAGACGAGGATAAGTTTCCTTACACCATTAGGGTGGTTTCGGATATACTTTCCTCAAACGGTTCAACCTCCATGGCGAGCGTATGCGGGGGATCTTTATCCCTTATGGATGCGGGGGTACCCATAGAAAGGCACGTCGCGGGAATATCCATAGGTTTGATAACATCGGGGGAAACTTACAAACTCCTTACGGATATTCAGGGTATGGAGGATTTCTTTGGGGATATGGACTTTAAGGTGGCGGGAACGGATAGGGGAATAACCGCCATACAGCTTGACATAAAGATAGATGGGCTAAAGATGAACATAATTAAGGATGCCCTAAAAAGGGCAAAAGAGGCGAGGGGCGAAATCTTGGATTTTATGTACAAGGTGATAGAAAAACCCAGGACGGAAATATCAAAGTACGCTCCGAAGGTTGCCACCTTAACCGTTCCGATAAACAAGATAGGGGAGATAATAGGTCCCAGCGGGAGAAATATAAAGTCCATAATATCCGAAACGAACACAAAGATAAACATAGATGACAAGAAGGGGAAGGTGTTTATTTATGGGGAAAAATGGGAGGATGTGGAGAAGGCGAAGAGGATGATCAACGAGGTCGCTCAGGAACTTGAAGTTGGAAAGGTATATCTCGGCGAAGTTTATAGGATAGAGAGGTATGGGGTTTTTGTTAGGATAGGAAAGAAGGAAGCGCTTTTGCATATATCCGAGTTTGACGTGAATCCGGTAAAGGACCTTAGTCAGGTTGTAAAAATTGGGGATAAGATCCTCGTTAAGGTGATAGAAATTGATGAGTTGGGTAGGGTGAAGGTTTCAAGGAAGCAGGCAATGGTGGGAGGGGTGGAAAGGTTAAAAGGTTGATATGGGATTTTTCCTCGGAAGGAGGGGGATCTTCCAACCCCTCCTTATCTCAATAAGCGTTTTACTCTTCTCTTCCCTTGTAGGGTACGATTTCCCCATAAGCTTTACCCTTTCCACTTTATTCTCATCAATATTCTCCTCATCAAACACCGTAAGGGCTTTTTGGGAAGATATGGCCATAAACAGGGTGATCCTTATGTACGGTAGGGAAGGGGGATTTCTTATCCCTTATCTCCTTACTGTGGTTGTTTCCCTTATTGTAAACTTTTCCACCCTCCTGCTTTCGTTTTTGATATACAACTTTTTCGGTTTTAGGGAAATGTTGGGGGTTTTGGTTTGGACGTTTTCGTCGGGCGCTATAACCTCAACAATTTCCATTATAGGGGAGATGGCTAGGGTAAATTTGGAGTTCTTTTCCGCCATCCTCCTTATACCCTTGCTCCTTGGGATCTACGGTTTCTTAAGCTCCGAAAACCCTTGGATATTCTTTTTTCTTATGCTCGTTATGGGTATCTTTTACCTCTCCTTTGCATATTTGCTTTCGGATATATTCTTTGAGGTATGAATTTAAAGCTCCTTTTGAGCTTTGATGGAACAAACTTTTACGGATGGCAATATCAACCCAACAAAAGGACGGTATCTGGTGAAATAATGAATGTCCTTAAAAACTTCGTTGATGGGGAATTTAAACTTATAGGTTGTGGTAGGACGGATGCGGGGGTTCATGCGATAAACTTCGTGGCAAATTTAAAGTTTGATGGGAAGTTGAGGGTCCCGATGGAGAAATTGAGGGAAAAGATGAACGCCCTTTTACCCGGTGATGTGTTTTTAAAGGATATTTCTGTGGTAGATGAGGGTTTCCACGCCAGGTATTCCGCAAAATCAAAAATTTACAGGTATATCTTCACAACGGAATACGACCCCCTTATGAGGTTCAGGGCATTTTACATAAAGGGGGATTTGGATGTTGATTTAATAAACGGGTTTTTGAAGGTTTTCTTGGGTAGGCATAACTTTGGGGGTTTATCCGCCGACGAAAGGGAAAACAAATTTTGCACAATATTTTCTATACACATCTCAAGGGTGGGAAGGTTTTATTACCTTGATGTTGAGGGTGATAGGTTTTTGAGGAAGATGGTTAGGTTTCTTGCGGGGGCAGTTTTAAAGTTCCACGAAGGCAAAATAAGCGAGAATGAAATTTTAAATTCCCTTAAAAGTGGGCAAAGGGTTAAAGTTGAACCCTTACCCCCCTATGGTTTATACTTGCTCGATGTTAAATATTAGTCCCCCTCTATAACCGCCAAGATCTGACCCTTGTTTACGCTCACACCCGGAGAAACGTAAACGCTTTTAACCACCCCATCTATCCTCGATTTAAGCTGGGTCCTCATCTTCATCGCCTCTATGGTTATTACGGTTTCCCCCTTTTTTACCCTTTCCCCAGCCTTCTTATTCACCTCAACAACGAGCGAGGGCATAGGGGACTTTATATGCTGGACGTTTGAGGATATTGATGAGGATAAATCTTTGGGTAGGGATTTTAGGACGGAAAATTCAGCATAAAAAAGGGGCGTTTCTATTATGTTGTTCTTCACCCTAAAGATTACGGGTTTATCCCACAAAAACGCCAATACTACCCCATTTCCCAGCTCAATGAACCTTACGTTTTCCTCCTTCGGATCCACCTCGTGGATTTTCCCACCGAGCAACACCCACCTTTTCATACCTTAGGAAGGTTTATTCCCCTTTGCCCCTGATACTTACCCTTTCTATCCGCGTAGCTTATTCTACAAACCTCATCCGCTTCTAAAAATATAAGCTGGGCTATCCCCTCAAAGGAGTATATCTTTGCGGGTAGGGGAGTGGTGTTTGAGATCTCTATGGTTAGGTGTCCCTCCCATTCGGGCTCAAGGGGAGTAATATTTACGATTATACCGCAACGGGCGTACGTGGATTTACCCAAGCAAATGCCTATTACGTTTCTTGGGATCCTAAAATACTCCACGCTCCTTGCGAGGCAGAAGGAATTGGGAGGTATTATGCAGTACTCTCCCTTGTGATAAACGAAAGACCTCTCGTCAAAGTTCTTCGGATCAACGACGGTTGTGTATATGTTGGTGAAAATGTAATACTCATCCGCCACCCTTATATCGTACCCGTAGGAGGATAACCCATAAGAGATTTTCCCTTCCCTAATTAGGGTGGGTTCAAAGGGTTCTATCATCCCGTGTTCTTTTGCCATCTTTTCTATCCAGGAATCCGACTTAACCATCCCGATATTTTAAGTTCGTAAAATATACAGGAGGCTCCCCACCAAACTCTTGGCATCCCTTATCTCCCCCCTCTCAATGCTCCTCAAAATTTCCTCCCTACTTAAGCTCAGAACTTTTATATCCTCGTCCTCATCCAAATTCCCACCCAAAAATTTTAACTTCCTTGCGAAGAAAAGGTGCATATACTCCGTTGAATAACCGGGCGCAAGGTAAAATCCAGCAACCTTTTCCCAATCCTCCGCAATATAACCCGTCTCCTCCAAAAGCTCCCTCCTTGCGCACTCAAGGGGATCTTCCCCTTCCTCCAAGGTTCCCGCGGGAAGCTCAAGGATGTAATCCCTAACCGAAAACCTGAACTGCCTCTCAAAAATAACCTTTCCGTCCTCAAGGATCGGGACTATAACCACCGCCCCGGGATGCCTCACCAACTGCCTCCTAAAAACCTTACCCCCCTTTTCGTACTCCAAAACCACAAAATCCATAAACTTACCCTTATATACAACCTCCTCCCTCAAAACCTTCATGCGAATATTCTACAGTAAAATATCCCCTTGCTCTTTTTCCTTGCCATCACCGAAGATAGCATTTTAAGGGTTTTTGAGAGGAAGATTGATGGTGAATTTAAAAAAGCCGAAAATTTAATAAAGGACATTTACCTTTTCCCAAAGGGGTACTTGTTTCCAAGGCTTTATCTGTTTTATGACAACATAGATATTTCCCCAATACCCACATTTAGGGTGCAATATGCGGATACGGTAAATTTTAGGCTCGTTGATAGGGAGATAGAGTTGGGATATCCCACATTTAGGAGGTGGGGTTTTGGGGTTTTCTGGAACCCCTTGAATCCAAAAATTATATTTTCCGTCATCTCCGCAAAAACCCTTAAAGATTTTGAGGTTTCAAGGATGAGGGTTTTAAAGGAGAACCTTATGAACAACTTAAGGATATACTTAAGGATCCTCCAGAACCTTGATAGTTTGATAATTTTATCGGATAGTCTTATATACTGGGGGGAAATTTTGGTTGAAAGGCTTGATACTTTAGGAAAATCGGGGAGATTAGGGGAGGACAAGGTTTTATTTGTAAAAGCGGAGATCTCAAGGACTAAGGGGCTTAGGGAGGAGATCTTGAGATTTAGGAACATGCTGAAGGATTCCCTCGAAGGTTTTTTGAAGATAAACCTAGAAAATTTGAAACTCTGGGAGGACTTCACACCAAGATGTTTGGATGTTCCGGATAGCCTGAAAATAAGGGCGATGTATTATAGGAGATTGGGGGAATCCTTGTGGTGGTTCCCTAAGTTGTACATTTTTGGTGAGGTTTGGAGTGGAAACGTAAAGACACCATCAACGGTGGCGGGATTTAGAATAACGGTAGAATTTGACGAAAGCGGAAGATTGAAAGCAAAGGCAATATCATCCGCGATTGAGCTGGAAAGGATAATGGGGGAAATGAGCAAGAGTAAGATTGATATTGAACTTCCCATTCTCTCCGACCTATCCGCCTACAGAAGTCTCCTTGAGGTTTCTTGGAAATATTACCAAATGGGCGCTATAAGCTTTGCGGAATACTTTAAGGTTTATGCGGACTTCTTTAGGATAAGGACGGATAACATAAAAAACAGGGTGAAGAATTTAAGCAAGGGATTGTGCGAGGTAAATTACCAATACGAGAAGGGCGGAGAATATTAAGGTGATAATTAGAGTTTTTAAACTTAGGGGATTCACACCGCTTACTTTTTTGAATAAATAGAGCCTGAGGAAGGTTATAAAAACCGCCGAGATCGGGAAGGACAGGGCGACACCCAAAATTCCAAGAGGTTTAATGAGAACTATAGCAAGCAATATATCCAAAATCGCATAACTTACGCTTATTAAAAAAACCATATCCGACCTTCCGAAAGACTGCAAGGCGGCCTGCCAGATCCCGGAGAGGGAATTTAAAAAATACCCAAGGATCATAACCGCCAGGACAATATTGCCACCTTCGTATCCCCTCCCTAGAATTTTCAAGGCGAATATCCCCAAGATTGATGATAGTATCGAAAAGACCCCCATAATGAGTACGACCTTATATGTGATCCCCCTGAGCCTATGTGCGGTATTTAAAGTCCCGAACCTCCCAAAATCCCTACTCATCTCAATGAAAAGAACGTTGGAGATGGCAACCTCAAGGATGAATACACCGCTTGAGATCAGGGAGGAAGCCTTAAATATCCCACCCGAAGAAGCCCCCAAAGATGCCCCAACTATCACGGGTTTTATACTATTTTGGAAGAGGGAAAGCCAGTACTTCAACCATATGGGGAAGGAGTACCTAAACCAAGCTTTAAATTCGTATATTCTCTTCCCCGCTATGTTTTCTTTAAGGATCCCGAAAGTGGCAAATAGGTTCCCCAAGAAATTTACTAAGTACTTTATGTTAATAGAATTTACCGCAACAAAAACCTTTGAGGGATAAATCGGAAGGAAGAGGAGAAGGAAAATAGCCCTTGAAATCGTGGGAATCAGTATGTCGCTTATTGAAACTTCCCTAAATTTACCAAAGCCGTATAGGACGGATGCCAGATAAAGGGATAGGGCCAAGAACGGAACGCCTAAGGAGTAAAGCCTTATCGCATAAGCGTAATTGGGATCCTTTAGGAAAAAAGAGGATATATTTTCCGCGAAAGTTATGAAAACCCCGAACAGTACGAACCCAAAGATTAAAAAGTACATCAAGGAGAAAAGGAGTAAGCCAGAAATCTTCTCCCTTTCACCCTTTCCCCTATACTCCGCTAAAAACCTTTGGGTAGAGTTTGTAAGCAAGGATAAAATGCCCAAGGAAATCAGGTTTATAAGATCCGATGGGATACTGTATATCCCGAATTCCCCCGGCTCCATGTGGTAAATTAGGTAAAGTCCCAAGAGGGCATTTATCAAAAAGGAAAATCCCTGTCCCAAAAATAGGTTTAATACGCTTTTTGCGGTTTTCCCTATTTGCAGCTTATGTATCCCTTCCAGGCCTCAAAGATCTCCCGCCTAACCTTCTTTTTTGCAATCTCTAAATACTCGGGTGATGGGCAGTTGAGGTACAAGAGTTTCATAACTTCGTGTTCTGGGATCTTATTAATTTTCTCCTCAAACTCCTTCAACGAAAACCCCATCTTTATCAACGAGATTTTCGCCGCATCCCTAACGGTAAAAACACTATCGCCCAGCATATTCCAAAGTCTCCCCTTAATTTTTTTACACTCCTTTTGCCCAACCAAGAGGGCCGACCTCATCCTAACGTATTCGTAAGGGTGAAGCATATATTTATCCAAAACCCCGCAAACCCTGCTATCCCCAGATCTGTAAAGTGCCCTTAAGGTCCTACTTATCCATATCCCATCCCTCTGTTTTCCCAAGAGTTCCAAAAGCTTTCCACCTATTTTTGGGATCTCCACCTCACTTGCGATAAATAGTGCATTTTTCAGGGTTATGCTATCCTTACTGTTCAAGGCTTCCAAGATCCCCCTACCGCAATATTCAGGTTCCTTTCGGCATATATCCCTTATTGCCCTAATCCCAAGCCGATCCCTTTTTGTAATGTTCCTCGTTATTATGTAATATACCGCCCCCTCACCCATAGAAATTATTTGGTTTCTTGCTGAATCAACGATTTCCACATCAAAACCCGCCCTCCACTTCCTCGCTATATTCCAAAGGGAATCCAGCTTTAGGGTATCAAGGGAAATTAAGATTATCACTCGTTTGTGGGTATTGGAACGAACCTCCTCTCCGAAAAGTCCTTCCTGAGGGGATGTCCCGGGAACCCTTCCCAGAGTAGGATCCTCCTTAGATCCGGATGTCCTGAGAACCTTATCCCGAACATGTCGTATACTTCCCTTTCCATCCAGTTCGCCCCTTTGAATATATCAGTTATGCTGGGAACTTCTTCGCCATCATCTACAGCAACCTTAAAGGTTATCCTCTTTTTCCTCGAGGTTGAGTAAAGGTGATACACCACCTCAAACCTCTTCTGTGTTACCCTCCTATGTTTCCATCCCAAATAATCAACCGCGGTGATATATATTATCATATCAAAGCCCAAGGCTTCTTTTACGAACTTCACCGCCTCCCTTATTGCCCCCCTTTGCACATATATTCCCCCCTCAACCTCAGGTCCCACCTTATCGCCCAAAGCCTCCCTCAAAACGGAGAAAATCTCACTCATAATCCTTACCTTCGTATTGCTTATACTCACCCGCCTTTATATCCTTACCGTTCAGAGCCCTATCCATAAATATGAAGGATTTCTTTAAACGTAAGTATAGCCAGTTGCTGTGCATACCCGGAAACATCTCCGCGGGATATCCCAAAGCCCCATCAAACTCGACGTAAACCAAATTCCCATCAAGACCATTGTTTTTCAGCTTATCTCTGAAAGCCCTATTATGGGAAAGGAGGGTAAGCTCATCCTTCAGACCCACATCTATATAAACCTTCGTGTCGAAAAATTCGCCCGGATAATTCGCAAGGGCGGAATCTATCAAAGTGTAAGGGTCGTGGTGCCTCTTCCAAACGCAGAAATCTTCCGAGACGTACCTAGCTCTGGGTTTTGAAGGATCAACGCAGTAGGCGGGAGGAGTGGTTGTATCCAACTTTATTGGGAACCTAACACCCGCGCAAACCTTAATCCCAAGGGAAGGCACGGTTAGGGTATCCAATAGGAAATCCCCGTAGGTGGAGTCAAATCCCCCACTGTAGTAGCAGTTGGGTATAACGTTCCAATCCGAAGGGTTGGCGTAAACGGTGACCCTCGGTGTGAAGGCTGCGGAAAGCCCGTTCCCCAAAGTTAGCCATATATGTTCCCTACCAAGATATTCCTTTATCCAAAGCTTCCTACCTATTCTGTTCCAATCCTTAAAAAGGCTATCTATTACGTTATCGTCAAGGAGCTTATCAAAAGCCAAAGGACCGGAATGTAGAGCAACCGCCCCGAACTTATCCGTATGCTTGAGCCAGAGCTTGGCTGAACCGTAAGAACCCATCGAAAGCCCCATAATTCCCCTTTTCGTCCTATCCCTCAAACCCCCATACCTTCTTTCAACCTGAGAAATCAAAGAATCAACGATATACGTCTCATAATCCCCAAAGGCGACCAAGGGCGCATAGTCGCCACTTACTGGATCGTAAAACCTTGAGTTTGTGTAAAAGGAACCTCCCACCAAGTTCCTTCCGTCAGGCATAACGACTATGACGGGTTCTATCTGCCCCGTTGATATTAGGTAATCCAAGATCTCATGAACACCATTAAAGTAAACGTACGTCCTGTAATCCCCACCGAAACCGTGCAGGAGGTATATTATGGGGTAGTTTTTATTCGGGTCGTAGTTGGGGGGAAGATATACCAGCGCTTTGGGTGTGACTATCCTGAGGGCGGGATCCACATTTATCGTTATCTCCTCAATCTTCCCATGATTTATTGTTAGGACTTCCTGATCCGCCTTCCTGCACCCTAGATTCAAGATAAAGGGCAAGAAAAAAAGAAGATAAAACCTCCTCATAGGTTTGGGTATTATAAAGGGGAAAACATAACGCCAATAGAATAGAGCGCTATGAAGGTCGTATTATCCGGTATGAGACCAACGGGAAGGATGCACGTGGGACACTTAAAGGGTGTTCTAGAAAACTGGGTTAAGCTTCAGGAAAATTACAAATGTTATTTTGAAGTTGCGGATTGGCACGCTCTTACCGATGAACCAACTAGGAACAGGGAGATTTTAAGGAACACTTTGGATATGGTTAAGGATTGGCTTGCGGTAGGGATAGACCCAAAAAGATCGGTTATCTTCAGGCAATCTTTGGTTCCACAACATGCGGAAATTCACCTTATATTTTCCATGCTGGTTTCCGTAAATAGGCTCTTGAGGAACCCGACCTTTAAGGAAAAGGTTTCGGAACTGAGGAAGAAAAAGAGCGAGATCAAACTCTCCTTAAACCTTGAGAATTTATCGGTTGAGGGTGAGGTGGGGGGAATTGTGGAGTTCATAAAGGGGGAGGATAAGGAGAAGGGGGAAAAGTTCCTGAGGGGGGTAATAGGCAGGATAAAGGAGGAGGTTTTGGAAAGGTTGTCCTTTTTAGATTTTGATGATTCCTTAGCTCCATCCGAAATTTCTTATGGATTTTTGGGATATCCGGTTCTTCAGGCTGCGGACATACTAATATACAAGGGGGAGCTTGTGCCTGTGGGTGAGGATCAGCTTCCCCATTTAGAGCTTTCCAGGGAGATAGCGAGGGACTTTAACAGGATATACGGCGAGGTTTTCCCAATTCCCGAACCCTTATTAACCGAAATCCCCAAGATCTTGGGAATAGACGGGAGGAAGATGTCAAAATCATACAACAACGCTATATTCATTTCGGACACGCCCGAAGAGATAACACAAAAGGTGAAAAAGAGCATAACCGACCCTATGAAGATAAGGAAGGGGGATCCGGGAAGGCCCGAAATCTGCCCAATCTTTTATCTACACAAGGCTTTCAATCCGGATGAATCTTACGAGATTGAGGAAAACTGTAGGAAAGGGGTATTGGGTTGCGTGGATTGTAAGAATAGGATAGCGGGGAAATTGATAAGCGCCCTTGAACCTTACAGGGAAAAGGCTAAGGAACTTTCGGATGATCTAATTATGGATGTGATAATTGAGGGTTCAAGGGTGGCGAGGGAAAGGGCGGAGGAGACGGTTGAGGAGGTGAGGAGGGTTCTATGGAGTGGTTCATAAAATTACTTGAAATTTTTCCAAATAACCCCCTTTGGTACGGTTTTGTAGGAGGTAGTGTAATAGTCCTTTTTAACGGTCTTGGGGCATTATTGGTTCTTTTTTTGGGAAACGTATCGCAGAAATTTTTGGATGTATCCTTGGGTTTTGCGGCGGGGGTTATGCTCGCTGCGAGCTTCACAAGTTTGATAATTCCAGGTATAGAGATCGGAGGGGTCTTCCCCGTACTTATAGGCTTACTTTTAGGCTCTTTAACCATAGACATCTTGGACCATCTAATTCCGCATGAGCACATAATAAGGGGTAGGGAAGGAATAGATACAAGGAGGCTTAAGGGGGTTTTACTCTTTATAATTGCCATAACCATACACAACGCCCCTGAGGGTTTGGCGGTGGGTGTGGGTTTTGGTTCCGGCAAACTCCACGAGGCTATAACCCTAATGTTGGCAATTGGGATACAGAACATACCCGAGGGTTTGGCGGTTTCCTTGGGGGCTATGAGCGTTGGTTTCGGAAAAAAGTTTTACGCTATCTATACATCCCTGAGGTCCGGTTTTATCGAGCTTCCCTTGGCGATCCTCGGTGCGGTCCTGGTTTATATCTTTAAACCCTTATTACCTTACGCCATGGGCTTTGCGGCGGGGGCCATGCTCTTCGTAATAAGCGACGAGATAATTCCAGAAACTCATAGGTTTGGGCATGAGAGGCTTGCAACTTACGGGTTAATAATCGGACTTATCCTTATGCTCTTCCTTGATGTTACGCTTGGTTGAGAAATTTTTGAGTATTCAGGGGGAGGGGCCCTTTGCGGGGGTTGTATCAAACTTCTTGAGGGTTTGGGGTTGCAATTTAAAATGTGTATGGTGCGACAGCTTTTACACATGGGATGTAAAAAGATCCTCTTTTTCCGAGACGTTTGTTTATACCTTTGAAGAATTCCGGGAGGATATTAAAAAGGCACCTTTAACCGTAATAACGGGAGGGGAGCCCCTCCTTTATTCAAGGATATGGGAAAAATGGATAAGGGAGGTGGAGGGAGGGAAGTTCCAATTTGAGACAAACGGAACATTCCCACCGATTTTAAAAGATGATGATAGGGTTTTCTTTGTGCTCTCACCCAAGCTTAAAAGTAGCGGAAACGATGGGGCAATAAAACTTGATATTTTAAGGGAGTTTGTGCCTTTAATATTGAAGGGTAGGGTTTTTTTAAAATTCGTTGTTAGCGATCCCAAAAGGGATGAAGCTGAGATCCTTGAAATTTTAGAAAAGTTATACCTTCCCCACGACATTATACCCTTCTCCGTTTTCCTTATGCCGGAGGGTACAACAAGGGAACTGCCCCTCGCAGAGGAGGTGGTGAAAATTTGCATCAAGCACAATTTCAGATACTCGGACAGGATACATATAAGGATATGGGGAAACAGGAGGGGGGTTTAATTTGCCTTATAGAAGCACCAGGAGGATAAAAGGAAAAAGGGTAGAGAGACATAACCATCCCAAAACTTGAAAAATAAATATAGAGCGAGAATGAGGTTGCCCAATCCGAGTAATAAAAAAGCCCCTTTTATAAATGGGCTTTTCATAATGTTAAAGATCCAAGATAAGGTCAGAATTGAAAGTACGGATAAAATTACGAACTGTAGCACAAAGGTGGGTACGTTTTCGTCCAAATTCTCGTTGTTAAAGGTAAGTAAGGAAAATCCGATAATTGAAGGAATTAAAACGAGAAACAACCTCATCAATAGACGTTTACCACCTCCGCTTGGAACATCTCCACCACCTCTCCCAGCTTAGCCCTCCTGAAGGCCACTCCTAAATGTCCAGATGTCATCGCTATGAACTCTATGTTTATCCCTAAGATCGCAAACTTCTCAAAAACTTCCTCAAGTTTCAAAACATCAAAGAATTCCAAAAAGGAAAGACCCTTATCAACCACAACCTCCCTCGCCCCAACCCTTTCCGCAATCTCCTCCCTCTTTTTCCTGATCTTCTCCCCCTCGCTTTCGTAAACGATGAAGGAAACGTCCCCTATACCACCTACCGCGCTATCAAAACTTAGGGCCAAGAGGCTCAAACCCTCCTCCTTTAAAACGTATATCAGATCCGCCGCGGTTCCGGGCTTATCCCTCAACCCCCTAAAGGTGATCTTTGCCACATTCGGCTTTAAAGTTATATACATTCCTCCCATACCTCCTTATTAACATCCGGAACGTTTATAGTTATACCCTCGCTTATCGGGATCCTCACATGCGGGGTAGGATATATCTTTTCCTTTAGCGTTTTCATTTCAAAAGTAGGGCCCTTAAACCGTTTAAAGCAACCAATACCGTGGTCCCCTCGTGCCCTATAACCCCGAGCATAATATTAACAAGTCCGAAAAGGTTTAACAGTACCATCACAAGGATGGATCCTATGGAAAGGGTTACGTTTTGTAGGATTATGGAGTATGACTTCTTTGAGATCTCAAAGGCTTTGGGAAGGTACCTAAGGTCGTCGGAAAGGATATTTATATCCGAGCTCTCAACCGCAACATCCGAAACCATAGAACCCATAGCCACGCCAAAGGTGGCGGCGCTTAAGGCCGGACCATCGTTTATCCCATCTCCAACCATACAGCATCCCCCGTTTTCCGAAAGTTCCTTTATTTTCCTTAATTTATCCTCGGGTTTTGCGTTTGCTATGAATTCCTCTATACCTACCTTTCTCGCCACCGCCTCAACGTTCTCGTACCTATCCCCACTTATCAGTATCACCTTGTACCCCATTCCCTTTAGGGCGCTTATTCCCTCCTTTGCCCCATCCTTCAACTCGTCCTCAAGATAAAGTAAAGCCTCATCCTTCCCATCCCTTCTGACCCTTAAAACTATGCCCTCACCCCTAATTCCATCTGCCCTTGATATTTCCCAAGTGGAACCGTTTAGATTTCCGTAAATCCCATAACCCACCTCATATTTAACCTCCCGAAAATCCAAAAGATCCAAACCCCTCTCTAAGGCTACGGATGTTATAGCATTTGCTATGGGATGTGAAACGTACCTTTCAAGGCTTCCAGATATCCTTAATATCTCATCCTCACCATGGCAGGAACATAAAACCTCCACTTTCTTCAACCTGGGTTTTCCCTTAGTTATTGTTCCCGTCTTATCCAAAGCTACCCATTTAACCTTAAAGAGTCCCTCCACCGCGGAACCACCCTTAAATAGGATCCCCCTCCTTGCGGCCGCGGATATCGCCGAAATAACGGTTATTGGGGTTGATATGACAAAGGCGCATGGGGACGCAACAACCAAATGCACCAAAAGCCTATAAAACGCCTGCGAGTGATCTTTTGTCAGAAGATAAAAGAATAGATAAACCAAAGGGAGGGTTAATAGGACCAAGAGGGTATATTTTTCCCCTATCCATTCTGCCAAAGTTTGGGTTTTACTCTTATATTCCCTCGCCTCCTCAACCAGCCTTATCAACCTATCAACCGTGCTTTCACCCGCCCCGCTTATCGCCCTAACCTTTAAATATCCGTCTATCACCAAACTTCCCGCCGGAACCTTGTCTCCAGCCTCCTTTACCTCGGGAATGTACTCACCCGTTATCAGGGAAACATCAACGGATGCCTTACCCCCTATCACTTCCCCGTCAACGGGCATCCTTTCCCCCGCCTTCACCATAACCTCATCCCCAACTTTTACCTCCTCCACCGGAACTTCAACCCAATCACCATCCCTCCTCACCCTTGCCCTCTGCGGTTTTATGGATATTAGGGACCTTATGGATTCCCTGCTTATTTTGAAGGCAAAACCTTCAAGGGTATTTCCCAAATTGAATAGGAAAAGTAGGAAGGCTCCCTCGTGAAACTTCCCGATATATGCCGCACCGTAAGCCCCAAGAAGCATCAAAAGATCCACGTTTATTTTCTTTTCCCTTAAAGAATCCCAAACGGACTTTAATGTGAATGCGCTACCAAAAATGTATGCTCCAACCCAAGCCCAATCAAAAAAGTAGGACATTACAAAAAATGCGAAAGTTAAGAAGGTAAAAACCGCCTCCCACCCTTCCCTTGAAAGCCTTACCATAACTTCCTTATCAAAAGGCTCCTTAACATCCTCGCGTCCCTTAAGAACTTCTGAACCGGATGCTCGTTTATAAACGAATATCCGCCGAAAATCTGCATCGCCTTATCCGTGCAAAAATATGCCATTTCAAGGGCTAGGTTTAAAAGCTTCATGGGATCCTCGGAAACCAAAAGGGCACCCTTTATCCCCTCAACGTAAGACCTCCCCCTTTGTATAAAACCCCTTATCTCCTCAAAATCGTAAATAGTTCTATCAAAGGCTTTCCTTTCCTTTGCGTAGTTTTCCGCACTTTCCAAAGCCGCCTCCGAGATACCCACCAAACACGCAATATCGTAAAACAATATCTCCTTATCAAAATTTCCGTAATCCCCCAATACCCTTATCTTTCCAGAAGCCCAAGAACATGACCTTAACCCCAAGACATCCACATTTTCACCTTTAAACTCCGCCAGCTTCCCGTTATAGTATACCCTTTCCGAAGGAAATTGTACAAGTTTTTCCGACCTTGCGATCCCCAAATCCCCTACCGTCCAAGATTTTGCAACAAATTGTGCTATTCCCGCTTCCCCCTTTGAAAGCTCCATTATTATCTTAATTTTGACGGGTAGGGGAATGGAATTAATTTCATCGTCAAAAACCCCAAGCCCTTCAAGTTTATTGATAGCATTTTTAAAGGCTTCCCCCCCTTTATCAATCTCCAACCTCTTGGGCGAAAGCTCTTTC
>JBMSAP010000061.1:0-15760 GCA_049414445.1 Candidatus Caldipriscus sp. | reverse complement strand
AATTGGGAAGCTTGGGATACTTGTTTTTTCCCAATAAATATCAAAATACCCGTTGGAGATATAGACGGTGACGGATCCTTTGATACGATCTGGGCTAGTCCTTCAAGGGCGAGGGTGGAGAACATATCTGGTGGGGTTTATGAGGTTTCTATCTCCCCCTTAAGGTACGGGATAAAACTCACATCACTATCTTCCTTTTTTGACTCAATTATTGTATGGGAGTATTACAGGTTCAAGTTTGTACCCTATTTCGGAAAGGTTGAGGAGCACCTTGATAGCCAAAGGTGGAAATACTACCGGATGGGGACATCCTTTGAGGTTCCCGTCAGGGATCTTTACCATAAGGTTATAACCACCGCAATAAGCGAGGAAATGAGGGATGTTGAATTGGGGGAGAAGGGGGTTTATACCGCGGACGGTAGGTACGTTGGGAAATCCGTACCGAACAGAAAGGGAATATATTTTGTAATATCGGGCAACAAAAAGAGAAAAGTTATAATCAAATAATCACCCTTATAATATCCAAATATGATGTGGTTAATATCCTTGCCTGTTGCGCCGATGCATGGGATATGGAGGGGTAGTATAAACACCCCCCAAGTGAGGACTTCCTACAAACCCTTCTCCCTCGACTGGCTCGGCGTAGTGGAAGGTAGATACTGGGACTACACGATAACGGGGATCCTATACGGAAACGGAACCGAGAGGGATAGCGTATTCCTCGTGGGAATCATAGGACCTACCGACTTCCCTTACTGCACCTTCTCCAGCTCCCTTCCCGGGGCGAACTACCAACGCTTTATGAATACGGACTCCACAGGTCCCCGAACCGATACAGGCTTCATATACTTCCGTCAGGGCTACGATGACCTTTACGGAGAGAATGGGCTTATAGTTATGAAGTACAACCCCTCGCTTGGAGATAACTGGCAAGCATGGGACACCTGCCTAATAAGGCTGAACACGAGGTATCCAATAGGTGACATTGACGGGGACGGTATAGTAGACACCTTCTGGGTTAGATCTTCAACTGCTAGGGTTGCGAGCATATCTGGACCTAGCTACCTTATAACTATATCCCCCTTGAGGTACACGGTTCGGAGCTCCCTACTTTCGTCCTACTTCATAGATTCCATCGTGATTTGGGACTATTACCGCTTTAAGTTCAACGAGTCCTTCGGGAAGGTGGAGGAACACCTTGACAGTGGGAGGATAAGGTACTATATGTTTGGTTCTCCCGTCGTGGATACCACCTTTAGGAACCTATATCGCAAAGTTGCGACCACTTCAATAAGCGAGGCTTCCAAAGGGATAACATCCGGCGAGGTTAAGGTTTATACCGCGGACGGTAGGTACGTCGGGAATTTCGTCCCGAACAGGAAGGGGATCTATTTTGTGGTTTCAAATAGAACGCGGAAGGTTATAGTAAGATAAAAGGGAGGGGGGCGAAAGCCCCCCTATTTTTTTATTTCAAGAACATCTTCACCACAACATATCCCAAAAATAGTCCAACTATCCCCATAATCCCAGCCAAAGTTTGGGGTGCGGGAACCGGAAGTTTAAGCAATGCGAAAATAGCCCCGGTTATAAAACCCGTTAAAAAGGCGAGGATTATTTCTTTCAGGAGAGGCCCCTCCTTATAGCTTCATCCATTGCGGACCAGAAGGGATCCACCCTCGGGTGCTCAAGGGGTCTCTGCCCATCCTTATCCACCAGCCACATGCCCTTTTCCCTCGGTAAAAACTCCCCCACTATTTCCGCCGGTATCCCCTTTTCCCTCAGTTTCCTTACGACCTCATCCGCCTTATCTCCAACCGCGGAAATTATTAGGGTTCCCTCGCTTATCGCGGAATAAGGTTCAACGTTGAAAAGTTTGCAAATTTCAAGGACACCTTCATAAACGGGTATTTTGTCCTTGTAAAGGATCACCCCCACGTTTGAAACTTGAGCCATCTCATAAACTCCCCCCAATATACCGCACTCCGTTGCATCATGCATAGCCCTAACCCCCTCTTCCCTATATCCAACTGAAACCGCGGTTAAGGCATCATCAACCGTGCTCATCTTATAAAATAATTCCCTACCCTTCTCCGCTATCTCGCTCCCGAGATTTTCCGCTATGTAATTCGGGAACAAGTTTGCGAAAATTCCAACAGTTTCCACCGCGGGTCCCTTGGTAATTATCAATGCATCCCCGGGTTGGGCCATTTTTGGCGTTAAAAACTTGTCTTCGTCCCCTATGGATATGAAGGTCGCTCCTCCCACCATTGGGTAATCCGTTCCGGGATATCTGGCGGTGTGCCCCGCGACCACCATAGCTCCGTACTTCTTACTTTCCTCGTCCCAAACCCTCCAAATTATTTCAAACTCCTCCTCGGTTATGCTCATTGGAAGGTTGAAATCTACGGAAATATACGCGGGTGGGAAGCCGGAGGTTGTAACATCGGAAGCCAATATGTGCCAAGCGAACCACGCCGCTTTCTCCCAACCGTAGGCGGGTAGGATATACACCGGGTCGGTGGTTAGGATCATCACCTTTCCGTTCCCGATCCTTACAACTCCCGTATCTACTCCATGCTGGGGAGGTACGATGACCTCCTCCCTTTTTGCCCCAAGCCTCGGAAATATATAATTGTCAAAAAATTCGGGTGAAATCTTGCCAATGGTTGGAAATTTTACCTTCATAGGTTGGGTATTTTAATGGGGTAAAGGCAACCTTAAAATTCCCAAACTTGTGAGGGGATGTTTTGTACTATTTGCACTACTGCTCTCTTGCTCAACATTCAGAAGGGGCGAGAAAATAAACATAGTTATTCCCGAAGAATCCTTTAAGGCGGGGATCGAACTATTTGAGAGGGGGAAATATAACGAGGCAATAAAGAAATTTAAGGAGGTTTTATACGTCACCGGTTATGGGGATCTTGCAAACAAAAGCCAATACTACATCTCCCTATCTTACTTCAAACTTAAAGATTACGATCAAGCGATCTTGGAGTTCAGGACGCTCTTGGAAAATTATACGGGTTTGGGGGATACCATTAAGGCAAGCGCCCTTTTGTACCTCGCAAGGGCTTATAACGAGAAACACAAGAATCTCTACCTTGACATATCCGAGATCGATATGGGACTATATTACGCCCAGAGACTCAAGGGAATGGGGATATTCTCCGATTCCGCGGATAAAGTAATATCAGAGATACTTTACAAAAAGGCTACAAAACTCTTGCTTGAAGCGGATGTTTATAGGAAGCTGAAGGCTGATAGATCTTGGAGGTTGTACCTTGAAGAATTCTTAAGACTTTACCCAGATGACCCGAGGGTGGATTCCGTAAAAGCGCTTTTAAACTCCCAATGAGGGTGGGACTTTTCGGCGGGAGGTTTGACCCTCCTCATTTTGGACATCTTCTCCTTGCCAGGGATCTTGTGGAAAAAGGAATATTGGATGAGGTTAGGTTCTTGGTAAATTATCATCCCCCGCACAAGGAGGTTCTGGCTTCTTACTTTCACAGGGTTAGAATGGTGGAGATCTTAATAGGTGGGGAGAGGGGATTAAGGGTGGACACTTTCGAAGGAGAATTGGGAATTTCACCATCTTACACATACCATATTCTGAGGGCTTATAGGGAGAAATTTAAGTTTGGGGAGCTTTATTTTATACTTGGGGCCGATCAGATGGCGGAAATAAAAAGTTGGAAAAATTACTTTGAACTTCCAAAACTCGCAAAGTTCTTGGTCCTTTCAAGGGGGGACATAAATATCCCGGAGGAAATAAAAAGGCTGTTTAACCCAATTTTGGTAAAGCATAGGTTAATAGAGATATCCTCTTCGGAGATAAGGGGGAGATTAAAAGAGGGGTTAAGTGTAAAGGGTTTAACCGCGGAGGGTGTAATAGATTACATAAAGGTTAACGGTTTATACGTTGGGGGTTCGAACTACGAGGTTTTCGTTGATGGGGGATCAAAGGGAAACCCGGGGGTTATGAAATACGCCTTTGTTGTTAGGTTGGATGGAAGGGAGATTTACAAGGAATTTGGTGAAATAGGGTATGGAACGAACAACGAAGCGGAATACAATGCCCTACTAAAGGCCCTATGGTGGCTTAAGGAGAACCGGATCTTCGGTGCAAAGATTTATATGGACTCCCAGCTTGTGGTGAGCCAGATTAAGGGTTTGTACAGCGTTAAGGCGGAAAACCTCAAGGAATTAAAAAACCTCTGTGAAAACCTCTTAAATGAGACATCCGCAAAGATTGAGCATATTGACAGGAAGATGAACATAGCGGACAAATTTACAAGGTTATAATTCCCATATGGGAATAATTGACATAATCGCCTTGGTTTTTATAGGTTTCTCCGTCTTTCAAGGGTTTAGATCAAAAACCGGAACCCAGTTTTGGGCCCTCGTCGCCCTCATTGTTGGTGTCGTAATTGCCTCAAAGTTAGCCCAAAATTTTACCCATTATTTAACGTTCATTTTTGATAAAGATCTTAGATACGCAGTTACCTTTGTGATAATTTTCATCATCGTGCATCAGGGAATACAGTTCATAGCCCAGCTTTTTAAGCTTAACTTCTCCCTTGGACCATTTGACCTCATAGGCGGTTCGCTCCTTGCCCTCCTTGAATCTGCCCTGTTTGTCGGAATAATAGCCTTAGCCCTTATGAAGATCCACGAAATCAGGTTCCTCATTATTGAAAACTCCCAAATAGTTTCCAAACTTGCCGATATCGCGCAAAGTGTTATATCCGTGCTAGGTGGTAAGCTCTAATGTTTGGGAAGAAGAAGGATTTCTCAAGTACGGAACTTTACTTGGGGAAAGGGGCAAGGTTTTTTGGAAATATTTTTGTTGAAGGTAGCGCGGTGGTTGAAGGGGAGATTGAGTGTGAAGAAATGGAAATAAAGGGTGAGATATTTTTGGGAAAGTCTGGGAAAATAAAGGCAAAGAATATAAAGGTTGGAAGTTTAATTTCTCAGGGGGAGATAAATACGGAGAAAATTACGGGTGAAAGGGTGGAATTTAAGGCTGGGGCTAAATTTATCGGGGATATTGAGTGCAAGATCCTTGTAGTTGAAGAAGGGGCGAAGATAAATGGAAGGATCTACCAAGAACTTCAGGCACAAAATAAAGGTTAGGTACGCCGAGACTGATCAGATGGGTATTGTTCATCACTCAAACTATATAATTTACTTTGAGGAGGCGAGAACTGCATTTATGGAAAGTATTGGAAGACCTTATCACGAGATGGAAAGGGATGGAATTTTAATTGTTGTGATTGAATCTTATGTTAAATACATAAAGTCCGCCCGCTTTGGGGACGAGCTGGAAATTTCCGTTAGGTTTGAGAGGATAGGGGTTAAATTCAGGTTTTACTATGAGGTATTTAGGGGGGAGGAGAAGATAGCGGAGGGATACACTACGCACGTATTCACGGATAGGAATTTTAGGGTTTTGAGGCCCTTTGAATGGGGGTTTCCGTCGTAATACCCACAAAAAACGGGGAGAGGTACATAAAGGATCTCCTTGAATCCCTCAGAGCGCAAACCGTAAAATCGGAAATCATAGTGATAGACAGCTCTTCAAGGGACAAAACGCCCGAGATCGCCAAACGTTACGCTGATGTGTTTGTTTCAATAAGGGAGGAGGAGTTTAATCACGGATTGACGAGGAATTTGGGAGTTGAGATTTCAAAGGGGGATATAGTGGTTTTCTTCTCGCAGGACGCCCTACCCGAAAACGATAAGACTTTGGAGGTCCTCATAAAACCCATAGAGGAGGGAAAAGTGGTACTATCGTACGCCCGTCACATACCCCCTCCGGGAACAAAGCCCCCAGAGGTATTCTTTAGATTATTTTCCTACCCACCCAAGTCGGAAATTAGGAGCGCGAAAGATATACCGAAATACGGCCTAAGAACCTTCTCAAACTCAAACGTTTGCTCCGCGTATTTAAAAAGCGCCCTTTTGGAGATAGGGGGTTTTAGGAGGGTGATCTTATCCGAGGATCTTTTGGCTTGTGCTATGCTGGTTTTAAGGGGTTATAAGGTTATGTACAACGCCGAAGCGAGGGTTTTCCACGCCCACGATTATCCACCCTTTAAACTTTTCCAAAGGTACTTTTCCATAGGGGTTTTTTATGCTGAAAACCCTTGGTTAAAAAAATACGGGGGAAGGGGGGACACATTAAGGTTTATCTTGGGGCAGATGGAGTACCTTTCGGAAAATGCCCCATTTTGGATCCCTTACGCCATCCTTGAGGATTTCGTTAGGGTTCTTGGCTTAATTATGGGACTAAATTATAGGTTTATCCCGAAAAGGTTTTTGGGACATCTTTCGGGATACAAAAGCTACTTTCTGCCTTAAAATTATCGTCTATGTTTAACCTTGGATTTGCGGAGGTATTAATAATCCTGCTTATAATCCTCATCCTCTTTGGACCTTCGAAGTTACCCGAGCTTGCGAAGGGGATGGGGAACGCCATAAAGGAGTTTAAGAAGGCTATGAGGGAGGATGCGGAAGGGAATAAGGAGGAAAACAAACCGCAATAGATGAGAAAGCTCTTTCTTATTCCCCTGTTTCTTTCCTGCGCTTCGGTTGAGGAGGAAGATAGGGTAAAAAACGTAATAGAAAGTTTTTCCTCCACTTTCAGGGTTCAACCCCAAAGTTATGTATATCACAATTTCAACATTTCAAAGGGACAGCACTTTAGGGGATTTTCTCGGATAATTAAGGGAGACGATATAAGCTTTATCTTTGTTTTGTCGGAGGAAGACTTTAAGGAATTTGAGAGGATCTTTGAGGAGGGTTTGCCCCTTGAGGACGTAAAGGCTAAGATAAAGCTTTTTTCCCAGATAAATACGGAATTTAAATTCACCGCCCAAGAGGCGGGGAAATTTTATGTAGTCTTGGGGAATACATCCTTCTTCAAATGGAAAGAGATTCGTTTAGAATACGAGGTTTATGAGTACGAATACAGATACAAGTAGCCTTTTTCTGATATACAGCGGTTGCCCAAACTGCGGAGGTCCCATAAAGGATCGTAGGTTGATATTGGGTTTGCCATGCGAAAGGTGTTTGCCCGAGGAAGGTGAGGTTTGCGAAAATTTAAAGAAAAGTGGATTTTTGGGGGAGATATGCGAAATAGAGGAAAATCTAAGGGAATTTTCCGAGGTTTTTGAAAAATGCGTAGGTTTTAAACCCTGGTCCCTCCAGAGAACTTGGGCAAAAAGGTACTTAATGAAAAGATCATTTGCAA
Organism: Candidatus Caldipriscus sp.; assembly: GCA_049414445.1. Classification (GTDB taxonomy): domain Bacteria; phylum Hydrothermota; class Hydrothermia; order LBFQ01; family LBFQ01; genus Caldipriscus. The sequence goes on along the minus strand of JBMSAP010000061.1, from coordinate 8,508 downwards.
TAGCGGCCCCTACCGGCGTTGGCAAAACCACCTTTGGCTTGGTTGCCTCAATATTGGCGAAGAAATCCTTACTCATCTTCCCGACGCGGGTTTTGTCGGAGCAGGCTTACGAAAGGATAAGGCATTTTTTGGAAAAGCTGGGGATTGAAAGGAGGGTTTTGGTATATAAGGGTAGAAAAAAAGATAAGGAGATTCTTGAAAGCGGGGATTTTGATATACTACTTGGTACAAATATCTTTCTCCACAAGAACCTTGAGGTTTTAAGTAAAATCCCCTTCACCTTCATCTTCGTTGATGACACGGATTCCTTCCTTAAAAGCTCGAAGAACATTGAGGGTATATTTAAACTTCTGGGATTTTCCGAAAGGGAAATTTCCTTAGCCCTTAAGGAGAGGAAAAGCGAGGAGGATTTAAGGGAACTTGAAAAGATAAGGGAAAGGGAGGGGAAAACCGTCCTAATAATTTCATCCGCCACACTAAAACCCAAAACAAAGAGGGTGATCCTTTTCAAAAACCTGCTGGGTTTTGATATACAGAGGGCGGTAAGTACGGTCAGGAAAGTAGTTGATAGCGTAAAGTGGGTTGAGAGTATGGATGATGCCATAGCTCAGCTTCCCACTTTGATAAAGAGGCTTGGGAAGGGTGGTCTCCTTTTTGTTTCCGCAAGGTACGGCAGGGAGAAGGTTGAGGAGGTTTCAAACTATCTAAAAAATGAGGGTTTCAAGGTTTTAAATTACTTAGAGCTTTCACCATCAAACCTTTATAAGGAAATGGGAAGGGGGGATTTTGATGTGGCAATTGGGTTGGCGAACATAGGGAACCCCTTGGTCAGGGGGATAGACCTACCTGGAGTGATAAGGTACGCGATTTTCCTTGATGTTCCAAAGTTTGTCTTTCCCGTAAAGACGGAAATAAACCCTTCCTCAGCTTATAACCTCCTTGTTTCGGTTTATCCCATCCTTGAAAGTGAGGAGAAGATCAAGGCGGGAAATTATATAAGGATCCTTTCAAAGTACAGGGCGATAAGGGACATTGAAAATTATCCAAAAATTAAGGATAGGGTCTTGGAGGCTTATAACTTTATCTCTTCAAAGTTTTCGGACGAGAGCTTTATAAATAAGATAAACGAATCCGACGAGGTTTCCCTTGAGAGGATAAATGAGGAGCTTTATGTGACGGTAGCGGACGCGGCCACTTACATACAGGCAAGTGGTAGAACATCTAGGTTGGTCGCAGGGGGTCTCACGAGGGGTTTAAGCCTGATCCTATATTGGGATAAGAAAGCCCTGCGGAGTCTTGAAAAGAGGTTAATTTACTACTTCCACACCTTTGAAGTTGAACTTAAGGAATTTGAGAGCCTTAACTTGGAGGAGATATTAAGGGAGATAGATGAGGATAGGAGAAGGTTTAGGGAGGGGAAAGGGGGCGGAGGTGATATATTTAAAACTACGCTCGTTGTGGTTGAATCCCCCAATAAGGCGAGGACCATAGCGGGTTTCTTTGGAAAACCCCAAACGAGGATCGTTAAAGGGGCGGTATTTTACGATATCCCCTTGGGGGACAGGGTCCTATCCATAACCGCATCCTTGGGACATATACTTGACTTAAAGACAGAGGGTGGGTTTTTTGGGGTTTTAGAGGAGAACGGAAAATTTTTGGGGATTTACGATACAATAAAAAGGTGTAAAAAGACGGGGGAACAGCATACGGAAGTTGAATATTTGAGGAAAGTTTGTGGGGATGGGGAGATATCGGATAAAATTTCAATTATTCAGGCTTTGAGGGGTGTCGCGTACGAGGTGGATGAGGTTTTTATCGCTACGGATCCTGACGCCGAAGGGGAAAAGATCGCTTACGACATATACGCCCTCATATTCCCGCTTAATAGAAGGATATATAGGGCGGAATTCCACGAGGTAACTCCCAGGGCGTTCGTTGAGGCCTTAAGGGAAATGAGGGAGTTTAATATTAACAGGGTAAAGGCTCAAATTACGAGGAGGATAGCGGATAGGTGGGTGGGATTTACTTTATCCCAGATACTTTGGAGGGTTTTCAAAAGGAATGATCTTTCCGCTGGTAGGGTGCAAACGCCAGTTTTGGGTTGGATAATAGAGAGGAACGAAGAGTTTAAGAAAAAGATAGATAAGGTTGTTCTGAACCTCGGGGGAAGGGAGATAGCATTTTTGGTTGAGGATAAAGCTTTAGTGTACGAGATGCAGAGGGAACCGGAGAAAATAAGGGTTATGTGGGGGAAGGAGTGGGAGGAGGAGAAGGGCCCGCCACCACCATACACCACGGATACTATCCTACAAGACTCCCGCCTACCTGCCGACAAAACCATGGAGATCCTTCAGGAGCTCTTTGAAAAGGGCTTTATTACGTACCATAGGACGGATTCTACCAGAGTTTCCGAATTCGGTAAATACTCCGTTGCAAAACCCATAATAGCGAAGGATTTTGGGGAGGAAATGTTTTATCCAAGGAGCTGGGGAGAAGGGGGAGCACACGAGTGTATAAGGCCCACAAGGCCAATAAGGCCCGACGAGCTCAGGCTTATGATAAGCTTGGGAAGCGTTGAGTTCCAAGACCCAAAGAATACCCTAAGAATATATTCCCTAATCTTCAACAGATTTTTGGCTTCCCAAATGAGGCCCTCAAAGGTTAAATCGGCAGAAATTATAGTCTTGTATAACGGTTTTGCCCATGTTGAGGAAGTGGTGAGGGAAATTTTGCAGGATGGGTATAACCTCGTCCTTCCGAATATAAGGGTTTGGGATGGGGAATTAAAGGTGAAGGGCGTTAATTTCCTAAAGGTTCCCAAGGTTCAACCTTACACTCAGGGGACCTTGATACAGGAGATGAAGAAAAGGGGGCTTGGAAGGCCATCCACCTACGCCCAAATAGTTAAAACCCTCCTTGAAAGGGGTTACGTGGTTGAAAGGAAAGGGTACCTATTTCCCACTAAGATGGGTATAGTGGTTTATAAGTTCTTGAGTGGGAAATTTGGGGAATTCGTGAGCGAGGAATTTACGAGAAAACTTGAGGAGGAGATGGATATCATAGAGGAGGGGAGAAAGGATTTTTTGGAAACTTTGAGGGAAATTTACGGGATAAAAGGCTATTTACAACCGTAGAATAAAATCTATGAAGGTAAAAGCGGTAGCTTTCGCGGGACAACCTTTATCTGGTAAAACCTTTGTTTTGGCGAATATACTATATATGGCAAAACGTATCCCAAAACCGGAAACCAAGTTCTTGGATTTTGAACCCGACGAACAGGAGAGGGGCTCCACCACATCCGTTAAGGTCTTCTCCCACTTAGAAAAGGATAACCACTTCTACTTCATAGATACACCGGGCTTTGTGGAGTTCGTACCGCAAAGCCAAAGGGCGATCATTATGGCGGACGCGGTGATGATATTTGTAAGGGCGGGTAGCGTATGGGATGCATCCGTTGAGAGCATATTCCACACAACTCAAAAGTACAATATACCTTCCGCATTCGTAATAACACAATACTCAAGCGGAAATTGGCAGGAAACCTTAAAATTCCTTCAGGAACTTGCAGGACCCGATACCAAACCCTTCGCCCCTCCCGGCAGGCCCTTCAACTTGGAAAACCTAACCGAGGATTTCATGGAGGAGATAATCTCTATGGATGATAAGCTCCTTGAAGAGTTCCTCGAGGGTCATGATATAAGCAAGGAGGAACTTTTGAACGTTATGGAGAGGGCTTTAAGAACTACCCACATACATCCAGTATTCTTCGTTGAGAACGAGGCGGATATAAGGCACCTCCTCTTCTTCTTGATACACTTTATGCCACCTTACAAGGGGGGAAACAATCGGGGGTCGGTAATATTCAAATCCACGTTTGACCCATCAATGGGGGAGCAGTTTTACGCGAGATCTTTCGGTGAAATATCAAAAGGCATGGAGCTTTTGAACAAGAGGACGGGGACCAAGGAGAAAATCTCCCACCTTTACGTTCCTTTCGGTAAGGATAGGATAGAGGTTGAGGGGGTTTCAGTCGGTGAATTTATTCTCTTACCCAAGCTTAGGGATGCGCAAGTGGGGGATGTCCTTTTGGGTGAAGGGTCGGACTTTGATTTTGAACCCTTTGAGGAGGTATTCAAACCTTATGTGGTTGCGGTTAAACCAAAAAGCAGATCCGACGAAGAGAAAATCTCGGAGGCTATGCAGAGGCTTTTGAGGGAGGATCCAACATTTTCCTACGAGTACGACGTTGAGCTTCACCAGCATTTGCTAAAGTGTCAGGGGGCAACCCATGCGGGCTCCATAATCTCCAAACTAAAAAACAAGTTCAACGTTGAGGTTGAGATAACTAAGCCCCGGATCCCTTACAGGGAGACAATAAGGAAGCCTTCGCAGGGCATGGGTAAGTTCGTAAAGCAGACGGGCGGTAGGGGGCAGTACGGAATAGCGATGATAAAAATAGAACCCCTGCCCAGGGGACAAAATTACGAATTCAAAAACTCCATATTCGGAGGTGCAATACCTAAGGAGTACATACCTTCCGTTGAGACGGGGATAAAGAAGGCGATGGCGGAGGGGGTTATAGCGGGATATCCAGTAATAGACGTAAAGGTGGAGCTTTACGATGGGAAACATCACCCCGTAGATTCTTCAAACTTTGCCTTTGAGGTTGCGGGAACCTTGGCCTTCAAGGAGGCGGCCGCGGGGGCAGACCCTTACATCCTCGAGCCCATATACAACGTCGAGATCTTCGTTCCGGAAATTTACCTGGGGGATACCATAGGGGAAATAAATTCAAGGAGGGGAAGGGTTTTGGGGTTTGAACCTTACGAGAGGGGATACCAAAAAATAAGCGCCCAAATCCCCCTTGAGAACGTATATGACCTAATAGTGCCCCTCAGGTCAATAACCAAGGGTAGGTGCTGGATAAATTATACCTTTTCGCATTACGAGGAGGCCCCAAGGGATATACAGAACAGGCTTATAGAGGAATATAAGAGGTCAAGAGGAGGCGCTTGAGTAGTGCCTTAGGGCGAACTTCCAGAATACTCTACTTAACGTCAAACTTAGGACCGCGACGATTAAGGATATAAGGACAAAATGGGGCCTACCCTTCCCCACCACAAAGCTGGCGGGGACCGTTGTAAGAAAGAACACGGGAACAACGAAGGTAAAGAAAAACCTGTAGATCTCCGGATATGCGCTCATCGGATATCTACCCGCCTCCACCAACTGCTTAAGAACGAAGGTTATATTGTATATCTTCACGAACCATATACTCAAGCTCCCCAAAAAGAACCATATGCTGTAAAGGATGGTGAGGGAGGATATCACGGTAAATATCACAAAGAGGATATCAAGGAAGCCGGCTTTTAATTTGAAAGCTGTGTAAAGAATTATCGCCAAACCAAAAATCATATTTGGGATCCCCCATACCGAAAAGTTTCTGAAGGATAGGTAAAATTGGCTATCAACGGGTTTTAAGAGAACAAAATCCAAAGTACCCCTCCATACGTACTCAACTATGGTGTTTAAGTTTGCCATCAGGATGGATTGCGAAAAACCCTCAATAAGAACGAAGATCCCAACAACCACCAAAGCCTCGTCAAAGGACCAACCGCCCAGGGTGTTGGTTATCCTATAAAAGAGCCCGAGCCCAAACAAACTACCCAAGAGGTTTATAAGCGAGCTAATTAGGGCAAAGAGAAGGTTCAGCCTATACTCGGACTCCACCTTAAGGGAGGTTGAAAACACGAGAAATAAGAGCTTTAGGGATCGCAAGAAGTTATTATGAGGTGGTTTTTGCCACCTTATAATATACAACCCAAGGTCCCGTAGCTCAGGTGGTTAGAGCGCGCGGCTGATAACCGCGAGGTCGGAGGTTCGAATCCTCCCGGGACCATTTTACGGGGCGTGGCGCAGCCTGGTAGCGCGCCCGGTTCGGGACCGGGAGGTCGGAGGTTCAAGTCCTCTCGCCCCGATTTGTCGGGGCGTAGCGCAGCTTGGATAGCGCGCCTGCCTTGGGAGCAGGAGGTCCCCGGTTCAAATCCGGGCGCCCCGACTTGGGAATCGGGGTGTAGCGCAGCCTGGTAGCGCGCTTCCTTGGGGTGGAAGAGGTCCCGGGTTCAAATCCCGGCACCCCGATTTCTGGGCGCGTAGCTCAGCTGGTTAGAGCGCCGGTCTCACATACCGGAGGTCGGAGGTTCGAGTCCTCCCGCGCCCATTTGTCAAGGATCAAAGACCCATCCCTCGCGGAATATGGGAAAAAAAGAATATATTGGGCTCAAAGTAGGATGCCCGTTCTAAGGAGCATAAGGGAAGATTACAAAGATTCAAAACCCCTAAAGGGTGTAAGGATCTCCGCCTGCCTCCACGTTACCACCGAAACCGCAAACCTGGTTATAACCCTTAAGGAGCTCGGTGCGGAAATTAGACTTTGCGCCTCAAATCCCCTTTCAACCCAAGATGACGTGGCAAGCGCCTTAGTTAAGTTTTATGGGATAGAGGTCTTTGCGGTGAGGGGGGAAAGTCAGGAAGAATACTATTCGGATATTGAAAGATGCCTTGAATTTGAACCAAATATAACAATAGACGATGGGGCAGACCTTACGGTCCAAGCCCACAAGATCGGAATGGCGGAAAAGATATGGGGGGGAACGGAGGAGACAACCACGGGCGTCGCGAGGTTCAGGAAGATGGAGAGGGAAGGGGTTTTAAGATACCCAATAATAGCGGTAAATGAATCTTATACGAAGTTCCTATTTGACAACAGGTACGGGACGGGGCAGAGCACGGTTGATGGGATTTTGAGAGCTACAAATATCCTTCTTGCGGGGAAAACAGCGGTTGTCGCGGGTTTTGGATGGGTGGGTAAGGGGATAGCGATGAGGTTGAGGGGTATGGGTTGTAAGGTGATAATAACGGAGATAGACCCTGTAAGGGCCCTTGAGGCTTATATGGAGGGGTATGAGGTTAAAACTATGATGGAGGCGATAAAGGAAGCGGATATAGTGATAACCGCAACGGGGGAGCCGGATGTTGTCAGGTTGGAGCACCTTGAGGTTGCCAAGGATGGGGTTATTCTTGCAAACGCTGGGCACTTTGATGTTGAAATAAACAAGAAGGACCTTGAATCTGTAGCGGTGGAGAAGGTTGAGTATAGGGAGAATTTGAGGGAGTACGTTTTGAGGGATGGAAGAAGGATATATCTGTTGGCGGATGGGAGATTGGTGAATTTGGGGGCGGCGGAGGGGCATCCCGCGGAGGTTATGGACATGTCCTTTGCCAACCAGGTTTTAGCTGTCCTTTATATAAAGGAGAACTATAAGAGGCTTGAAAGGAAGGTTTATAAGCTCCCGGATGAGCTGGATTATGAGGTTGCCCGCAGAAAACTTATTTCTTTGGGGATTGAGATAGATAAACCCTCACAGGCGCAGGTTGTGAGGGGATGGATTGAGGGAACTTAAAAAGTTTCACGCGTTTCATTTTGATTTTGCCCGAACACCCCCCGTAGAATACCCGTAGTATGAAGAGGCTTTCGTTGATTCCGCTTGCGCTTTTGGCATTTCCCCTATACGGGGCGTATCTCTTGGACGAGGGTTTCGAGGGTGCCACCTTCCCCCCCACGGGATGGGATACGACGAGGACGAGAGTATTCTGGAGCAGACAAACTTACACAACCTCCCCAGGTCCGGAGTTTGGAACCGCATACGCAAGGGTTAGGGTAGGAGATACCACTGCAGCCGGCGTAGGTGAAATCTCGCTGATAACTCCCATGATCAACCTGGGTTCATACCCTGGTCCCGAAACCCTATCGTTCTACTACAGGTTCAGCTTATCTTCTGGAAACTTTGGTCCGAACGACACACTGTTTGTTGATATTCTACCCAACGGTGATCCATCACTTGCGGTATCGGTTTGGCATGTAAGATCCGGTTATGGTGAAACAAACAGGATGACCCAGGTGAAGATAGGTCTAAACTCCTTTGATGGGACGAACATAAGGGTTAGGTTTAGGTTCAAGAACAGACCAGGGGGTTCCGCATCGGTAAATACTTACTTCTGGCTTGATTTGGTTAGGGTATATAACGCTTCCTCCAACTTCCCACCGAGCGTATCCATACTTTCCTATTCTCCCATTAATCCCGACAGCAATCAGGTTGTGAATGTTTATATATATGCGAGGGATCCTGATGGTAGCATAAGCTCCGTGAATTTGAGGTATAGGTACAATTCCGGTTCTTGGCAGACGGTTTCCGCAAGTTTGGTAGGTGGTGATACGTTCCTTGCGGTGATACCCGCACCGAACTTTTACTCAAAGACGAAGTTCTATGCGGTGGCGAGGGATAACGCTGGGGACACGAGCGCTACCGCGGTAAGGTTTGTGATACAAGGTTTCAAGACTATAGCGCAGGCGAGGGCGTTATCCGATGGCGATACCGTTCAAGTTAAGGGGGTTCTCACCGCGAACACCTTTAACAGGCCCGAGTATATCCAAGATTCAACGGCGGG
>JBMSAP010000060.1:0-23384 GCA_049414445.1 Candidatus Caldipriscus sp. | reverse complement strand
AAAAAATCCCTATTCAAGTTCAAATAGAACAGGTAAAACCTACTCAAGTTAGAAAAAAGCAGGTAAAAGGAAAACTTAAAAAGGGATTGAGAACACCCAAGGAGCAGTTTATAATACCCATTCTGGAAGCCATTATTGAATTAGGGGGAAGGGCGAAGGTAAAAGATGTCTTAGAACGTGTGCATGATAAGATGAAAGGCATCTTAAATGAACATGATTATAAGCCTCTCCCATCCAAACCGAAAGAGAAACGATGGGAGAATACTGCCCAATGGGCAAGACTGGATATGGTCGAAAAAGGACTTCTTGCTAAAGATTCTCCAAGGGGAATTTGGGAGATAACAGATAAGGGAAGAAAATACTACTATGAAGAAAAGAAGAAAAAAGGCGGTCCATAAAATGCCCCAAACAAAATTTTACGGTTTGAAAGAATTTGGGATGAAGTCCCTCCTCACCATAAGGTACGCATCCGAGCCGTCGGAATAAAACCCCCTTATAAGTTTATCCTTTACAAATCCGAATTTCTCATAAAGCCTTATTGCGGGAAGGTTAGATGTTTGAACGTGTAAATAGATCTCGCCCCCAATAACCTTCACAGCCTCTTCCAAAAGCCTTCCCCCGATTCCCATACCCCTGTATTCCTCCAAAACCCCTATAAGGGTTAGCTCCCAAAGTTTTTCGTGTATTTTCCTAAAGAATGCAAAACCCACCACTTCTCCCGAAACTTTCGCAACGAACACCTTCCCCCCAAGCCTCAGGTAATTAAGAACCGAATTTCGGTGCCACCTTACAAATTCCGGAAAAATCTTTTCCGTCAACCCCTCAACTATCATTGCCCCCTCAAGGTCGTTCTTCTCAACTATCTCAACTTCCATAATACTTTTACCACCTTAAAGCCCTCAAAATCCACAAACTCAAACCTTCCAACCGAATAAAAGTAAAGACCCACCGATGTAGCTATAACATCCAATACATCAACGGGATAAACCCTCCAGGGAAATTTAAAGGGGTTTATATCCAAGTTGGATATTAACTTTTCTAAGGCTTCAAACCTAAAATTTAAACCCTCCAAAAGTTCCCCAGAAGGGAGGTTTCCCGAACCGTAAACCGACGAAGAAAACAACGGTACCGCTTCGTACCCTTTCTCCCTAACCTCCGACATGAACTTTAAGAGTGCATCAATGTAAAAGCTTGCCCTTATCCTGGGAAGTTTGTACCTTCCATCCCCATAATGGAAGTTAAAAGAGAAGGTCTTAACCCCAAATTCCCTACAAACTTCAACTATTCCATCCCTGTCCTTTAAAGTTCCGAGTCTCACAAGTTTTATCTTACCATCCCTATGCTGGGAAACGCAATAAAGGGGCGGATGCTTCTTATAAAGCGGTTTAAAGTTCAACCCTACGAAGAACTCCATCCACCAATTCTAACGCTAGTCGCCCTCCCTCCTTGGAAAACTCACATATTTGTATCTTTTTATCTCCTTAGGTATCAGCTTCACCTTCAACAACCTCACAACCAGATCCACCCTATCCGTTGATAAATTCTCCAAAATCAGCAAATATTTCCCTTCGGGTATATATAACTTTTCGCAGGAGTTTAGGCTTACCCTTACGAACTTTAACGTATCTAAACTTACATGATGCACAATAAACGCATTTAAAACCTTACCGAAAACAGCTGAAATGCACCTTCGCCTCTCAAGGAAGCTTTCCCCAAAGAGGAATCTAAGGGAATCGTCGTAAGACCTTTCCGCAACCCAGAGTACAAAATTTTCCCCATCCGATTCAAAAGAGAGCTCACCATCAAAAAGGGCACCGTAAAGGGAGCTTGATAATGGCGGTATTAAAACCCTCCAAGTTTTGTATAACTTCGGCACGCTGTCCCAAAGGGTATCAACATAAAAAACTTTCCTCCTTTCAAATATCACCCTTGTATTAAAGTTTTTTAAAGAGCTGTCGTTGTTAAACCTCCAAACCTCAAATGAAACCTCGTTTTTCTCAAAAAAGCCTGTCTGTAGGAACATTATGAACCATAGGGTTTGCGTATCAGATTTAGCGCTCCAAACCACCTCCTTAGTGTAAACCTCCGAAAGCAAAGGCCTTTCGTTGAACCTTCCAAGGTACACCCCATCAAGCTCCTTGTTTGCCTTAACTTTTATTACTAGGCTATCGCCGGGGGCGGAGTAAAAATAGTAAAATTTCGCCTTAGGGATCCATAGAAATGAAAGGAGGGTTATTGTTCCATCAATCGCCTTCAAGATGTATAACCCTCAGGGATTTGTATATTGCGTTGGGCTTTGCGAGGATGCTCTGGTAAATTACCACCTCCTTAGCAAAAAAAGTTAAATTTTTCACTTTAAAGTTCTCAACGTTTACGGGCTTTTCCGTCCTCGCCAAAGTTATATGCGGAACAAAAGGTTTATCCCTTTTCGGAAATCCCAAAGAATCAACAATAGTGTCAACCTTAAGGCTCAGTTCAACAAGCTCTTTATCCTCCTCAAACCCCACCCATATCACCCTCGCCCCCATCTCCGTAGGAAATCCCCCAACCTTAGAAAGCTTCAAAGGGAAGGACTTACCCAGGTCCTTAAGGTTTTCCTTTAAAATCTCGCATTTTTCCTCACTTATCTCCCCCAAAAACCTTAAGGTAATATGAAGGTTCCCCTCGGGTACGGGCTTTATGAAGGGATACCTACCCCTTATCTCCCTTCCCAAATTAAACAGAATACTTTTAATGTCTTTGGGGAGATCGAGGGCTATAAAGACCCTCATAAAATTTTTGGTGAGAAGACTAGGAGGCTGTATATCATAAATATCGCAGATAAAATTATCACACCACCCGTAAGGAGCCTCTGCCTATCAATGGAGGTTTTGTAGGGATATATAGGCTTTGAGGGCTTCCCTAAGAACAGTCCAAACTCCGTGAGGATCAACCTTAAGCCGTTCAAGCCGTGTATAGCTATTCCAACCACCAACCCCCCCTCAAGGAAATGTACCACGGGACCTTCAGCCACTTTGCTCATAACCGCTTTCCAAGCCTCAGGTCCGAAAGCCCTCGTGCTTGTAACTATTATATGCATCGGTAAGTATATCGCCAGGCCTATCCCTGTTATCCTGTGAAGGGCAAACATATAAGCCTCAAGGTTATACCTTCCCCCAAAGAGCCACCCTATTATTCCCTTTCTCTTATCAACCATATCTGGGTATTTTAAGGTTGTTCTTCAACTTTAAAATATCTTCTTTGCCGGGGTGGCGGAATGGCAGACGCAGGGGACTTAAAATCCTCTGGGGTTAAATCCCCGTGCGGGTTCAAGTCCCGCCCCCGGCACTTGTTCCGAAAACCCCCGATTTTTTACATTATTCTCTTCATCCTCGGCTTCATCCTTGGCGAAATCCTATCCTCCTCTTTACCTCATCTCCTCCCCCAAAGCGGTGCCCTCGAGGTCGCAACACAAAAATTCCAATTCGGGCTTGAAAATCTTGAAATAGACCTTTTCTTTTTTCTAATAAAGCTCGGCTTTAAAATTAAGGTTTCAATCTTGGGGGTTTTGGTTGCCTCAATTTTTGCGATCATCGGGAGGTACTTATGAGGTTCAGGATAGGGGGGGATACCTTTGTGGTGGTAAAGAAGGAGGAGGAGATAGATTTAAGGGTTAGGGGAATAAGCGGTTGGATAGTGGAGGATGAGGAGAGGTTGATATATATAAATTACTTGGGGAAAAAAGTACCCTTTTGTGGGAACGCAACTAGGGTGGTGGGTTTCCTGAATATGATGAGGAAAAATCTGAGGGATTACGTCGTTTGGGCTGAGGGTCCAAAGAAGGTGTATCTAAACGGGAATATGGTGGGGATAGAGCTTGAGGTGGAATATAGGAACTTTGGGGAGTTTTCAACGGTGCATATGGAGGGGGTGAAACATATGGTATTTCCAAGCGAAAACCCTAACTTCAAACCCTTCCTTGAAAATACGGATTACCACATAAACTTCTATAAAACCTTTGGGGAAATTATCTTCGTTAGAACATGGGAGCAGGGGCATCCTTCGGAAGCCTTGGGTTGCGCCACGGGTAGCCTATCCGCCGGGATAGATTACATAATGAGGAAAAGCTTTCATACGGTTTTCGTGAAAACTTTATTCGGGGATTGGGGTAAGGTTTCCATAAGTGGTAAAGGTTTCACTTTGGAAAATCCGCTAGAATATGAGGAAGGTTGAAAGGTTGTTATCCCATTCCGCAAAGGTCTCAGAGCTGAGAACAATATCCGAGCTTAAGGGGGAAAACCTCAAGCTAAAACTTTCCCTTTATAACATCCTGAACGATTACGAGGCTTTGAAGAAAGTTATGGAAGTGAAGGCAAAGCAGAGGGAGGAAAGCATAAAAGAATCCTTCGTAAAGGAATTATTGCCCCTCCTTGAGGACATAGACAGACTCCTTAACCACTTATCTTCCCTGGATCTTCCCGAGAACCTGAAGGAAAGCGTCGGAGTAATATACAGGAAGATGGAACACACCTTAAGGAACCTCCGGATCGAAAAAATTGCGCCCTCGGTTGGTGAGGATTTTGATCCGGAGAAACACGAAGCTTTAACCGCCGTTTCATCCGAGCTTCCCAAAGGTAAAATTGCGGTCGTTTTTGAGGTGGGTTGGAAATTTGGGGATAAGCTTATTAAACCCGCGAGGGTGGGTGTATCGATTTGAAGTTGGTGATATACTCAAAGGGAGGAAGGAGGTACTTAGCGGTGGGGGAGTTTAGGGAGGGTAAGTTCGTTGGGGAGGATGAGCTGGGAAGGGTCGTGAATTTGAAGGAAAGGGAAGTGGAATTCGTATGCGGGGAGGTACCAAAGTTCCCGGATTTTAGGAAAATAAGGGGGATATTTTTGGAGGAGCAGGTTAGGGAGATATGGGAAATCGGTGAGGATCTGGATATAGACACGTTCTGTTCAATTTTTGGGGGAAATTCCGCGGAATTTAGGGCTGGGGCTTACCTCGTCTTATCCTCCTCACCATATTTCAGGGTTGAGGGGGAGAAATTGATAAGGAGAAGCGAAGGGGAGGTAAATAGCATAATATCTTCAAGGATGGCGGAGGAGAGGAGGGAGAGGATCCTTAGAGAGATAGAGGGGGTTTTGAGTGGGAAAAGTAGCCCAATAGTTGAAAAGGTTTTGGAGATCTATAACTTCGGATCCGGAGATCCGGACGTAGAAAAGGTTATAAAAAGGATACCGGGGTTTTGGGAGAGGTTTATAGATGCGGGATTTCTGGGAATTAAGGATATTCCACACCAGATAAGGGAACTTATGGTGGAAAATAACTTGGAATTTTTTGGAAGGGAAATCCCCCAAGAGGACCTAACTTACCTTGAAACCTTCTCCATTGATAGCGAGGATACGGAGGATATAGACGATGCAATATCCGTTGATGGAAACAAGCTTTACATACACATAGCCTTACCTTATCGGATCTGTTATAGGGGTTCGCCCGCGGATAGGTTTGCCCTAGGGAGGGGTTCAACCCTTTATTTGCCCGACGGGAAGTGGAATATGTATCCCCTTGAGGTGGTAAGGGGTTCCTCCTTACTTCCCGGACAGGAGAGGAGCACCTTAACGTTGGAGGTGGATCTGGGAGATTACAGTTATAGCTTCAAGGTGGCAAGGGTAATAAACAAGCACAAAATGAGCTATAAAGATGCGGAGGGGAAATTAAGGGAAATGGGGATATGGGAAAAATTGGTGAAATTTGCGGAGAATTTAAGGGATATGAGGGTGAAGAGGGGGGGAATAGCGGTCTATAGTCCCTTTGTGAAGGTTTATATTAAAGATAACGAGGTTTTCGTTGATGTTTTCTATCCGAACATGGCGGTAAAGTTGATAACGGAGCTGATGATATTTTACAACATAAAGGCGGGGGAGTTCCTGGCGAAGCACCGCATACCCGCAATTTACAGGATCCAAGATCAAAAGATAGAAGGGGAAATCCCGGAGGAAAACGACCCGCTATATTATGCAAAAATAAAAAACCTATCAAGGCCCGTAAGATCCTCAACGGAACCCAGACCAAATTTAACCATAGGCGCCGAATTTTACGTAAGGGCCACTTCCCCAATAAGGAGATACTCGGACGTGATAAACCAGCACCAGATCTTATCTATCCTCGGCTACCTTGAAGCCTTAGATGAGGGGACGGTTATGGAGGAGATGGGTACTGCCCTTTCCGGAGAATATAAAAACTTCAAGGCTCAGAGGGATAGAACTAACTTTCTGATCCTTTATAAACTTTCAAGGGAGAGAAGGTTGAGGGGAATTGCGATATCCACCAGGGAGGTCTTCCTTCCCGAATATCCAACAATAAACGCAAGGAGCGATGTTGATCTGGAAGTTGGGAAAACCCACGATTTTGAGATTAAAAGGGTATCATTTGCTAAGCAAAGTTTAACGCTCTCCCCTTTAGAATAAACCTCCTATGCGTCAAAGCCTTTCCCTTATAAGAACCTACAGGGAAGCGCCCTCCGATGCGGAAACCAAGAGTCATAAGCTCTTGGTAAAGGGCGGATACGTAAGGCAGCTAAGTAGCGGGGTATATACGTTTTTACCCTTAGGTTGGAGGGTCCTACATAAGATAATAAACATCATAAGGGAAGAGATGAACGCGATAGGGGCCCAGGAGCTCTTTATGCCATCCCTCACCCCGTCTTCCCTATGGAAGGAATCCGGTAGGTGGGAGAGCTTTGGGGAAGATATGTTCCGCCTTAAGGATCGGAAGGGTAGGGAATATGCCTTAGCACCCACGCACGAGGAGGTAATATCCGAAATCGCAAGGGAATACATAAAATCTTACAAAGACCTCCCCCAAATTTGGTACCAGATACAGACGAAGTTCAGGGACGAACCCAGGCCCAGAGGGGGAATATTAAGGGTTAGGGAGTTCATAATGAAAGATTCCTATAGTCTTGACGCCTCTTGGGAAGGGCTAGACGAAAGCTACGCCCTACACAGGGAGGCTTACAAGAGGATCTTTTCAAGGTGCGGTTTGAAATTTGTACATGTAAAGGCTTCTTCGGGGATTATGGGGGGAAAGGAGAGCGAGGAGTTTATGGTGCTTTCAAATGCGGGTGAGGATAAACTCGCCATATGCGAAAATTGCGGTTGGGCAGCTAACGTTGAGGTGGCGCCCGTAGTGGATAGAGGGGAGAGGGTGGTTTTAAACTATAGGACCTCTCAAACGGTTCATACGCCGGGGGCAAGGACGGTTGAGGAAGTGTGCGCCCAACTAGGGATAGAGTCCAAGTATATCGTTAAATCCCTACTTTACATCACAAAAGAAGGGCCGGTTATGGTACTAATAAGGGGAGATCACGAGGTGAACGAGAATAAGCTGGCAAGCATACTGAGGGAGCCCCACTTAGCTACCCCGGAGGAAGTTAAAGAGCTTCTGGGTGTAGATGTGGGCTTTATCGGGCCCGTGGATGTTAAAATTAGAAAGGTTGCGGACAACGCGGTTAGGAATATGGAAGGCTTTGTTGTTGGAGCAAATGTGCCAGATCACCACATAGTGGGTGTATCTTTGGAGGATATTGGGGATGTTGAATTCTACGACATAAGGATGGTTTCAAAGGGGGATATATGCCCGAATTGTGGGGAAGAAATCAACATCAGGAACGCAATAGAAGTTGGGCATATATTCAAACTCGGGACGAGATATTCCGAGAGTATGGGGGTTTATTTTACGGATAGGGATGGGGAGAGGAAGCCGGTAATAATGGGAAGCTACGGAATAGGACCGGGTAGGATAATGGCCTCTGCGGTGGAGCTTTACGGTACGGAGAACTCCATGATCTGGCCCAAGAGTATATCACCCTTTGACGTACACATCATAGACCTGATCATGGAGGGGGATGAGATTTACGATGGTTTAACTTCCGCGGGTTTTGATGTTCTTTGGGATGATAGGCAGGAGAGCGCGGGTGTTAAGTTTCACGATGCGGAATTGATAGGAATTCCAATTAGGGTGGTGATTGGGAAGCATTGGGCGGAGGATAAAGTGGAGGTCCAGGACCTTATAAGGGGCGAGGTAAGGATCGTACATAAGGCGAACTTGATAAACCTACTAAAGGAGGCGCTTAAGTAGATCTACTGACCGAAGAGCTTCAGTATCACTCCCCCGTATTTGTGAAGGAGAGGACCGAAAACCAAGGAAACAACGGACATAAGCTTTATCAGTATGTTCATTGAGGGACCTGTGGTATCCTTGAAGGGATCTCCAACCGTATCCCCAACAACCGCGGCTTTATGGGCGGGAGAACCCTTACCTCCAAAGTGCCCCTCCTCGATGTACTTCTTTGCGTTATCCCACGCCCCTCCACCGTTTGCCATAAGGATCGCGATTAAAGCTCCCACTAAGAGGGCGGAACCTAGGAAGAAACCGAGGGCCTCTGCCCCAAATATTAAACCAACTAGCAAAGGAACTATAACCGCCAAGGCTCCGGGCAATATCATCTCCTTTAGTGCCGCCTGCGTCACTATGTCTATACACCTGTTATAGTCGGGTTTTGCGTTCTCGTCCTCAAGTAGCCTGTACTCCCTAAACTGCCTCCTCACCTCATCCACCATCTTATTGGCAGCCCTACCCACCGCATTTAAAGTAAGGGCGGAGATTATCGCGGGCATAGCCGCACCCAAGAAGGCTCCCACTATGCTCTCAACCTTCGTAAAGTCCAAGATGTTAAGCCCAACCGTCTCCCTATATGCAACTATCAGGGCTAAAGCCGTCATGGCCGCGGAACCTATGGCGAACCCCTTTCCTATCGCCGCTGTTGTATTTCCCAAAGCGTCAAGTTTGTCGGTTATAGCCCTTACATCCTTCCCAAGTTGGGACATCTCCGCTATTCCACCGGCGTTATCCGCTATGGGACCGTAAGAGTCCGTTGTCATAACTATACCTATGGTGGAGAGCATGCCCACCGCCGAAAGGGAAACCCCGTATATACCTAGCCCCGGCTGTCCCCAGTACTCCGAGGCGAAGTAAGCGATAAAAACCGCTAAGGAGATGGTTATAAAGGGTAAAACGACGGATTCAAAGGCTACCGCTATCCCGTTTATTATCACCGTTGCGGGTCCAAACTGGGCGGATTCCGCGATCCTCTTTATTGGGGAACCCGAGGTGTAGTATTCGCTCTCAAAACCTATAAGGAGTCCCGCAATAATACCAGCTAAAACCGCCAAAAATGTTCCCAAGTAACCCACCAAGAGGTTGTTTATAAAGAAGGCGCCTATTATGAAAAGGATGGCGGTGAAAATCGTAGCGTTCCTTAATGCGGTCTGTGGGTCGGCTTTCTTGAACATATCAATGGACAAAACCCCCAAAAGGGAGGAAACCAAACCCCAAGACGCAACGGTCACGGGTAAAAGGGCGAAGGTAAAGGATCTTTCGGCAAGGGCAAAGGATGCCGCGAGGGAAACCGCTATCGTAGCCACCATACTACCCACGTAAGATTCAAATAGGTCCGCTCCCATACCCGCGGTATCCCCCACGTTATCCCCCACGTTATCCGCTATAACCGCGGGGTTCCTAGGGTCATCCTCCGGTATTCCCGCCTCCACCTTACCCACAAGGTCAGCACCCACATCCGCCGCCTTCGTGTATATCCCTCCCCCCACGCGAGCAAATAGGGCAACGGAGGAGGCGCCCATACCGAAGGCGCTCAGCACCATCGGATCTTTACTTACCCAGAGCCAGAACGCAACCCCCAAAAGCCCCAAGGAAGCCACCGTGATCCCCATAACTGAGCCACCCTTAAAGGCAACCGAGAGGGTATCCCCAGGGTTTTTCGTCCTGTAAGCTGTATATGTCGTCCTTACGTTGGCAAGTGTTGCCGCCGCCATACCCAAGAATCCCGCGCCCAAAGAAAGCAGGGCACCGGTAAGGTAAGCTACACCCGCAAGGGGTTTGATGAAGAAGAATAGGGCGAGGAAAACCAGGGAGGCGAAAATCGCGATGTAAGAGTACTCCCTCCTCAGAAAGGTGAAAGCCCCTTCCCTTATTGCTCTCGCGTACTCCAACATCTTTCCTTCACCCGCGGGAAGGGATTTTATGTAGAAATAGGTGAAGATCGCCACCGTAAAGCCCAATATTCCCACCAGGATGGATACAAAAAGGAAGGCTTCCATAGTTGGGTATTCTATATCCGAATCGCTACCTTATAATCCTCCCTTTGTTATTTGAACTCTCGCACAGATTTTACAACGATTACGGCTGGACGAACCTTATTTTCCAAAGGGAAAGAAATCTCTTGATCCTTCAAGATTACAGGTCCCTATCAATAAACAGGCGCATCCTCCTTTTAAACTCCCAAATTTACATTCGGGGTTTTAAACTGTTTTCCGATAACACGTTTTCCCTAAAGTCCTCCGAAAACTCCTTTGGAATAACGAAAAATTTGTGGAAATTTGAAATTGGCGGGGATCTGAGGTTTATAAGGGGGGATAGGTGGAGGAACAATTCTGGAATCTTTATGAGATCCGATTTTTTGAACCTTGAATTTCGCCCCCTCTTAAAGACCTTAAGGTTCCACCCAAGGCTCTCCTTCTCAAATTTTCACCATAAAATTGAAATCCTCCCCAAACTTGAATACTTCTCGTACTCCCTCCCCCTTCACTCCGAGGCGGGATACAGATACGGAATAAACCCTTATATCTCCTTTGGTGAAAGGTTCGGGTATAAACTCCTTTTTAATCTATCATCCTCAAGATACCCGACCTCCCCAACCAAGGACAAAAACGAGAGGGGAGTGAGGCTTGAAGTTTTCGCAAATTTGGAATTACCCCTATTCTTTCACGCATTCAACATATCAAGGTCCTTAAATTCAACGGTTTTCCCATCCATAGGAGCGGATAGGTGGGAGGACGATATATCCCTTTTCTACTTTCCAAAATCAAGGTACTTTTCCTTACGTTTCGGGATAAGGAGGTACTTGAACATATACGGTGGCAATCTCTCTTACCAATCCTCCGCATTGAGGGAGATCCTAAGCGGAGGTGAGGTTGTCTTGGGGAAATTCAGGACTTACATAGGCGGAAGATCCGAGGAGTACGTTTACCTCTCCCCCATAATGTCCTCCGAAAGCAAAAAAATAAGAAAGTATTCTATGGGTTTTGAAAACCTTGGGGGAAACTTCCTTTTAAGGGGAGAGATCGTCGCGCTTTATACATTTTACAGGTTTAAAGAAACCGAAAACACCCTAAACAGGTACCTTGAAATTGAGGCAAAATACCGCTCAAACCTTGAGGGTAACATAAGGATAAGATTATCGGATTTTGGGTGGTTTTTCCAAGATACTTATTACAGGGTAGAAAAGAGGATGGACTTATATTCCTACGGTTGGATCCCTTTGGTGAAATTCTTGAACTCTTCCGTGGGGGCAATTTTCAGCATAAAACCCGAGGGCTCGGGTGTGGGTTTGGGGGGAAGATTCGTAGGGGGGGAAATTTATGCCATAAAGAGGTTCGAAAACTCAAAGAGGTTTTGGGAGTTCTCCCTATCTTACTCCACTACCTTATAATTTCCCCCTTGAGCAAAATCCTAATTTTTAGGATCCTTTGGGTATTTTCGGGTTTGTTTTTGATATGGACTTTAGTTTTTCCGATGATACCCAAGAAAAAGGAAAATTCTAAAACGAGCATAACGGACGAGAAGCTTGATGTGGTCGTGCTAAACGGAACAAAGAGGGAAAAGCTAGCTTATAGCGTATCCTTATACCTAAGGTCAAAGGGCATAGATGTCCTATATTACGGGAACGCGGATAGCATTTACGCCCAAACCCTAATAATAGACCGTAGGGACAGCTTAAATCTCTCTTACGCAAAAAGGGTAGCAAGGTTTATTAAGGGTAAAATTTTGTACATTCCTGACCCGGACAACATAGCCCCCGTTTTCGTAATTCTTGGAAACGATTATAAATGATCCTACTCTTGGCCCTTCCGATATCGGATATAAGGGTTTCGGGAAACAAGTTTTTTAAAACCGATTTTATAAGATCCGCCTTTGGGTATAAAAGGGTACTTTTTTTCTTCCAATCTTACCCCAAGTATTCCCCATTTCTCATAAAGAGGGGCATAAACTTCTTGGAGGAGGTTTATAGGGATAGTGGTTTTTTTGATGTTTCAATTAACTGGGAGGCGAAGTTTGAAGGAAGTTCGGTAAAGGTTTTTGTTTATATAAAGGAGGGGGAGAGGTATAAAATTTCGGAAATGTACGCACCTGCTGAGTTGGGAATAAAGTTTAAAAGTCGCCCCTATTCCTCCGCCTTCCTTTTTGATCTCGAAAACCAAATCCTATCCTTTTATAGGAACAAGGGTTATCCTTTCGTTGAGGTGAAGAGGGAGGAAATCAAAGATGCAGAAAGCAAAACGGTCAAGGTTTCTTTTGAGGTTTCAAAGGGGAACAGGATAAGGATAAGGGAGATATTACTAAAATCTGCGGATGACAAACCCCTATTAACGAGGAAGAAGATATTTTGGAGGGAAATCGTTATAAATAAGGGGGATTATTTCTCGGAAAGGGGGATTGAGGAGAGCATAACTAGGCTTTACAGGACGCAGTTGTTCAGCTATATATATTGGAAACTTGAGGATGTGGATGAGGAAAGCGCCAATTTAACCTTTTATTTTAGGGAAGGTCCCCCCAGGATTTTGGACATAAGCGGAGGACTTCAGAGTGAGAACAAAAGGCCCATTCTCCTTAACCTTGAAAGTTTATTCCAACACCTAAACCTCTTCAACAACCTCCAGAGGGTGCAAGTTTCCCTTGGAACCTCAATAGATATCCTCCGTTTTTCTCCAACATCCTACAGGTTCAGTTTAACCTATCAGGAGCCGTACTTTTTGGATCTTAACTTAAGGGCGAGTTTAAGTTTGCCAATTAATTACGACGTTGATAGGGACATATTTCAGTACGGTTTTTCTGGACAGATAACCAAACCGTATTTTCTCGGGAAAAACGGATCAACAACATTCGGATCATCTTACGAATTAAGGAAATCCTTGACGGGTGGGAAAAATTACGAGCTCTTTAAGCCTTACCAAAATTTAATTTTGGATTATAGGGATAACATATTTGACCCGAACTTTGGGAGCTTAATTAAGGGGGAGATTCAGGTTTCGGGTTTAAATATGCTCGGGGATTACGATTTTGTAAAGTGGAATGCGGAAATTTCAATTTACCAAAGGTTTTTTCTAACGGAATGGAAGTGGGCTTTAAGGTTGTACATGGGAAATGTTTCCCCCTTTGGAAGGAGCGATACATTGCCACTTTTGGACCTTTTCACGTTGGGGGGTGAAGGCTCGGTGAGGGGTTACGATAGGTTCTCAATAGGTCCCCCTTTAGGGAAATGCTATTCATCAATATGCAAGGCGGGAAAGAGGCCGTTCGTTATAAACTACGAAATAAGGAGAAAGATAAACGAAATTTTTGGTTTTGTTCTCCTCTTTGATTATGGCTACCTTGATGGATATAAAGGATATTCCGCAGGCTTGGGTTTGAGGTATTATACCCCCGTGGGACCTGTTAGGTTGGATTGGGCCTTGAGCTTAAAGGATAGATCCCCAACGGACAGGGGAAAGATTTATGTTAGCCTTGGGCATATGTTTTAACACCTTTAGAATTTAGAATTATGGTTGAGCCATTTAAGAGAAGGAAGAGCAGAGTGGTGAAAATAGGGAACTTAGCTATAGGTGGGGATATGCCGATAGCGGTCCAATCTATGACGAACACGGATACCAACGATGTTGAAGCTACGATAGCCCAAATAGAGAACTTGATGAATGCGGGGTGTGAAATCGTAAGGGTTGCGGTTCCAAGCAGGAAAACCGTTGAGCCTTTTAAAAAGATCGTTGAGCACTTTAAAGGGAAGATACCCATAGTTGTGGATGTACATTTTGATTACAAAATAGCGGTTATGTGCGCGGATGCGGGGGCGGATAAGATAAGGATAAACCCCGGGAACATTGGGGGATTTGAAAAGGTTAAAGAGGTAATAGCCGCAGCTAAGGCGAACGGCATACCTATAAGGATAGGGGTAAACTCCGGTTCCCTTGAGATGGATCTAATAGATAAGTACGGGGGTGTTACTGCGGATGCCCTCGTGGAGAGCGCGGTTAGGTGGGTAAGGTTCTTTGAGGATCAGGGTTTTTACGACATAGTTATTTCCGTAAAATCCGCTTATGTTCCCCAGATGATAGAGGCGTACAGGAAGGTAGCTAAACTTGTGGATTATCCCCTTCACTTGGGTGTGACGGAGGCTGGGACACCGAAAACCGGAATAATAAAGTCCGCTATAGGAATAGGAACGCTCCTGGCGGAAGGCATAGGGGATACATTCAGGGTATCATTAACCGCAGATCCCGTGGAGGAGGTTAAAGCGGCTTGGGAGATCCTCAAAGCATTACAGATAAGGACAAGGGGGGTGATGCTTATAGCCTGTCCTACATGCGGAAGGACGAAGATAGACCTTATATCCCTCGCGGAAAATGTGGAGAAGGCGCTTGAAGGAGTGAACAAGAATATAAAGGTGGCGGTTATGGGGTGCGAGGTGAACGGTCCGGGGGAGGCAAGGGAAGCGGACATAGGAATAGCGGCGGGAAAGGGGCAGGGGATCCTATTTATAAAGGGTAAACCCGTAAAAAGGCTGAAGGAAGAGGAACTTTTACCTGCCCTCCTTGAAGAGATAGAAAAACTATGATCCCAATATTGGTTTTTCAACTTAAAGGGATGTTCCTTTTTGATTCCCTTCGTTTTGATACCCTTCGCACCCAAAGATACTATATAATCCCACCAAAGGATTACACGTTTTCGCCTGGGGATATCATTTCAGTGAGGCTTTCGGGAAACGTACCCCTAGAATATACTACTGTGGTAGATTATAATGGCAAGATCCCCTTATACTCCCCTACGGGTAAGATCCTTTTTGAGATAAAAATATCCGATATGAGCTACGACTCGGTGTTAATCTACCTCAATAGAACAATTACTTTGTCCCTTAAGGGTTATAGTATTTCCCTTTTCCTTGTTTCTCCCTCCGTTTTTCCTGTTAGATTTGAAGGTGAAGTTTTTGGACATTCGGAGATTTACGTTAACGGTTTAACAAGGTTGCACGAGATATTAAAATTTGTTCCGCTAAAACCGAACGCCTCTAGGGATATTTTTGAAATTGCCTTAAACCACAAGAGGGATACGGCAAACCTCATACCCCTATACAGGGACGGGGATATTTACTCAAGTCCCCTCTTGAAACCCAACTCCATTATAAAGGTCCTCCCGGATTCTTCCTTTTGCTGGGTTTTGTTTGGGGGAATATCTCAAGTGAATTGCAGGGAAGGGGAAGATGCTTTAACGGTTTTTAGAAGGGCTACCTTTGCTGATCCAAAGGTAAAACCCGTAGATATAAAGGTCCGACGGGGAAAATTTAAGGACAAGTTGGATGTTGGGGATACGATAGTTCCAATTTTCGGTTTTGATAGTGTAATAGTGTCCGGTTACGTAAATAAACCCTCTTCCATTCCATATATGAATATGGCTACGGTTTCCTATTATATCTCGCAGGCTGGAGGATTTAAAGATAACGTGGTTCTTGGGAAATATACGGTTATAGGTTTGGATGGAAAAGTAAAGAAGGTTAAGGGGGATTATGTGCCTCTTCCAGGCGAGGTGATATTCGTTGAAAAATCTCATCTTAGGGATTACCTGTTCTTTGCTTCAACGGTATTAGGAATGGCTATATCACTATTAAACACTTACCTGATACTAACGACGCGATGATATTATTGTTGGCGGATATAATAGTAGTACCAAAGGATTATACGATAAATCCGGGCGACCTTTTGATGGTTTCCGTTTATTCGAGGAAGGTTAAGGTTTCGGAATACAACGCTTATGTTGATAATAGGGGATATTTCCCGCTGATATTAGGGGGTACGAAACCCATATCCGTTAAGATCGCGGGTTTAACCCTTGATTCTGCAAGCAAGGTTCTCCTAAGGGAATTTTCTTTTTTCGTAAAGGATATAGGGGATATATCCTTGAACCTATTAAAACCTTCGGAGTTTTTCGTATACCTATATGGGAACGTGCAAAGGGCGGGTGCGGTTAAGGTTAATTCCCTTACGAGGCTTTCGGATCTCATTTTTAGCGATAACGTCCTACCTTTTTCCTCCTTAAGTAGAATAAAATTGAATTCGAGGGAAGTTTCAATATGGGAGGGTTTAAGGGGAAATTTGGATCATAACCCCCTCCTTAAAGACGGAGATAGTATATTCATACCTAAGACGGATAGGGTGGTTTATGTCGTAGGATTCACAAGTGGTGGATTTGTGAAACCCGTTGAGTACGAGGATGGGGATGATGTTTATACGGTTATATGGAAGCTTGGGATATCATCCGAAATTTATAGGATCCTGAAGGTGGTGGTTGGGGAAAAAGAGGTGGATTTTAAACATAAACTTTCTCCCGGAGATACAATATTTTTGGTTAAATTCCCCAATTTCGTAATAGTCACGGGTGAGGTTAAGGAGCCCAAAAAGGTGGAGTTTGAACCGGGACTGACGGTTATAGACTACATAAACCTTGCAGGTGGATTTACGGAGAGGGCAAACAGGAGGGCTATATTCGTCAAGAAGTTTGGGAATGAAAGAGCCTTTAGAGTCCCCCCTGATTATCAACCCTCGCCGGGAGATGCCATAACCGTTTCAAGGGTTTATTTAACATATTCCGAGATTCTCTCAACCCTTTCCTTTATCCTCACCTTAACAACCTTTTACCGAGTATTTTTTGGTAGATAGGGGTGAGCCTTGAGGGTAGAGAAAAGGCTTTATCAAATATGGTGTAAAAATCCATTATCTTCAAATTCACAAACAGGTCCGTTATAAAGGTGGGTATCCTGGGGATCCTGAACCTTTCAAGTTTTTTCCTCCTCCCGCTTATTCCGCAGAACGCGAGTTTATAACCCGCCATATAAAGGGCTTTCTCCGCCAAAGGCGAATATATCCCAAAGGGATAGGAAAACATAAAAACTTCCCTTCCCGTCAGATCTTCCAAATACTTCTTTGAATAATCTACCTCCCTTAAAACCTCCTCAAATTTCAAACCCTTAAGGCTCCTATGGGTCTTCCCATGGGAACCTATTATCCAACCTTTCCTTGATAGCTCCAAAATCTCCCCCTTATCCATATGATATACTGGCGTCAAAAAGTGCGCATCCCAAAGGTTCCTCCTTCCTATGTAATCAACCACAATGAAAACTATTCCCTTTATTCCCATCCCCTCCATTATTGGATATGCGTTTTCGTATACTCCCATAAGTCCATCATCGAAGGTTATCAAAAACTCATCTTTGGATAAACGTAGGGGTTCTTTCGGATCTCCGAATTTAAACCTTTCCTTGAGGAATTTTAGAAGTCTCTCGAACTGCCAAGGAAAAAGCCAATTTCCCGCAAGATAAGGACTCCTTGAAACGTTGTGTATATTAAAAATAAGGGGATAACGCAAGGGGAGATTTTAGGGTGGCAATTTTTGGAATACTTAAACACAAAATCTAATATAAAACCGCAAATTAAGCATTTTGTTTAAACTTTTGTAAATTGACTAATTTTTTAATTTTATCTCAAATAAATCAACGTGACAAGCACAAAAACGGGTATAAGTATCGGAATTGAATACTTTATAATGTAAGTAAAGAAATCTGGCATTTTAAATCCCCATTCTTCCGCTATAGCCTTCACGAGGAAGTTCGGGGCGTTCCCTATGTAGCTGCTTGCACCCATAAATACCGCACCTAAGGATATAGCCACCAAAAGCTTCTCGGGCACCCCCACATGAGCCAGCTCCGGAGGTATGTGATACACTCCTGGCATCTTTTCCGCAACACCCTGAGCTAGGGAGAAGAAAGTTAAGTAAGTGGGGGCGTTATCAAGGAAGGCGGATAAAATCCCCGTTGCCCAGAAGAACTGCCAAGGTTGGGTTATACCGAGTTCGGGACCCTTTTCCCTCAATATCTCAAGGGCTGGAACCATAGTTATGAAAATTCCGATAAATAGGAAAGCGACTTCCTTTATGGGCTCAAATGTAAAGTTGTTCCCTTTCCTTGTCTCGGAGGATAGGGGGGAGGTAATGAGGGAAAGGAGGGCAAAGGCGATCATAACGTACTCCCTTAAAAACTTTAAGGGTCCGTGGGTTAGACCCCAGCTTTCAAGTCTGTTAGGTGTTAGGAATATAACCGCGCCAAGAACGCCAAACAACCACAGAAAGTTTATAGCACCCTTTAACCTCAAGGGACGGTAAGCCCTCTGTTCCAACTTCTCAATGTAAGCCTTCTCCCTTTTGTATGCGAAACTATCCCAAATGTAAAATATCAAAAGTAATATTCCTATCGCCGTTATCCACTGAACTACCAGCTTAAGTGTCCAGAAGAATGGGACACCCTTAAGATAACCCAGGAACAGCGGGGGATCTCCTATGGGCAAGAGGCAACCTCCTATGTTGCTTACGATGAAAATAAAGAATATTGGTATATGTGCGGTTATGGTCCTTTCCGCGTTTGTTCTAAGCAAAGGCCTTATCAAAATCACGCTTGCCCCAGATGTCCCGAATATGTTCGCCAAAACACCCCCTATAGCAAGAAATGCGGTATTTACCAGAGGTGTAGCCTTCAAGTCCCCTTCTAAGTATATACCACCTGATATCACAAAAAGGGCAAATATCAAGCTTATAAAGGCAAAGTACTCTTCTATGCTGTGTAAAATCGGATCCCATATCTTTATATAACCGAAGAAGGCTAGGGTAGGGATGGACCAGAGGATCGCTATTATCAGCTTGTTATAATTGTTCTCCCAGAAGTGAGCGAGGCGGTTATGGGGGAAGTTCGCGGCTATAAAGGACATTATACCTATGGTTAAAAGGAGCCCCACAAAAGGCAATACGGTATATATGGGTAAGCTTAAAGCCTTATGTGATCCTTCGGCGGTTATTATCGCCCAAAACATAGCGGGTATTATAAAGGCTGTCTTAAATTAGTTGATGAATTATCTTTTCCGTGTGCTCTTGCCACGTGGGGAATATCTTTGAGGTTTTATGTGCATTTTCACTAATCTTTCTCCTTAAATTTTCCTCTTTTGCAAGGAGTAAGGAGTATTCCCTAAAATCCTTAACCTTAAAATTTTCCGCATAAAATCCATTTTCCCCGTTTTTTATTATCCTGTCCGTTGAGTGGGCCTTGAAGCTTACCGTAGGAAGTCCGAAGTAAAGGCTTTCAACCATAACCGCGGTTATATTCCCGTATATGTACGGCATTATGACAAAGTCCACCGCGGAATATACGAGGTTCATAAGGGTGTGGGGAATTTGTTCTATTATAATAGATTGCACCTCTTTTGCCCAAATTTTAAGTTCTTTTGCATCCCCGCTTCCCACGAGGATAAGGGTATAAGGGTCCCCCTTTTGATATATTCTAGGGAGGAATTCTATGCCTTTGAATTTGGAGAACCTCCCTATAAAAGCTCCTATGACCGAATTTTTCGGTAATTTTAAGATCTCTCTAGCTAAATCTTTATCCATCTTTTCAAGGTCGGGCTTAGGGTTGAGTAAGGTTATATAATTTACCTTGTACTTTTCCGCAAGCTTTTCTCCCATAGAACCATCGTCAGTTATCAAAAATAGATCGGCTCCACCTTTAAAGGCGTAATCTAATTTTCTGTACCTGTAAAGATGCAGAGGATAAAATATTTTGTTCCTAAGCCTTAAGGGAAACCTTTCAAATATCCCGTATATGCTAACCAAAAATTTGTTGGGCTTTACCTTTCTTACTATCTCCCTTGCGTAAGGGTAGGGTATCTCGGATTGACACCATACGGTTTTATATTTATCGTACTTGGGTTTTTCTCCGGGCGAGATCACCTCGTACTCAATCAAACCCTTTAACCTTTCCCTTAAATAGAATATCTCAGGGTAAGAGAAAACCTCATTTGAAAACCATTCTTCCTTCCAAGGGGTTATAATCAGGAGATCCAAGTATTAAGATTATACCGTTGGGTTGGGTAAAAGTTGGTTAACATAAGTTTCATTATGTGTAAATCCTCTGGCATCCCCCCTAAAACACCACCCGTATATTTTCCACCTCCCAGCCACGCATTTTTACCTCCACCACACTCATTGCACAGTTTATCACTATACTTTCCCCAAATTTAACCCACTTTCCCCCCCAATTGTGCGCATGCCCCGATATTACCAATGGAAACCTTTCACCACGAGTATCCAAAAACTCCCTCAAAACCCTTGAACCCACCCTTATGCCTCTTGGGATCCTATCAAGTATTCCGTAAGGGGGAGTATGTGAAACCAAAACAAATTTTTCACCCTCATTTACTGCCTTACCCAATATATCCTCATAATACCTTTCGCTTCTGTAGGTTATTCCACCTATAGGACCGGGGGAACCCTCAAGCCCTAAAAAGTTTAATTTACATTTGAAGGTTTTCTCGCTCAACCTTATTGCCCCAAGAAAGGAAAGGTCTATTTCCGGATCATCGTTTCCCTCAACGTAAATAAACGCCATTTTGGGGTAATTTACGAGGTGCTCTATGACCCCTTTATTACCTATGAACCTTGTAGTGTAAGGTCTTATACCCTCCGGGAATTTGTTTAAATACTCCTCCGATAGAAATCCTAACATCCCATCACCCGCAAATATCAGAAAATCTGGCCTTTCAATCTTCTCCAATATGGATAAGAGAAAATCTGCACTCAAATTTCCCTGCCAGTCTGAAAAACATAATATGCGCAAGTTGTAAAATTTTAACGGGAGAGAGGAAAGGACAATAATACTATTATGGTAGAACATTGTAAAGTCTATCACAACAGATCAAAAGCTCCAAGATATATCTCGCTTTAAACGAACAAAATCTGTTCTTAGCGTAGCTGTCCAACCCCCTTTGCGACTCAAACGCAACAAAATCCCTTTACCAGCTCTCAGCAATTTATTCTATTTAAACCGATTTATATTTGTTCTATTACAATAGTTCAATATTCCCTCTTCCCTCCCCACCTTAAAATCCCAACAATGAAGAGAGTTTCCTTTATTATGGCGGGTGGGAAGGGAGAAAGGCTGTGGCCCCTATCCACCGAAGAAAGGCCAAAACAGCTCATTCCCCTTTTAAACAGGAAAACTCTATTAGATATGGCTATTGAAAGGGTTAAAGGTATTTCCGAAATTGTTATTCTAACCAATTCAAAAGTGGCAAAGAAAATAAAGGGGGAATTTGGTATGATAGCTGAACCCATATCAAAGAACACCGCCCCCGCTCTTATTTACGCTACTTATCTAATCCATAAGGAATACGGAAGTACCCTCATATCCGCCCTACCCGCCGATCACTACATATGGGATGTTGAAAGATTCAGGGAGACACTTTTAAAAGCCTACGATTATGCGAAAAATACGGGGAATATAATAACCTTCGGAATAAAACCCACACACCCACACACCGGATATGGGTATATAGAAAGGGGGGAGAAGGTTGGGGATGGGGTATATAGGGTTTTGAAATTTCACGAAAAGCCCGATATAACGAAAGCGGAGGAATATGTAAGATCGGGGAATTTTTATTGGAACTCTGGGATGTTCGTATGGGAGAGCGGTTCGTTTTTGGATATAGTTAAGGAAACATCACCCGAAATATATGGACTTTTAAACCTTCCCATGGATGATTTCTTTGCTAAGGTGCCAAACATTTCCGTAGATTACGCGGTAATGGAAAAGACAAATAAAATTCTTGTTATTGAGGCAAACTTTGGTTGGCTTGATGTGGGTTCCTATAGGAGCATATATGAGATCTTACCAAAGGATGAGGATCAAAACGCATTTTCCGGAGAGAAACCGTTATCCGTGAATTCAAGGGGAAACTTGGTTATAAGCAATAGGAAGGTTGTTATTATTGGGCTTGAGGGGATAGGGATCGTGGAAGGGGAAGGGGTAATTATGGTATTAAACCTTGAAAGGGATCAGGAGGTTAAGGAGGCTTTAAGGAGGTACTGGGATGAAAATAGGGACGATATGCGTGCATAGTGCCCTTGAGCCTGATCCGGAAACGGGTGCGGTTTCCCCACCCATATATCAAACCTCCACCTTCGTTCAGGAAGGTCCAGGAAAACCCAAGAAGGGTAAATACGAATATAGTAGAACAATAAACCCAACGAGGGAGAGGCTGGAAAGGGCAATAGCGGACTTAGAGGGGGTAAGGTTTGGGCTTGCGTTCTCCTCAGGGATGTCCGCGATAGATACCGTACTCAAAAACTTAAGCGTTGGTTCAACGGTGCTATGCGAGGAGGATTCTTATGGGGGTACTAAGAGGATATTAAGGTATTACGAAAGGAGAGGTTATTTGAATGTGCGTTTTGTAGATTTCACGAACTACGCGGAATTGGAAAACATAGTAAAGGAGATGAAACCAGCATTACTTTGGTTTGAAACGCCCACTAACCCCCTTATGAAGGTGATAGACATAGAAAGGGTCGTTGAAATCGGAAAAAAACGTAATCCAGAAAGCTTGATAGTAGTTGATAACACATTTGCAACACCGATATTCCAAAGGCCCGCAAAGTACGGGGTTGATGTTATCGTTCACAGTGGAACGAAGTATTTAGCGGGGCACAGCGATGTTGTTATAGGTCTAATAGCAACGGATAGGGAAGACCTCTATTCGGATTTTAAATTTTTGCAAAACGCGGCGGGTGCAATTCCCGGACCTTTTGACTGCTTCCTAACCTTAAGGGGTATAAGGACCCTTCATCTAAGGATGAGGGCTCACGACGAAAACGCGAAGGTTTTGGCTGGGTTCTTAAAGAAACATCCGAAGGTTAAGGAGGTTTATTATCCGGGTTTCGGTGGTATGCTTTCCGTTAGGTTCTTTACCAGGGAGGATGCGATAAAATTCGTTAGTAATCTTAAACTTTTCGCCGTTGCGGAGAGTTTGGGAGGGGTTGAAAGCCTTGTATCCATACCAGCACTTATGACCCACGCTTCCCTACCCTACGAGGAGAGGATAAGTAGGGGAATAGATGAAAGCTTGGTTAGATTATCCGTGGGGATTGAGGAAGCGGAGGATATTTTGGAAGATGTTAAAAATGCGTTGGCATCCTTATAATAACGGTTTATGTTGAATATTTCCGAGTATAGGGATCTAATTTCCCTGTTCGGTGAGTTTTCGGAGAAAGAGCTTTCGCCCAAGAGGTTGGAGATTGATAAAGGGGGGGAAGCCTTTAAAAATGCTATCAATAAACTTGAAGGGCTTGGGGTTTTTGACGATGAAATTAATTCCATTCCCCTACCCGTCAAAATTAAGATAATAAT
>JBMSAP010000059.1:0-16964 GCA_049414445.1 Candidatus Caldipriscus sp. | reverse complement strand
GTACCTTCTTCGTATATTACAACCGAGATCCCGTTTTTGAAAGGGTGGGGGGATTTGCAAACCTTGCGGGTATGGCCCTTGGGGGGTATTTATCTTACAAAATCGTAAAGAAAAAGGACTTTTCCCTCCTTGAAGGTTTAGTTTATTCAGCGGTGCCAACCTTGGCTTATTGGGCGGCTCTCGCTCCCGGATATATAATAGGACCCGATTACTACAGGTTCTCTCCAGTAGTTCAGGCAACCTTTGATTTAGGCGCATCCCTTTTGATATACCGGCTCATAAAGAAGTTTTAAATTCTTCCGAAAACGGAGAAAACAAAGGTTCTACCCCTTGATGGGTAGCCCTCAATAAAGTAATTCTTCCTGTTCGTTATGTTCTCCACACCAAAGAGGAAACCCTTTCCCCAAATTTCAAATTTCAAATATCCGTCAATCCTCAGGAAGAAATCCAAAAAGCGGGTGTTTGATGGGTTTGAAAACCTCGGATCCAAATAGAGAAGGGAAAGCTCAAGGTTGCGGGCTGAAAGGGAGGCAAAGTAAGAATTCCTAGGTCTGTATATCATCCTCTTTCCAGAGTCATAGTACGCGTAAATTCTGTCGTATTTGATTTTGAAACCGAGAAAACTTGCCCCAAAGCTTGCCCCCCACATCCTTCCACCCTCAACGTTCTCAGGTCTCCATATTCCCCCGTAGTTCCTCCACTCTATAAGATCCCAAACCCTCCTGAAGAAAGCCGAAATGTAAAAGCCCCTAAGGTTTAAATCCGAAGTAAGAGTTATAGCCTTTTCGTTTTTTAGGTTAGGGTTCCCTTCCGCCTGAGCCCCCTTCCAATACAACTCGTCAAAAGAAGGGATCCTGTTGGAAAGGGAAAGGCTAAAGTTTGCAAACTTCAAAGGAAAGTTCAAAAACGAACCGTACCCTATCCTTTTCCCATCCGTCCAAACGTTGGATGAAATAATGCCCCAATAAAGCCTAAAATCCCTTGATATGTAAAGGATAGGCCTAAATTTTTCCCCCACGTTTGAGCTCTTGATCCCCTCAAGGTAAGTTAAAAGCCTGAATTTTGAAAATTCAAATCCCCTACCCAATCTAAGGTTCGTATGTTGGGACTTGACAAAAACATCCTCCCATTCCCTGCCCAGAATAAGGAGCTCAAAATCTTTAAACTTTCCCAGAATCCTTATATCCGTTTGAATGCCCGAACTTTGCGGAAATCCTTCCATTCCCGATGTCCTCTTCCTTGAGAATCTAATATTCCAAAAACCTCCTGCAAACACCATCCCCTCTAAGAATGTTATTGTGTCCCTTCCACCAATTAAATTTCCAACATCAAAACCCCCAACGCTATCCCTAAGCCCAAATGAAAAACCGAGAAAGCTATTTAAAAAACCGTAAAAGGCTTTATCCCTTGAGGGTTTAAAGTTCAGATTTCCGTAAAAGGAATATGGGGAAAATCCCCCATCCACAACCCGAATTTTCCCAAACAAAAACGGGGATATATCTGTAAGGTCCGCGTATGAACTTTGGGGTTGGTTTATTAAAACGCCGTCAATATAAACAGCGTTTCCCTTTGGGTGCCCACCCTTCATTGAAACTCCCGAAAGATCCGAATAGGAACCGTAAGTAAATCCGAAGGATAAGGGGAGGGAGGAGGCGGAGAGGTAGGGGGAGGTGTAAGGTTTTAAGCTTAGGGTTTCCCCCACCTCCGCCTCCACCACTATCTCGGGAAGCAGAAAGCTTAACGTAATACAACCCTCCTTAAGGTTTTCCCATCAACTACGAAATATACGCCCTTTCCGTTTAACTTATCCACCTTCCTCCCCGAAACGTCGTATATACCCTTAACCCCAGGTTCCCTTACAATGTACTCCCTTGAGGATAGGGTGGTGGGTGATAGGGCTATGGATATTGGACCCACCTCAACGGTGGCTACATGCTCTATGGTGTTGGTATTTCTATTGAAGACTATCAGATCACCGTTTGATGTGTAATTTCCCGCCGCAAGGATAAATAGCCTTTCGTTATAAACCTCACCCTCGGAAAATCCGTAATAGCTTCCAAGGGGCAAGGGGATGAAAGCCCTTGAGGAAATTAAGTAGTAATAAGCCCAGAAATAGCTCAAAGCCAAAACCGTATCGCCGTTTACCCTCTTTACGAAACTAAAACTTGCGGGAGCGGAAACGCTATCCAAAACTGCTAAAGTATCCGTTGAAATTATATAGATCTTCCAAGTTGAGCCTGTGAAGAAATCACCACCCGAAACTATCGCGGAATCTCCCCCAAGGAAGTCCATATAGAGTAGGTTTATCCCCAGTTTAAGGGAATCTACGATGTTGCCGAGAGTGTCAATCTTGTATATTATTGATGTGTCGGTGGTGAATGTGGTCCTGTCGTATCCCGTTGAGATCGCGAAGTAATAATTTCCGTTATATCCCACGTACTGGGGGCTCCTCCAAACCCCAAGGCTCCATAAGCGGTTCTTTGTGTTTATGTCATAAGAAACTAGGCTATCCACCGCCCAAAGGCTAACGAGGATTTTGTTCCCTGAAACTACCGCGGAGTATGGGTTTGTCATCGGTCCGATCTCAATGCTATCCTGTAAATTCGGGATGTTATCGTCGGTGAAAATATAGACCTTCCCGTTTCCAGAACTTACGGTGAAGAGTTGCCCGGAGGAGTATATCACCTTGTTTAGGGTAGCCCCGTGCGGTGAGATGCCGTTTCTCAGGGAGAAGGGGGGAAAGACGTTCATTAGAGAGATACCACCCGACGATCCCCAGACGCTATGCACGACCACAACCCTCTGCGCAAAGAGGGAAACACCAAAAAGCAACAAAGCAAAAAACCTTTTCATATTCCTACCCCTTTAACCTCTAAGGGAAGGCGAGCCCCGGCACCTTCC
Organism: Candidatus Caldipriscus sp.; assembly: GCA_049414445.1. Taxonomy (GTDB): domain Bacteria; phylum Hydrothermota; class Hydrothermia; order LBFQ01; family LBFQ01; genus Caldipriscus. Next base: position 14,063 of record JBMSAP010000059.1, on the reverse strand, counting down.
CCTGGATCCCTTCCGGGCAGGTCTTCCGGCTCGGGGGCAAAATCCTACTCCCCGGCCTTCCCACCCATTCGGGCAGTGGCCTTTTTGGGTTTCGTTCCCCCTCACGGCCGCCGGGACGGCTCCCGATTTTCACGGGATTCCCTCAACCCGGAAGGTCAGGTATTATATGGATGAAAATTTAAACCGGCCTCCCCTTCCAGGTTTTCCCCGGTAGCAGAGCCCTGATGTATATGGGCAAAAAGAGGATGGGAGCGAGGGGCGTAAAAAAGGCGGGAAGGAGGCGGTCCTTGAGGGCAATCTGTACAACGGCACGTTCAAGGATCCCAAGAAGCCCAAGATCCCAGCGACCGAATAGCCATGGTATGGTGTAAAGGGACAGGTGGTAATAGGCGGAGCCCAAAAGGATGACTGGGTTTTTCATGTGGATATCCAAAAAGTTCTTTCCAAGACCCTGAATCGTCTCCAAATAATTCCTGTACATTCTCACCCTGAAAAGATCCAAGCCCAAATATAGACGGTAATTTTTTACCCTTCTGGCAATGGCGATATCCTCCAGAACCTCATTCTTCACCGCTTGGTGTCCCCCTATGGACCAGTACGCATCCCTACGGAAAGCTAAAACCTGCCCGTTCGCAAAGCGCAAAGCCTCAAGGGCGGGATGAGGCAGGAACGAGAAGAGCCCGTTCATAAGGAAAACCAACATACCCGCGGTGTCCCCTTCCTGTCGGGTCAGTGCGGATACGAGATCCTTACCCTCCAAGGCGGAAATAAGCCCACCCAACGCTCCCTCCTCCCAGAATACATCCGCATCCGTGAAAACGAGAATTTCCCCCCGAGCTTCCTGGGCCAACTGCCAGCATGCCCAGTTTTTCCCCACCCAACCCTGAGGGGGAGGTTTCCCACGCAGGAGGCGGAATCCCGGATAACCCTGACCGATCTCTTGGGCGACTTGGGCGGTTTCGTCCTCGGATAGGTCGTCCAGAACCAAGACCTCTAAGGCCCCCTGACGGAGTACGGAGGGAAGGGTGCGCTTAAGATTCTCAGCTTCGTTTCTAACCGGAATCAAAATGGATACCGTGGGGTTTTCCGGCGTAGGCATAGGTTTTAGGCGTGGGAACCTTAAAAGGTTATAGATGAAAACAAGCCACCTCAAAAGGAGGAATACGAGGATGTTGGAGAAAAATTGATCCATCATCGGATAAGCCTGGCCAAGGGGACCATCCTCTCATCCAAGCTCCGCCTTCCTTTCAAAATCTCCCTAAAACCCTCCGGGATCTCCCTAGGGTGCGTGTTCCGTAGGATATCATCCAACTCCCGAAGGGCTCCACCCAAGACCCTTTCTAAATCCTCATCCGGCGAAATTGGGGGAGACAATAAGAGGAAAGCCTCGGGGTGCTCAAACCCTCTGACGACCACACGACAGGCTATCGGTAAGATCGGAACCCCCGCCTTTCTCGCAAGCCAAACTGCCCCCGGCTTGAGGGGACCTAAGGGTCCCGGGTAATACAACTTCCCTTCGGGAAAGATCCCCACCCATTCTCCCATCTTGAGCCTTTTAAGGGCTTCCCTCAATCTCCCTGCCTCAAGGGCTCCGACCAGCTTAAGGACCGGAAAGGCCTTCAGGTTTTCCTCCAATACCAGTATGTTAAACTTTTGACCCTCTAACTTGGCAAGGAACCCCATTAAATGTCCGTCGAAATAGCTGTGGTGGTTCATGGCTAAAACCATGGGACCCTTCGGGATCTCCCCCTTTATATAAACACCCCGGAGGCTTTCCTTTAGGCTCTTAATGAACGATCTTTCCACGAAGGTGGCGATCTTTCTTCCTAAACTGGTATCCTTAATTTCCTCTACATCCAAAGCAATTTTCATAACTAACGATTCAAAAAACCCCCTCATTTTGTGAGCTCGGTTATTCTAAAGATGAGCTCCCCTATCGGCGCATTTGACTTTATGCCAGTTTTTGAAAACGTCGTCCTCCCCGCAACGAAACCCATTTCCCTAAGGGCGGATATAACCCTATCCCTCTTTGGGATCCTTTCCAACCTTAAGGTGGAAAGTTCGTAGTATAACGGTAGATCCGGCTCCTCCAAAAGTTCGGAAATATACCTCCTTGCATCCTCCCAATTAGCCGAGAAAGCGAGCATATTGCTTAAAAATCGGTTATCCTTCAATCTTCCTATCCAAGTGTTCCCGGAATAGGTTAAGTTTCCCCCACAATTTTTGCAAACTCCAATAACCTTTTTCCCGACCCCAAAATTCCCACAGTTCCTACAATAGTAAGCGAAACCAACTTCATCAACGTTCGGGCTATCGGTAAATTGGAAGAAAACCCTGTATGCGTACCTCTCAAAAAGGTAAAAAAGGACCCTTATCCCCATCCCCAAAGAGGATGCGATATTCCAGACCTTGTATATCAAAGCCCTCAAACCCATCTCGGGATATAGGGGTATTTTGGGGATGTAAGTTCCGTAAAGCCTCCAATCATCCCCCCTCCTGTTTCCCACCAGCGTCGGCATATCCGTGGATGTTAGGTACAAAAAGGAACCCGCTTCCACGAGGAGAAAAACATAAGGAAGGTACTTTGAGGGGGAACCGAAGGGATCTACGTCCAAAAATTTAAACTTTTTCCCCTCATTCGAAAGCTTCAAAGATAGCCGAAAGATGTCCGAGTTGGTTAAAATTACGTTATCAAGGTAGTTTATCAAAACGTTCGCCTTAAGCTCGCATAAGACCCTCCTGTTTCCCTCGTTAGCCCAAATTTTTCTTGCCCTTCCAAAAACTCCGTACATAACCGTCCTCACCCCGCTTCCCGCAAATGCCTCAAAAACATCATCCGAGGATGACGCAAGAAACGCCAGAACCCCCAACTTCCTCGCCAAATCCCCCTTTGGGTTATAAAAACCCTCCTTAATGTAAAGCTTCATAGAAGTTTAACTAAAAGTTCCGAGAGCTTTGAGTATATCTCCCCCTCCAATCCCCTCAGGTTTTCCCTGTGTATTTCCACCGTTTCCCAATCCCCCCTAACTATGGGTCCCGTAAGCCCTTCCCTCCCGTAATTTAAGAAGTTTTCAACCGATGTCCTCAAGAGCCTCCCGTAATCCTCCCTATCTATACCTACGCTGGAAAAGAGCCTCTGTGCCCCCAACAGGGGTACGTATATTAGATTTGATAACATAACCGACGCCGCATGATATATTACCTTTTTATCTTTTTGTATGATTTTTAACTTGAGGGATAAGCTTTCGGAAAAACTTTTCAAAATCTCAATTGCCCCCTTTGTTCCCTCCGCCACAACCGTGATACCCTCCCACAAGTTTGGGTCGGGCCTTGAAAATGCCTGAAGGGGATGGAAGGATGCCCTCTCTTTATCCTGGGGCAATATATCCGAGGTTAAAACGCCGGAAAGGTGGCAGAATACCCTAAATTTCAAGTTTGAAAACCTCTCCGAAGCCTCCCTTATCTCCCCATCCTTAACCGCAAAGAACACTATATCCCCATCCTCAAGGATCCTTCCCCCCTCCCTCCTTGAGAAGATCTCCGCGTATACCCCCCTTTCCTTCAAAAACAGATAAAGCGAATATCCCACCTTCCCCTTACCTATTATTTGAACTTTCATCCCAAGCCCTTTGCATTATCACCGATGCGGAAACCATAGCCGCGGTCTCCACCCTAAGTACTATCCCCCCCAGGTTCACAGGTAAAAACCCGCTTGAAATGATCTTTTCCTTTTCCTCTTCCGTGAAATCCCCCTCCGGACCTATTAAAATCAAAGTCCTTTTCCCGTAAGGGCAGGATAATATGTTCCTTTGAGCCCCTATTATCCCCGCTATTTTAACCTCGTAATTCTCCGAAAGATTCAAAACCTCATTTAAACTCATAGGTTCCGTTATTTCGGGTATGTCCGACCTCTCGCACTGCTTAACCGCCGAGAGCGCTATTCTCTCCCACCTATCCTTCCTTTCCCCGGGCCTCTTAACCGTTCTCTCGCATATTGTCGGAATTATCCTTGAAACCCCTATCTCAACGAGCTTCTCTAATAGGTCGTCGAATCTGCTACCCTTCGGTATTGAAACCGCAATCGCGAGATCTATCGGTGGTAAGAGCTTGGGAATCTCTTCAATGAATTTAACTTTTGCTTTATCCTTCTCCATTTCCACTATCTCCGCCAAAAATTCCCTTTCCCCGTTAAATATCCTAACCTTATCTCCCACCCTTAGCCTCAAAACCTTCCTCAGATGCAAAAACTCCTCCCCACCTATCACCCCAAAACCCTCGTATATCTCCCCGAAAAACCTATGAAAGGAACCTATCCAACGCATAGGATGAGAGCCAAATTATTGTGAGGGTTATAAGAACCTCAAGATCCCAAAAGTACCCTTTCCAGAAAACCATTCTGAGGATCATATCAAGAAAATAGAAGGCGCTTGAAGAGAGGGCAAGGAGGACCCAGCTAAAAGATACCCTAGTCCCAACTATTACCGCAACCGTTAATAGAAGGGGGGAATACCAAGGTAAAGTTAAGAAGAGCCCATCCCTAACTATACCTATTGCAACGAAGCTTGCTAGGGCGAAGGTTCTGTTAACGTATGGGGCGAAAGGTAAAATCGCAAATGATGGATCGAGAGGAAAGCTAAAAGCATGTCTGAAAAGTGTTAGTATCAAACCCAAGAGAATGAAGATGTACTTCAAATTTAGCCGAAAACAGCCCTCTTTAGGTAATCCGCAAACTGGGCTCCCCCCTTCTTTGTCGCGAACAAAAGGAGTTGTGGGGCTGCGGTTAAGATAAATTTGGCTATCTCCGTTGCGTTAACTGTATCAAGATCCTTGTTGTGGAAAAGGGGTTTGAGCTGGTCAAAGAGATACTGTATGTCGTTATCGTCCATCTTTAAGAAGACCTTCCTGACCTCGTAGGCTAACTCGTATTCCCTCCTGTTTATCTTCTCCCAGAACCTATCGTGATATTCCTTCAATCTACTCTTTGATAGGTTCCCCTCCTTTAAAGCCTTAGCCCCAACTTCTCCGGCTATTGAACCGGAAAGTAAAGCGGCGGGTATCCCACCCCCCGAGATGGGTTCCGCAAGCCTCGCCGCATCCCCAACCACCATTATCCCATCCCCATAAATTTCCATCTTATGCCCACCCACGGGTACGACGCTACTTATAACTCCCAATATTTTCGCCCCTTTGAAGTAGGTGTTTACGAACCTCTCCAAGTATGGTTTCGCCCCAACCTCCGGGGGAACCAAGGCAACACCCACACCAACGTTTCCGTAATGTCCCCCCTTGGGGAAGCTCCAGCCGTAACCCTTATGACAGTACTCGTCCCCTGTGAAAAAGTCTGCCCTTCCGTCCTCAATCGCGGGATGAACCATGAAGTACTCCATAACGTAATGGTAATCCTCGGGATCGAGATCCAGTTTTAAGCCCGCCTGCCTACCCACGTTTGAACCCGGACCGTCCGCCCCTATAACCAACCTACACTCAACTATCTCATTTTTCCCCTTATGCGAGAAATGTACAAGCCAATTTTCCCCCTTCCTCTCCAACCTTGTAAATGTTGCATTCGTTAAGATTTCCGCACCCGCCTCCGCCGCCTTCTGGGCTATATACCTATCAAATACCCTCCTTTCCAAGATATATCCTACCCCCTCCTTCCTAACCTCCATGTAGTCCCCGTTTGGAGCGTAAAACCTCGCCCTATCTAACCTCGATGCTATAAATCTTGGATCCGGTTCAAAGAAGAGGGTTAGGGATTGGTGGGATATCCCCTCCGCGCACTGCACCACCATACCTATCTCTGGTCTCCTCTCAAGGAGTAGAACCTTGGCTCCCCCTTCCGCCAACTTCCAAGCCGCCATGGAACCCGCGGGACCTGCACCTACTACTACCGCATCAAACTTTTCCATATCTGGTATTATAACACCGTTTAAAAATCTCCATAGCAAAATTTTCCATCTCCTCCATTTTTCCCGCCTTACTCTCAACCTTGTGATCGTACCCCAAGGCGTGAAGAACTCCGTGAATTATCCTCCTTGCCACCTCCATCTCATCAAACTTTAAAAACTCGGGACATACCAGAACCTCCCTAACTTTATCGTAAACGAACGTCAAAACGTCCGCCCCTTCCTCCTCGCCAAAAATCTCCCTTTTTACCCTTTTTATATATTCCAAATCCACGAAAACTAATGTTATACCCCTCGTATCAAGACCTTTGAGGGCTTCGTTTATACAAACCCAAAAACCCCTCTTGGGCTTCCAACTTGTTAAATTCAACCTCTTCAAATTTTACCCCTTATCCTGTTTATCCAGAGGCTCCTTAAGAACGCGGCCATGGGAACCGCAAGGATCACCCCTATGGCACCGAATAAAGATGCACCGACTATCAGGGCAACCATAACGAGGACCGGATGGAGCCCTACGCTCCTACCCAATATCCTCGGTGTTAAAACCAAAGTTTCAAGGAGCTGATCCAATGCTAAAACTAGCGCGAACTTCAATAGGGCAAAGAGGGGGGAGCTTTCTGTCAAGAGGATAATAAGGCTTCCGAGGATGGTGGTCATGGCAAAACCGAAGTTGGGAATTAGGTTCATAACGCCCGCCAAGAAACCTATAAGGATCCCAAATTTTATCCCCAATATTTGAAGGAGAAAACCCACAAAGATCCCAACTATGGTCGCGACCGTTATCTGCCCCCTAAAGTATTGGGAAAGGAGCATATATACCTCTTCAAGGACGGGCTTGAACCTTTCGGGTAAAAGCCCCTCTATCTCCCCCGCAATAACCTTGGTATCCTTCAGGGCATAAAAACCCATAACCAAACCTATTAGGGTGGAAAAGATCAACTCAAAGGCACCGGAAACGAATCCCCCCACGTTCGGTAGGATGGCGCTCTTCCCCATTTCCGAAATTTCCATCATTAAACCCTCGTAAATCCCCCTAAGGCTTTTAATTAGGTTCTCGTTGTATATGTAGTTCCTCAAGATCATCTCAAATTCGTCGGGTTGTATGTAATACCTTTCCAATAGGGATAAAAGCTGGCTCCCTTGGGAGTAAAGTTGGAAGGCGAGCCATAAGCCGGCGGAGGATATGAAAAGGAACATCCCTAAGGTTATCACGAGGGATGATAACCACCTTGGTATCCTATATTTTTCAAGGTAGGAGACGAGGGGGAGGAAGATGAAGGCTATGACGAGGGCAAAACCTATGGGGAAAAGGATGTGGGAGGCCATACGGAGGATTATCAGGAAAAATAAGCCCAAGGATATAGAACCCATAAAGGCGTCCCTACCGTGATAAAAAGATATTGAGGATATAAGGAGTAGAACGAGGGCACCCCATTCCTTCCCGAAAGCCAGAAAAACCGCTAAAATTAGTGTAGTATAACCCCCGGTTATTGCTACTATATTGAGGATATTATCCCTCAACTTACCTCGCTACCTTCCGGAACTTCTCCCTCGGGCGAAATTATCACGGGTTTTCCGTCCTTACCAGTCGCCGCAAGGATCATCCCATCCGATTCTATCCCCCTTATCCTCTTCTTCTCAAGGTTTGCCACTATTACCACCCTTTTGCCTACTATATCTTTTTCGCCATAGCTTTCCGCTATCCCAGCCACTATGGTCCTAACCTCGCTTCCTATATCCACCTTGAGTTTCATTAGTTTATCCGTCCCCTCAACCCTCTCCGCCTCCAAAACCCTACCCACCACCATCTTTATTTTCTTGAAATCATTTATGGAGATCCTCTCTCCCCCAGCCCTCTCGTTCAACACCCTCACCCATTCATTTATCTTACCCTCATCTACCTTCTTGTATAATACGCTAATTTCCTTTACGTTGTTCCCAGCAAGATCGGGCGACACTTTTACAAAATCGTCAAAATTTCCCTTTGGAAGGTTCATATAATCCCAGAGCCTTTGGACGGAATTCGGGACATAAGGATAAAATAATGCGGATACTATCTTTAGGGCCTGATATGAGACGAAGAGGACCGTTTTTGCCCTATCCGGGTTTTCCTTTATAAGTTTCCAAGCCCTCTGGTGCTCAAAGTACCTGTTTATTGCGTTGCTAACTTCCACCGCATCCTTTAAGGCAAGGCGGAAGTTGTAGCTTAAGATGTTCCTCTCGTATTGGGAAACCTTCTCCGAGATATAGTTTAAAAGCCCCTCATCCTCGGAATTTAACGAATTTGGATGGGGTACCCTCCCACCGAAGTTCCTGTTTATAAACGTCAGGACCCTCTGAGCTAAGTTCCCAAAGCTATCAACGAGTTCCGCGTTTGTCCTCTCAAAGGCTTCCTTAACGTTAAAATCCGTATCGTCCTTTTCGGGGATATAAAGCGCTATTGCATACCTTGCTATATCCTGCCCAACGGAATTTACAAGCTCATCCGCCCATATCGCGTACCCCCTTGAAGTCGAAAGCTTCCTTCCCATAAGGTTCAGGAAGGCGTTCGCGGGTACATCGTAAGGTAAATTATACTCCCCATGAGCCATAAGCATGGCGGGCCAAACCACCGTATGGAATACGATGTTATCCTTCCCTATGAAGTGTATAATTTTTGTTTCCGGGTTTTTCCAGTAATCCTCCCATTTATCGGGCAGGTATTCCACGGTGGCGCTTATATAACCTATCGGGGCATCAAACCAAACATAAAGGACCTTACCCTTTGCGTCCGGATCTTCTAAGGGTACGGGAACCCCCCAATCCAAGTCCCTCGTTATCGCCCTATCCTCAAGCTCCCCAACCCAAGATAAGGCAAATTCCTTAACGAAAGGCTTCCAATTTTTCCCCCTTAACCACCCCTCAAGATCCCCCCGTAGGGAAGAGAGCTTGAAGAACCAATGCACCGTTTCCCTAAGCTCAAGGGATGATCCGCTTATCGCGGACCTCGGGTTTATAAGTTGGGTGGGTTCAAGCTGTCTCCCACATTTCTCGCATTGATCCCCCCTCGCCTCCTCGTACCCGCAATATGGGCAAGTTCCTATTATGTACCTATCGGGTAAAAACTTCCCCTCCTGCGGACTATAAAACTGTTTCACCTTCCTCTTTTCAAGGTACCCTTTCTCGTAAAGTCTCAGGAAGAATTTTTGGGAGATCTCGTGATGGATCTTCCTACTTGTCCTTGAGAAGTGATCAAACTCTATCCCCATAAGCTCAAAGTCCCTTTTAATCCTATCGTGATATTTATCCACCAGCTCCTTCGGTGAGATCCCCTCCTTATATGCGGCTAACGTTATAGCCACTCCATGCTCATCCGTCCCGCATATATGTATCGCATCAAAACCCTTGAACTTTAAAAACCTAGTAAATATATCCGCGGGCAAATATGCCCCAGCGAGGTGCCCTATATGTATCGGACCGTTTGCGTAAGGTAGGGCGCTCGTTATCAAGTATCTACTCACGGGTGGAAATTTTAAGGGCGCTCTCGTATTTATAATACCCACTTATGGAATCCTTAAGGAGGCTCCTGCTTAACTTAATAAGCTTTAGGACGACCGCCGAGAACCCGGACCAGCTCCTTGAGATAATAGAATATGTTGAGGATTACCTGAACCACCCAAACTTAAAAATTGAAAGGTTTATAAAGAACGGAAAACCTTCAATTGTGGTTAGCTTCTCAAAGCATACCAATGACAGAAAATTCAAATTGATCTTTGCGGGGCATCTGGATGTTGTACCCGCTAGGGATGAGCAATTTGTCCCGAGGGAGGAGGGGGATAAGATCTTCGGTAGGGGTGCCATAGATATGAAGGGACCTTCCGCGGTTATGATAAAACTATTTAAGAATCTCGCGGAGAGGGGGGAATATAAGGATATTGCCCTAATGCTCACCACGGATGAAGAGGTGGGGAGCGCGAACGGGGTGAAGTACCTTTTGGATGAGGAGGGCTTTTCTTGTGATCTCGCGGTGATACCGGACTCGGGGGAGGACTTTACGATTATAACGGATGAGAAAGGTGCCTTACACTTTGCGGTGGAGTTTGGTGGAAAACCCGCCCACGGTTCCACGCCTTGGCTCGGGGAAAGCGCCATAGAGAAAGCCTTGAAATTTTATGAGGAACTTAAAGGTTTCATCCTTTACGAATCCCAAGACCCGGATCATTGGCATAATACTTTGGTCATGGGGGTTTTCAAAGGGGGGAACAAGGTTAATCAGATACCCCCAAACGCCAGGGTGGAGTTTGACCTAAGGTTTGTCCCACCCTTTACCTTGGAAGAAATAAAATCGGGAATTTCATATCTGGTTAAGAAGCATAAGGGTAATCTTGAGATCCTATCGGAGGGACATCCCTTCTCCACAGACCCCAACCATCCCCTCGTAAAACCCTTTGTTGAAAGCGTGGAAAAGGTGATAGGGAGGGTAAAATTCGGCAGAACTCATGGGGCTACGGACGGTAGGTTCTTTGCGGAGAAGGGGATCCCCGTGGTGATGATATACCCGCAGGGTGGAGACATTCACGGGGATAACGAATGGGTATCCTTTGATTCCCTACTAAAGCTTTACGCCATATTTGAAGACTTTTTGGCGAAGATCTAGGAGCACTCGCAACTCCTTAAAACCATAATCTCTATATCCTTCGGGACCAACGAGGTATCACATCCCCTGCAAACCACAAAGATCTTTGCTATTAACTCAACCCCTTCCTCGCTAAAGTTCTCAACGAAGTTTTTCATCGCATCAAGGTGCTCCTGTGTCACCTTACACTCGGGTATAACAAAAACTATAGCCCTCTCGTAAGCTTTCCTCCTCCTTTCAACCAAGAAGTCCGGGTTGTTCCTTTCCCTATCAAGCTTCCTTATTATCCAACCCTCCTCGTAAGGGTACCTCTTCCTAAGGTTAGCCTTTACGTAGGGGTAAAGATCGCTAGCCCTGAACATAAAGCGGGAATTATACCGTTGAACACCCTTAAAATATAATCTATGCTCTGGGTTTTGGCGGATATGGAGTTCTTGGACCCCGTTGAATTAGAAAGGAGGGCTAAGGAGAAGGGGGATTGGGCGGAGGTTGGGAGGGTTTTCACATCAAACCTTCCAACATATCTAAACGTAAGGTTTATCGGTCCAAAGCCGATTTATAACGCAAGCTGGAGCGATGGGAAAACGAGCGGCAGGGTATCCTTCGTGCTACCCCATCCAACGGATACGGGAATAGCGTATCTCGCATCCGCGGGAGGAGGGGTATGGAAGACTACGGATGGGGGAAATACTTGGATCCCATTAACGGACAACCTCCCTACACTTTCCGGTGGAGCCTTGGCTTTCAATCCCTTAAACCCAAACGTTATATGGTACGGAACGGGGGAGCAACACTACTGTGCGGTGTGCTTTCCGGGGGATGGCCTCTTTAAGTCAACGGACGGGGGAAACACGTGGGTTAAGGTTGCTCCCGCAAGCGTAGTTGGATTTTACATATCAAGGGTAATAATATCCCCCCTTGATACCAATACTATATTCGTTGCGAGCGATAGGGGTATCCTTAGATCCACCGATGGTGGTCTTACCTGGAACTGGATATTTTCCGGGGATCAGGTGAACGATTTGGTTTACAGGCAGGATAATCCGAACGTATTATTCGCAGCGACTTTGTATTCGGGAATATACAGATCCACCGACGGTGGTAATACCTGGATTAGGATAAACTCCCTTCCAACTTCCGGATACTTTAGGGCGCAAATAGGGATCTCCCCAAGCAATCCGGATGTGATTTATGTTGGGTTTGGTAGGGCAAGCAATTATTCTCTCTTGGCTTTTTACAAAAGCACGGATGGGGGAAACACGTGGGTCCAGCTTACGAGCACGCCAAATTATCTTGGCACTCAAGGTTTTTACAACCACACCATAGTGGTACATCCCACAAACCCGGATATGGTTTTTGCTGGGGGTCAGTATCCTTACGGTCCCGGATATTACGGTATAGTTAGAAGTACGGATGGTGGGAATACGTGGCAGGATATAACCAACAGGGGACCTTTGGGGAACGTACATCCGGATATACACCATATGGCTTACGGGGCGGGAGGTGTGCTTTGGGTGGCTTGCGACGGTGGGGTCTGGAAGAGCTATGACGACGGGAATTCTTGGGTGAATTTAAATGAGGACCTTGAGCTCACGCAATTTTACACCGTAGACGCCCACCCATGGGATACCCTCCTTGTAATTGGTGGGACGCAGGATAACGGAACTCCCCTATTTTCCGGGAGCTTAGCCTGGTGGGAGGTTTCGGGTGGGGATGGGGGACCCGTCCTCTGGAGGCCCGACAACCCCACATACTTTTACACCACGTATATCTACTCCAATCCAATTTACAGGTTCAGGTGGACGGGAAGCTCCGCGATATTTGACAGGTATATTTCTCCACCTTGGGGCTCGGATAGGGTATCCTGGGCGAACGGTCCCCTTGAGGGACATCCATCGGGACCTATAATGATCGCGGGAACGCATAGGTTGTGGAGATCCACGGATGGAGGTATAACCTGGGCTGTGATAAGCGGGGATCTGACGGGTGGGGGTTATCTGCTTTCCGCATCCTTTTCACACACAAATCCCGACACGATATACACGGGCTCAAGCGACGGAAGGTTTTACTTCACGCATAACGGTGGAATATCTTGGACAAGGAGGACGTTACCCGTAAGCGGTCCTATAACCGACATATGGGTAAATCCTTTTAACAGCGCGGATGTATTTATAACCCTCCGAAAGGCTTCGGGGATAAGGGTTTTGCGTTCAACGGATGCGGGAACAACATGGACGAACATAACCGGGGATCTACCGACGGGTAGAAACGTAAGGGCTTTGGCGGTGGATTTTCAAGCTGGGATCCTCTTCGTAGGAACCGATGACGGGGTTTATTACACCACAAACTTATCAAATTATACGAAAATACCCGGCATTCCCAATGCCATAGTTTTCGACTTGGATGTGAATACGCTTTACAAAAAGCTATACGTTGCAACGCACGGAAGGGGAGTTTGGATGGTGGATTATTCCGCGGTTTCCGTTGGGGAAAGGAAAGAGGCAACATACGTGGGAAATTATGAGGTATTTGATGTTTTGGGAAGGAAGGTATCCAGAGATAAACTCAAAAGGGGGGTATATTTCTTAGTTTCGGATAAGGGGGTGAGAAAGGTTTTTGTTAGGTGATCACCTGAAGGAAAACTTTAGCTCCGCAAAGGACGTGGTATCCACCTTTCCATCTTCCCAATACCTTATAGCCCACCTACCATCCCAATTTCTAACGAAATAAAGTTTTGCCCTTGACCTCGCAAGGGTTTCACCCAAGTTTTTAAAAACGAAAACGAATTCAAAGGATACATCCATAAAGGCGCTATCGGAATAAACGGAAGAGTGCAAGACCGTGTAATTCACCCTTGAAGGTTTTGAGACGGAAAAATCCAAAGAGGATATGAGATTCGTTATGATCCTGCTTTCCTCCTCTTTCCCCCAAGGTGAGCTTATGGGGTAGGGTAGGGACCTGTCGGGTTGAAATACGAAATCTTCCGAATAACAGTTCAGGTATATCCCCCTATCGTAGAATATCTCAAGGGAATTCTTGAGGTTTATTAGGACCTTTGATGGTTCGTCGGGAAATACCTCTTTACTTTCCCTGATAGGTTCTGGGGGTGATGGGAGGGAAAAGTAGCTACAGGAAAGAAATAAAATTAAGGGGGGCAGGGTTCTAAGCAATTTAATTATTTCTTCCCAGAAACCAAACCCTTTAAGGAAGCGCTGAACTTGAAAACTGGAACCTTTGTAGCGGGTATGGTTATGGTTTGTCCCGTCTTCGGGTTCCTCCCCTTCCTCGATTTCCTCTCCCTAACCATAAATGTCCCAAAGCCTATAAGGCGCACACCCTTACCCTTCCCAAGATTATCCTTCACCGCCTCTATGAAGGCCTCAAGGGCCTTCTCCGCATCCGCCTTCTTCAAACCGGCCCTTTTTGCTATATCTGAAACGAGTTCAGCCTTTGTTAAGAACTCCTTTGCCATCCTTCACCTCCTTTTTTGTATAGCCTTTTCAACCTTACCCTGCCCCCCTTTGTCATATATGGGAATTTTA
>JBMSAP010000058.1:0-2006 GCA_049414445.1 Candidatus Caldipriscus sp. | reverse complement strand
CCACAGGCGGGCATAAGCCCCTTCCTACCCCTCAATTCAACCTCAACCAAACACATCCTACAACCTGCAAAAACGGGTAGCTTGGGATGATAGCAGAAGACGGGAATATTCTCCCCCTCCCTCCATGCTACCTGCAATATTGTTTCCCCCTCCCTAAACTCCACCTCCCTGCCGTTAAGTTCCATTTTTGGCATAATCCGATATTATACCGTTGAAGTTTCAATCATAAAATAAACTACTATGGCGAGGTACGTCTACTTCTTCGGGAACGGTTTCTCGGAAGCGGAAAAGGTGGATAGGATGCTCCTTGGGGGAAAGGGTGCTGGACTACACGAGATGGCAAAAGCGGGATTACCTGTTCCCCCAGGGTTTACGATAACTACGGAGGTTTGCTCTTACTATTACAAAAATAATAAAACCTTCCCAGAAGGCTTGAAGGAAGAAGTTTTGGAAAATCTCAGGAAGATAGAGGACGCTAAGGGTCAGAGGTTTGGGGACCCCAAAAACCCCCTTCTCGTTTCGGTAAGGTCAGGTGCTCCGGTTTCAATGCCCGGGATGATGGACACGATCCTGAACCTTGGGCTAAACGATGAGACAGTAAAGGGACTCTCGAATCTTGGGGGTGAGAGGTTCGCCTACGACGCCTACAGGAGGTTTATCCAGATGTTTGGAGATGTGGTCCTGAAGGTTGATAAGGAACACTTTGAGAGGGAATTGGAGGAACTGAAAAGGGAAAAAGGTAAGCAGAAAGATACGGATCTGACTGCGGATGACCTTAAGGAGTTGGTGGAAAGATTTAAGAGGGTTTTGAGGGAGCATGGTAAGGAGATACCAGAGGATCCTTATGAACAGCTCTGGATGGCTATAAGGGCGGTGTTTGATTCTTGGATGAACCCTAGGGCTATAGAGTACAGGAAGATCTATAAGATCCCGGAGGATTGGGGGACAGCCTGTAACGTCGTTGCCATGGTTTTTGGAAATCTGGGAGATGATAGCGGAACGGGGGTGATGTTCACTAGGGACCCATCCACGGGAGAGAAGGTAATTTTTGGGGAATTTTTACCTAACGCTCAAGGGGAAGATATAGTCGCGGGAATCAGGACACCTATGCCCCTATCGGAGCTTAAAAATTGGAATCCTTCCGCCTATGCTCAACTTGTGGATCTTGCGGAAAAGTTGGAGAAATACTATAGGGAGATGCAGGATATAGAGTTTACCATAGAGAGGGGAAAGTTTTGGCTTTTGCAAACGAGGAAAGGTAAGAGAACGCCAAAGGCGGAGATAAAGATAGCGGTGGATATGGCGAAAGAGGGGTTAATTACAAAAGAAGAGGCAATTTTGAGGGTGGATCCTTACAACCTTGAAAAGGTCTTACACCCTTATATAGACGAGAGTAAAGCTCCTAAACCCATAGCCTTTGGAATACCAGCATCCCCAGGCGCAGCAACGGGCAAGGTGGTATTTGGTCCCGAGGAAGCTTACGAGATGAAGGAAAAGGGAGAAAATGTGATTTTAGTGAGGAGCGAAACATCGCCGGAGGATATAAAGGGTATGGCTTCGGCGGTGGGAATACTAACCTCGAGGGGTGGGAAAACTTCACATGCCGCGGTCGTAGCTAGGGGTATGGGGAAACCCGCGGTCGTAGGTGTGGAGATGATAGAGATAAACGACAAGGAGGGTTATTTCTCCGTCGGAAATCTGAAGGTTTTCAAGGGGGATGTGATAACCATAGATGGGGGGACAGGAAAGGTGTACTTGGGTGATGTTCCAAAGGTGATGCCGGAAATATCGGGGGAAGTTGCGGATTTACTTTCCTGGGCGGATGAATTCAGGAAAATCGGGGTTAGGGCCAATGCGGATACACCTAAGGATGCGGAAATTGCCAGAAAATTCGGAGCGGAAGGGATAGGGCTCGCAAGGACGGAGCACATGTTCTTCGGTGAGGATAGGATATGGGATTTCAGAACCATGATCTTATTTGCGGAGGAAAAGGGAGAAATTTACGA
>JBMSAP010000057.1:0-2637 GCA_049414445.1 Candidatus Caldipriscus sp. | reverse complement strand
TATGAGCTCCCTCAATTTTTCAACTTCCTCAATCACCTCCCTAGGGACGGGCATAAGATAAAATTTTAGGGCGGGCTTAAAATTCCGTCTATGACCCCCTACGAAAAAGGTAAGGTTTTGGAAAAGGCGGTGGAACTCTTCTTAAGGGATATGGGCTTTAGGGTTTACACTTGGGAAGAATGGGCAAGGAAAAATGAACTTAGCGCAAAGGATCTTGGGGGAGACCTCGTGGCGGAAAAGGACGGGAAAATATACCTGGTTCAGTGTAAGAATTGGGAAAGGAGGGTGGGATGGAAGGATTTGGGAAGCTTTATAGGGTTATTGAGTATTAACAACTTTGACGGGGGGTATATATTTGCGAGAGATATAACATCCGATGCCTACAAAAACCTCCCCAAGAACGTCATTTTCATTTCAATTGAGAGGAAGGAATTTCAGGAGTACCTTAAAGAGGCGGAGGAATTATTACAGGGGAAGAAGATAGAAAAAAGGACCAAGGAGCTAAGGCAATATCAAAAAGAGGCTATAAGGAGGATCATAGAGGGGTTTAAGGAGAAAGACAGGGGGCAACTTTTGATGCCTCCCGGGACGGGTAAAACCCTGGTTGCTTTGAAGGTTGCGGAAAGTTTAGGGAAAGGAAAAACTATCCTTTTCTTGTGCCCTTCAATAGCCCTATTGGATCAGACCATATGGGCGTGGTTTAGGGATTCGGAAATTGATATAAACGCTTATGCGGTGGTGTCGGATAAGAAGGTGGGGAGGGGAAAGGAGGATGAGGACGACCTAAACGATATCAGGCTTTTGAGATATCCCGCCACAACCGATCCGGAGGAGCTTGTAAAAAGGTTCAAACGAGAGGAAGACAAGCTTAACGTCATTTTCTCCACATATCAATCCCTTGATGTGATAAAGGAAGCCCAGAAAATGGGACTTCCGGAGTTTGACCTAATAATATGCGACGAGGCTCACAAAACCGCCGGGATCGTAGAGAACGAGGAGGAAAGCTCCTTCAAGTTGGTACATTCAAACAAACACATAAAGGGTAAGAAGCGCCTATATATGACCGCAACACCAAAAATTTACACATTTAAGGAGGAAGAAGCATCTGAGAAGGAAGAAAATATACTGGCTTACAGTATGGATAACGAAGAAATCTTCGGACCCGTTTTTTACGAATACACCTTCGCTAAGGCAATAAAGGAGGGGTATATAACGGGTTTCAAGGTAATAGCCTTTATGGTGCCGAGAAAGGAGATTCAGGAGAAGCTGAGGGAGTACCTTGGAGGGAAACAGGGGGAACCCTTGAGCGTTGACGATACCACAAAACTTATCGGGCTTATGAAGTTTATGAAGGGCGAAACCTTGGATGAGGATAACCGCAAGGTTAGATTCCCAATAAAAAGCGGGATCATATTCGTAAATCGCGTGGAAGAAGAATCAATGAAGATAGCAAGGGAGTTTGTGGAGGTCTATAGAAAAGCTCGGGGATCTCACGATCTGGAAAACTTCCTCATCAAAATCCGGTTGGTTATCGCGTATCACCCTATCCAGTCCTTCACTAACTTTCCTTTTTGATAGAAGGGCTTTCCTGATCTTTACCCTGTATGTTTCATCGTAAGCTATTACCGCGTTTATCACCTGCCATATCGTTTTGTAATTGGTTCTATCTATCTGCTCGTCAATGTTTCCCTTTTCCGTATCTATCACCAGGGGGATGAATATTAATCCATACTCTTTGCCCGGGCTCTTTCTTAAAACTCTACCCAAGGCTTGGACTATATCTACCTCGCTCTTCTTTGGCCTGAAAAATGCAACGAAATCAAGGGAAGGGACGTCTATCCCCTCCGTTAAAACCTTCGCGTTCGTCAATATTACGGGTTTTGAAAGGGAAGCTTTCCTTAAACTTTCTATCTTCCGGCGTTTCTCGTTGGCGGGCATATTACCCTCAATATGTTTTATCTCAACCTTCGGATCCTCCTTGAAATACTCCCTATAGATCTTTGCAAAATCTTCCTCTATCCTTCTTGATTCTTCCCTGCGATTTACGAATATGATCCCGCTTTTTATTGGAAAAATTACCTTTTGGTTATCCTCATCCAAGGTTTCACCTTTCATAAACTTCATAAGCCCGATAAGTTTTGTGGTGTCGTCAACGCTAATGAGTTCGTTTTTTCGTTTGTTTTTTTGTTCGTCTTCTTGTTTGTTTTTTTGTTTGTTTTTTCGTTTATTTTTTCGTTTATTTTTTCGTTTGTTTTTTTGTTCGTCTTCTTGTTCGTCTTTTTGTTTGTCTTCTCCCTCCTTTCTATGTCCCATAAAGTACTCACTCAAGTTCTCCTGAACCTCCTTTCTCGGCACCATAAAGGCTATTACCTTGAAACCCGTTATATATCCCTCCTTTATCGCCTTAGCGAAAGTGTATTCGTAAAAAACGGGTCCGAAGGTCTCTTCATCGTCCATACTGTAAATCTTTGAAAACTCATTTTCTTCCTCATTAAGTGTGTAAATTTTTGGTGTTGCGGTCATATATAGGCGCTTCGTACCCTTTATGTGTTCGTTTGAGTGTACCAACTTGAAGGAGCTTTCCTCCTCGTTCTCTATGATCCCGGCGGTTTTGTGAGCCTCGTCGCATATTATTAG
>JBMSAP010000056.1:0-3428 GCA_049414445.1 Candidatus Caldipriscus sp. | reverse complement strand
GTAGCCTTGAGGATGCTGTCGGAAATTAACTTTATTTTTGGGTACTTACCCCTAAATTCCCAAACCGCATCAAGGAAAACGAAGTTGAAAAATACGTTAAGGTCCTCCTTTACTCCCCTTCCGTCCGTATAAAAAGCCTTGAACACCCCGTAAGGTGTTAAATTCGCAGTGAGAAAATTAAGGAGGGTGTCTATCATACTTTGAAATTTTAAGGTGGAATTCCCCCGTATAATACCCCACCATGAACTTCGTCCTTCTTGAAAAGAGGGATAGGATCGCCATAATAAGGATCAACAGGCCCGATAAGCTAAACGCCCTGTCCCCCGAAGTCTTGGATGAGTTAGAGAGGGCGGTTAAAGAGGTATCTGAGGATGGGGAAATTTTGAGTGCAATAATAACGGGAACGGGTAAGGCTTTCGTCGCCGGGGCGGACATAGGCTATATAAAGACCTTGGACGAGGAAGGGGGTTATAGGATGGCCCTAAAGGGTCAAGAAGTTTTCTCCGCAATAGAGAACTCCCCGAAGGTATTTATCGCCGCGGTGAATGGGTACGCTTTGGGTGGAGGATGTGAGCTTGCCCTCGCTTGCGATTTCATAATAGCATCCGAAAATGCGGTTTTTGGACAACCCGAGGTAAATCTTGGGATAATGCCCGGTTGGGGTGCAACCCAGAGGCTCGCAAGGAAGGTTGGAATGAACTGGGCAAAGTACCTAATCCTAACGGGCGAAAGGATAGACGCGAAAACCGCTTATCATATAGGTCTGGTTCAGAAGGTGGTTAACCACGATAACCTTATGGATGAGGCTATAAATATCGCAAACTTAGTTGCGGAAAAGGGGCCCCTAGCCTTGAGGCTCTCAAAGGAGGCAATAAATAAGGCTTTTGATCTTGGGGATTTTGGTTTTAGGTACGAGGCTTTGCTTTTTGGGAAAACCGTCGGAAGTAAAGACAAGGAAGAGGGGATAAATGCCTTCTTTGAGAAAAGAAAGCCGAACTTCTTCAAATGAAGCTCTCAATAGTTATTCCCGTTTATAACGAGAGGGTTTTCTTCCCACAAATATTCAAGAAAGTTTATGAAATGGACTTCGCCCTGGAAAAGGAAATAGTGGTTGTTGATGACTTCTCAACGGATGGAACTAGGGAATGGATAAGGGAGAACGTTGAAAACCTTGAGGGGGTTAAGGTGATTTATCACGAGAGAAACAAGGGGAAGGGTGGGGCATTGCATACCGCCTTTAAGAACGTCTCTGGGGACATAATAGCAATACAGGATGCGGATCTTGAGTATGATCCAAACGACCTTATCCCTATGATAAAACTCATAGTTGATGGCTATGCGGATGTGGTATATGGTTCAAGGTTTTACGGAAAACCGCATAGGGTCCTCTACTTTCACCACTTTTTGGGGAACAAGATCATATCAAATCTGATAAACCTGACCTGCGATATGACCTTTTCCGATATTGAGGTTTGCTATAAGGTTTTCAAGAGGGAGATTTTAAACTACTTCGATCTAACATTGAACGACTTCGGGTTTGAGGTGGAATTTACAATGAAGATGTCAAAAACCGCCAAGGTTATGGGATGGAGGGTTTACGAGATGGGGATAAGTTATCACGGGAGGACTTACAGGGAGGGGAAAAAGATAAATTGGAAGGATGGCGTAAAGGCGCTTTTTTACATACTTAGGTTCGCCTTCTGGAAACCCAGGGTTACTGAGGCTGTTTTAAAAAATCCCTCATCGGGACGCCCCTCCAGCCTCTAAAGGAGCTAACCGCTTCCTCACCCTATCTTCTTCAGAGGAGAAAGGTCTCTTGGCAAGACCTTTCCAAGGATAGGAAAGAGGAGGGCTACCTTCAGAACTTGCCAAGCTACTTGAGAGACTTTTTTTAGTCTCTCCCTGCTTGGGATTCCTTCCGTTGGCTCCCTCATAGGAGCTTGGCTCACCCTGAAGGCTTTGTATGAGATTGATTAACAGCTTCTTTGCATTCTCTACATTCTTTAGTTCGCTTTTTAGTGTGTTCCTCTTGTATTCGTTGCTTTCCTTTTCTATAAGCTCCACAAGTTCCTTTTCCCTCTCTTCATATCTCTTCAGAGCAAACTCCAAATATGCCTTGTCCTTTAGTAGTTTTTCGTAATTCTCGGGTGTGTCCTCCTTAAATCCCAATGCCCTTCTCCCTATCACATAAGCACCAGCAATATCCTTGTCTATGTTCAACTGTGGTGCATATTTTAGCATGCCAATAATTGATGTGTAGGCAGGATTAACTTCTATTACTTCCACCCCCTTTAACATTGCTACTCTTTTAATCTTCTGCAAAAACTTTTTGGCGTTCCAGTGGTGAAGTCTTTTTCTTAACTCAGCTTTCCCGTCTCCACGCATTCCTCTTTTGAGTTTTTTTAGGTTCTCTACGGCTATAACTTTACCTTTCTGAGTGGCTAAATCCACTATCTGATGGGCTAATATCCACTCTTGATGGTCTTTGCTGTTTTGGGAAAGCCCTAAAAGATTATGAAGGCTAATAGTCTGATAGCTTACTAATTCTCCAGTTTTTGATACCTCCGCTATGGCTAAGTGTATGGGCGATGCATTAGTGTCTATGGCTATTACTCCGTTCTATACACTTCCATAAACTTCTCCATCTCTTAGCTTTAACTCCACCGTGTAGGGAAAGTAGTTTTTTGTTTGCCAACTTTCTAAAATCATAGTCATAAAAGTTATCCACTTGTCCTTGCTGTTGCTTGGTTCTCTTAAAACTTTTGCGTAAATAAACTCTTTGTTTCCTGTGGTAATCCTAAGGTGTAGCTGTCCGTTTAGGTCTTCAAATCTTGTTAGCCTGTTTCCTCTGTCTGATTTTGACCCAATGCTTATAAGTGTTCCTTGTCTTTGTTCTTTCCATTGCTTTTTTAGTCTTTCCCTTGCTTTTCCTGCAAGGTGATTTTTGCAAAGTTTTTCAAAGAGTCTTTTTCCTCCAAATACCACCGGTTTATCTGTGGGATATTGCTTAGCTTTGTAAATGGCTGAGTCAATATATTTAGTGGGCAACTCAGGGAATAGCCGTCTCAGTCTTTGGTATATTTGGGCATAAGAGTTTTTTGTTTTCTCTTTTTCCAAATCCCTTAGCATATTGTATGCCACCCGGATGGCGGAGGATTGCTTAAGCATAAGCTTTTTGAGTTTTTCCTTGTCTTCCTTCTTCATTTCAAGCTTGAACTGTAGGCTAACAAACATTAAGTTCATATTCTAACCTCAAAACGGTTGTATTTTTAGAACGGCCTCGAGAATTACTTGACGATGGGGTAGAAATAAGGCATTATTGAGTGCTTGGGATGGTAGGAGAGGGTGGGGGTGAGGGGATGAGAGGGTGAGAAATTAGCTTTGGAGGGTTTGATCCTGGCTCAGGGCTAACGCTGGCAGCGTGCCTT
>JBMSAP010000055.1:0-15165 GCA_049414445.1 Candidatus Caldipriscus sp. | reverse complement strand
TAGACCCTCCTTATTATAGCACAAAAAAGTCAAAATTATACGGTAAAAACGGAGATTTACATTTAAGCTTTGATCATGAAAGATTTGCTTCTAATATGAAAAAATGTAAACATTTGTGGTTGATAACTTACGATGACTGCGTAGAAGTACGAGAGTTATTCAGTTTTGCGTACATATACCCCTGGGAAATTCAATACGGAATGAATAACTATAAGCGGAAAACTGCGAGGAAAGGCAAAGAATTATTTATTACAAACTATAGGATACCGTCTGAAAATTTTAAAATTCTAAGATGATTGTGTTTTTTATCATCATTCATACAACCATGGCACTAAGAATTTACATCCTCCAAAACATTCCCTGTACACTATACTTGTGAATATTTTGAAGTTTCGGATGAAAACCTGAGAAAAGAGGGAGGAATACTTGAGTATTTGGGAGTAGTAAGAGAAGAAAGGCACTTGGTTAGGATAGATGAGCTAAAATATACACGCAGTAGTTGGGAAGAGTTTATAAAGTTAGTTGAACTTCACTAAAAGGAAGTTGTCTCTAGGGCAAAATATAAGTTGCCCAAAGATGTCATCTTTGCCCTTCAGCAAGCGGTGGAAAGGAAAGAGTCTGAAGGTAGGAAGGGAAGTTCTCAGGCATATTTTGCTAACCACATAGGCCGTAGAAAAGGAGTAGATGGCTTACTGTCAGGACACGGGCGTGGCGGTGGTTGATGTATGCGTGGTTAGGGGTTGTCTGAGGGGGGCATACACGGAGGAATACCTTAGGGTTTCCATCCATAATACATTATGAAATTGTCCCCGCTGATAGGTTAAAAATTATCTTTGCTCCAAGGGTTGAGGGTTCAGAAAACACTTCACGCTTGGCAATGCTAAAGCCCACCGATGGATGGAAAGGAGTAAAAAGTTTCGTTTTGGAATAGGTAGAAACTTTGAGTCCTATGGGAGAGAGAAGCAAAGACCCTGTGGCAAGAAGGCAGATGAGGTTAAGCTTGAGCTTTCAAGGAGTGTTTATTTCTAGGTAAGCAAATCTCCCATAAAATTCCCTTATTATGACGGAAACTTTGGTTCCTACGGACCTTGAAGATTTTAGGGATTACGTTAGGGAAGTTGCGGAAAGGTATGTGAAACCTTGGGCTATGGTTGTGGATAAGGAGGATAGATTCGCAAAGGAGAGCTTTGAGGCGGTTAAAAAGGCAAATTTGGCTGGGGTAATAATACCCAAGGAATATGGAGGTTTAGCTTTAACAACAAAACATTATATTATTCTCATAGAAGAGCTTACGAGGGTTTGTCCTTCAACCGCGGTTACGTTCGCGGTTACATCCGGCTTGGTTCCAAAATTCCTCTTAGATTTCGCATCGGAGGAAATTAAGAGGGAGTATCTGCCAAAGGTGGCATCAGGGGAATATATCGGAGCGTTTGGGCTTACTGAGCCATGCTGTGGCTCCGATGCGGGGAGTTTGAAGACGAGGGCGGAAGAGGTTGAAGGGGGATTCAAAATTTACGGGCAAAAGATCTTTATTACTAACGCCTCCGTCTCAAAGTTCATAATAACCATGGCAAAAACGGATCCAGAGAAGGGGAAGAAAGGGATAACCGCATTTTTGGTAGATACGGATAGCGAGGGGCTCTCGATAATAAAAAACGAGGATAAGCTCGGGTGGAGGGGTTCCGAAACCTCCGCCATATCTTACGATGGGGTCTTTGTCCCTTATTGGAAGGTCATAGGTAAAAGGGGGGAGGGTTTTAAGTACGCCTTGTCTTCCCTTGATGCGGGGAGGATCGGTATAGCGGCTATGGGTCTTGGAACTATAAAGAGGGCAATTGAAATATCCGCGGATTATATCAGGCAAAATGGACTATCCTCAAACGAAAGTTATACCTTCAGGCTTTCGGATATGTACGTTATGTACGAAATCGCGAGGGAATATACGTTTTTTGCCGCCGAGCTTAGGGATGCTGGAAAGCCTTATACCAAGGAATCGGCCATTGCCAAGCTCGTCGCCTCGGAATACGCTATGAGGGCGGTAAATATAATGCTTGATATCCTTGGTCCAGATGGGGTTGTTTGGGGTGAGGCGGAGAGGCTTTTTAGGGATACAAAAATTTTGGAAATTGGGGAGGGAACGAGTGAAATCCAAAGGCTCGTTATCTCAAGAAGCATTCTATGACGATCCCCGTAATAATAGGACCAACGGGGAGTGGAAAAACGGAGGTAGCAATAGAACTTGCGGAAAAATTCGGATTTACCATAATAAACGCGGATAGCAGGAAGATCTACAAATACCTTGATATAGGAACCGCAAAACCCCCGAAGGAACTTAGGGGATTTTATAGGCTTTTGGACATAATAGAACCCTGTCAGGATTTCTCCGCCTTTGATTGGGCGATAATGGCGGAAAGGGAAATTGAAAGTCTGTTAAACGAGGGAAGGAAGGTTTTGGTGGAGGGGGCAAGCGTATTATACTTAAAGGCTCTTTTTGAGGGATTTTTTGAACATCCCAAGATTCCACCGGAGATAAGGGAAAGGGCGAGGAGCTTGGCGGAATCCGGCGAGGGTTATAAAATTTTGATGGAAAAAGACCCGAAAAGCGCAAGGAAAATACACCCAAACGATAAGTACAGGATAGCGAGGGCTTTGGAGGTTTTTCTATTTACGGGGAAACCCATATCGGAATTAAGGAGGGAGGGAAGAAAGCCAAAATTCTCCCCCATTTATTTCTTTATAAACCTCCCAAAGGAAACCTTAAAAAGCAAACTCCTTGAGAGATCAAGGGAGATGTTTGAGAGGGGTTTAATTGAGGAGACAAGGTGGATCTTGGAGAGGTACCCTTGCTTTGCAGATTGGGGGAAGAAGGTGGTAGCTTATAAACAGGCTTTGGAGTACCTTGAAGGGAAGTACGATTATGAGGGCGCAATAATAAGGAAGGCGAAGGCGGATTGGGAGCTTGCAAGGAGGCAAATGAGGTTTATGAGGACACTAAAACCCCTTATTGTGATAAACGGGGAAGAGATTTCCACAAAAATATATCTATATTACCGATGCCAACATCATCCTTAGAAGCCTTGAAACGGTTTTCTTCATCTCCCTCCTATCCACCACAAGATCCACTTGCCCGTGCTCAAGGTGAAATTCCGATCTCTGAAACCCCTCCGGCAATTCCTGTCTTATAGTTTGTTGAATAACCCTTGGACCGGCGAACCCTATAAGCGCTCCGGGTTCCGCTATTATTACGTCCCCAAGAGCCGCAAAACTCGCCATAACCCCTCCCATGGTTGGGTCGCAAAGGATGGTTATATACGGAACTTTTGCCTTCTCAAGCTTTATTACCCCAACCGTGGTTTTTGCCATCTGCATCAGGGAATATATTCCCTCGTGCATCCTTGCCCCACCCCCCGAGAAAAGAACCGCTATAAATGGTAGCCTGCTCTTTGAGGCGTGATCCGCTGCTCTGTAAAACTTTTCTCCAAATACGCTCCCCATTGAACCACCAAGGAAACCAAAATCGGTAAAAAACGCGGTTACCTTTATCCCGTCTATATGCCCAATACCTGCAACGCTCGCATCGTTCATCCCATAAAGTTTTCTGTATTTCTCAAGCTTGGATTTATAATCGGGGAAGTTTAGGGGATCAACGGAAACGAGCTCTTTCCCTATTTCCTTTTCTATTCCGTTATCAAGGAGGATAGAGGCGTATTCGTAGGCGCTTATGCGGAAGTGGTAGGAACACTTTGGGCAAACCTTTGCGGTTTTTTCAAGTTCTATATTCGGCAATATCGTCTGACAGGAGGGGCATTTAACCCAAAAGTCGTCGGGAACGCTCAGGGGCTTTTCCCTCTTGGGAGGCGTCTTTTTGGGTTTGAAGAACATCAGCAAACCCCCAAACCTTCAAAAACTATCCTCTCCCAAAGCTTGGGTAGCTGATCTATTCTTTCCCTCACAAGATCAAGGATCTCCCTCTCAACCCTATCTTCAAAATCTCCCCATATCTTTATGTGGGTAAGCTGGGGCTGATTTATGGGTTTCCCTATTTGCGAAACTAAGTATAGGTAAACCTGTTTTACGCCGTAAGATGAGAATTTCTCGTATATTTCCCTGGCAATCTCGTTTGCGGCTATGTTATAAAGTTTGCCCACGTGGGATATGGGATTTTTGCCCGCCGCCGCTTCCAAGGTCATAGGCCTGTAAGGTGTTATCAGGCCGTTTACCCTATTCCCCCTACCCACCTGCCCATCGTCCCCCGCTTCCGCGCTTGTCCCCGTGACGGTTATATAAACCGAACCGCTTCCTTCGTCGTCCGCGGTGTTTATGTAAACCTTGGCTTCCTCCCCGTCCAAGATCCCCCTTACGAGATCCTCAACATCCCCCTTTATTTCACCCTTCTTTTCCAGATATTCCTTCAGGCTTGAAATGTACTTATCCACGAAGGCTAAGGCCACCGTAACGTTGAACTCTTCACCGTTCCTTACCACCATAACCTTTATATCTTCCCCCACCTCCGGATGCTTAAATTTGTAATTTTTTGAATTTAGGAACCTTTCAACCTCGAGGGCTATTTTCTCCGCCTTTGATAGCGGATAAAATCCAACCCCAAAGGATGTGTCATTTGCCAAAGGGATATTTCCGTTTCTCTCAAACAGATCAACGAGATCCACACTCCCCGGGCGCGCTATGAGATCCGCCCTTACGTGCCTCTTCGGGTCAAGGTTTGGTATGTTTTCCTTGATCCACCCTTCCACCGACCTATAAAAGAGTTCCCATATCTCCCTATGGAGGTTTTGTCCCTTATAGGAATTCGTGACCCTTCCAACCAGCGAGAATATTATAGGCTCTATAACTTCGCCTCCCCCAAACTTGGGTTTTGCCATCCCTCCAACAAGTATCGCCTTATCCACATTGTGATGTAGGATCCTCCCGAACCTCTCAAGGTAGAGCTTGGAAAGTTCCCTGCTGAACTCCTCCGCGAGGGAATCGCATATCGTGTCGGGATGACCCAATCCCTTCCTCTCCACTATCTCAAGGTCGTTCTCCTCAAAGTGGGATAACCTCTCTATCTTTATCATTTCGCTACGTATTCTACGGTTGATTTACCGAAGATGGCACCCGAATCCCTATCCTCCAGGATGAGCACCTTCACTATTTCCCCCCTTAGATCCACATCCGCTTCAAATGTTACCCTAAGGTAGTTTTCGGAGATGCCACTCGCCAATCCGTTCTTCACATTCTCAACCAACACGTTTAATGTCCTTCCCAAAAATTTCATCCTATACTCCTTCTTCTTTTGCGAGATCAGGTTTTGGATCCTCCTCACCCTCTCCTTCCTAACGTTGGGCGGAAGTTCGCCGAGCTTATAAGCTTCCGTCCCTTCCCTGGGGGAATACTCAAAAGCGTGGACGTAAGCAAAGGGGTATTTCCTTATAAGGTCCAAGGTTTCCTCAAAATCCTCCTCCGTTTCCGTTGGGAAGGCAACTATTATATCCGTCCCTACCGCAACATCCGGGATCTCGCGATATATCTTGTTTAAGACCTCTTCGTAAATCTCCCTCGTATAAGGCCTTTTCATATCCCTCAAAACCCTGTTGGATCCCGATTGGGCGGAAATGTGGAAATGCGGGCAAAGGTTCTCCCTCTCTGCGAATAATTCTATAAGCTCATCGGTGACGTGGGTTGGTTCTATTGAGGAGAGCCTGAACCTGACGTTGGGAAACCTTTCGGATAGTAGGGATATTAGGTCCGTTAAGCTTTTTCCCCATTCCTTACCCCAATCCCCTATCTGGGTTCCGGTTAAAACTATCTCCTTTGTGCTTTCCGCCAAAGCTTCTGCATCCTTAAGGATCCTATCAAGGGGTAAGCTCCTTGATTTTCCCCTTGAGAACCTTATGGAACAGTATGTGCATTCAAAATCGCAACCCTCCTGCACCTTCAAAACCCCTCTAGTTCTTCTTATGGAAACCAGGGGTAAAAACCGTTCGTTAAACCCAAAGCGCTCTAAAACCTTTTCAATAGACCCCGAGAAATCCGCAACCTCGTAAGGTCTGAGTTTCGCGGCGCATCCCGTGTATATAACCTCTTTCCCAAGTTCCTTATAACGCCTTACCGCCCTCCTGCTCTCCCTCTCTGCTTTATGAGTTACAGAGCAGGAATTTACAATTACGAGATCCGCCTCCTCGGGATTTTCAACTATCTTATACCCCTTCCTTAAAAGGGCGCTTGATAAATACTCGCTATCGTAATAGTTCGTCCTACAGCCGAAGGTTTGGATGAATACCTTCATCTCTTTATCTCTTGAGCCTTTTTCATAGCCTCAAGGAACTTTTGAGGATCCTTTGGGGGTATAGGTTCAAGCTGGACGACGTTATAAGCATCTTCTTTTAGGTAAGTGTTCGCAACCCTCTTTATATCCTCAACCTTAACCTCCGAGATCTTCCTTGGGTAATCGTTTATCTTCCCCGGATCCCCGTGTATTATCCAACTCCACCCCATCCTCATACCCAAACCCAAAACACTTTCGGTGCCATTCACAAACTCAACTATTGCGGATTTCTTTACCCTGTTTAGAAAAGCCTCATCTATCCCCTTTTCCTTTATCTCCGCCAAGTTTTTGAGGATAATCCTTTCAACCTCCGAAAAGTCCGAGTTGGGTTGCAAATTAACCCAAAACACCATAATCGAAGGGTCTATACCCTCAGCAACCCAAACGGAATATCTTGAAGCCTTTCCACCCTCAATGAGATCCTTATAAAGTTTTGATGTTTTAGAATTCAGGTAGCTTGAAAGTACCTCCAAGGCGTATATATCCTCGTTTTTCCCCTCGGGTATGTGCCAGGAAATTGCCAAGATCTTTGAGAATCCCTCCTTTTTTACCGTAGCCCTCCTTATCCCCCTCTGCTCGGGCTCCTTTGTGCCAACCTCCGGAATTTTCCTTGGTTCGTATTTTCCGAAATACTTCTTAACCATTTCGTAGATCTCCTCCGCCTTCACATCCCCCACAACTATAACCGCAGCGTTGTTTGGCGCATAATAGGTGTCGTAATACCTCTTTACATCCTCAAGGGTTATTGAGTTTAAATCGCTCATCCAACCTATCACGGGATGCCTGTAGGGATGGGCTATAAAGGATATCGCGTATAGGGCTTCGTAAACCGTGCCGTTGGGCGTGTTCTCCGTCCTCCACCTCCTCTCCTCCTTCACTACCTCCCTCTCCTCCTCAAAACCCTCAAAGGTTAAATTCCTCATCCTATCCGCCTCCATGGCTAATACTTCCTCCACCCTGTTTGAAGGTATAACCGCATAATATGCGGTTACGTCCCTTGATGTAAAGGCGTTATCGGATCCACCCATCATGTCTATTATCTGACTATAATCCCCCTTTATTCCTTTGCTGGGCCTGAACATCATATGTTCGAGAAGGTGGGAAATTCCCGTTATTCCGTAGTTTTCGTTCCTTGAGCCAACCCTATACCAAACCTGTACCGTTGCGACGGGGGAGGAGCGATCTTCAACAACAAAAACCCTAAGACCGTTATCAAGTTTAAAGGTCTTTATCTCAACGGGTTTTATTGTTCCCAAAACCATAAGCATAATCGCTTATTCTAAGGCGGATTTTAGGATTTCAAGGAATTCTCTTGCCATCTCCTCCTCACTTTTGAAATCCGAAGGGTAAAGGGTTTTTAAGTATAGCAGTCTCAGATCCCTCTTAAATAACCACCTCAAAACTTTCCTCCAAACCCTCCCCCTGTTCCCCCTTATACAAAGGACTATTACCGGAACGTTTTTGTCCTTTGAAAGCTTAAAAGCTCCGATTTTCACCTGTGGTAGCTTGTTCCTACCGCCCTCGGGAAATATCCCTATGTCGTATCCCTCTTCTATCAAATCGTACGCCCTCTTGAAACCATGAGGCAAGGGAAGGCCATTGAAGAACCTTAAGAATGAGCCGAATATGGGATTTTTAAAGAGGTTTCCGTGTCCCAAAAAGTACAGTTCCCTATCCCAAAAGGCGAGAATGAGCGGGGGATCTATGTAAGAGGAATGATTTGATGTAATTATTACGGGAGTGTTGGGAAGGTTGAGGCTTTCCCTGTTTAGGAATTTTGCGCCGGTTAAGGTTCTAAATAGAAAATTTAATACGATCCGGGCAAAGCGCCACCTAAGGCTCCCCCGCATAAACATCTATGGGTCCATCCCCCACGTAAAATTGCTTTATTATCCTTCCGGAGAAGTCCGCGTATAAAACCCTATCGTTATCAAAATCGGTAATTACTAAGGTGTCTCCCTTAACCGCACATGAGGACGCGGAAATATCGGAAATTATGAAACCTTCCCCCCTTTCCACCGCCCAGTTGAACTTATAAACCCCACCATACCACCCCACCAAGAACAGGTACCCACCCTTTGATATGCACATACCACCCAGATAACCACCCACAAAGAAGCTATCAACTCCCCCCGAGATCCTGTAAAGGTAAGTTTCCCTCCCGGAATAATCCCCCGTGGAAAGGACGTATATTTCCCCATCCCCATCCAATATCACGGATTGGGAGTTTATTCCCGTCCTGAACGTCTTTATCGTGTCAAAATTAAAAACGTTGTGGATCCAGAGCTCCCCCCTCATATCCGAATAGTAATTCGTGCATGCCACAAAGAGCTTGCTTCCCGAGACATATAAACCCTCCGGATTTCCGCAAGTTCTAAACTCCGAAATCAAGCTTTTCCCCCTAAAGGCGCTTATCGTGCTTGTTAAGAAGTTGCTGACGAAAAGGGTATTGTTTATGTAAGAATATGCCAAGGAGTAAGGGTTCCTTCCATCCCCCACCCTTAACGTCTCAACCTCCCCGGTCGTGGTTATATACCTAAATACGGTATTTGTTCCGGAATTTACGATGAAAACCGTATCACCCACCTTTAATATTTTGTTTGCCCAGAGATCCGCAAATATAACCCTTCTTGCGGAATCATCTATATACCAAAGCTCGGGCGATAGGGTGGTTAAAACCCAAACCCCCCCTTTCCCCTCAACTATTACGTTATTTTCCCCACCCACGTAAAACCTTTCAACGCAACCGTAAAGGAGGAAAAAAACGCTAAGATTCCTCAAGCTTCTTAACAACAACATCGCTCACCCTCTTCGGATCAACCTTACCCCTAAAATCCTTCATTATCTGCCCAACAAAGAAACCCACAACTCCCTTCTGTCCCTTCTTATACTTTTCCACCTGCTTGGGGTTGCTTTTAATGAGCTCATCAACTAGGCTTTCAAGGTCTATTTCAACGGGTTTTGGTGCCTCTTCTATGAGCCTCTCAAAGGGAACACCCTCAAATATGTTCTTCTGTACCGCAACCTTTAAGTATTCCTCCAAAATCTCTCCCTTCTCCACTTTTTCCAAAAGCTTACCAAACCCCCCAACATCAAAATCCCCTAAGGTTTTCCCCTTCTGATTCAACCTCCCAACTATTACGTTCACTAAATACTCAGCCCACATTTTTGGATTTACACCCCTTAGGGAATCAAAGGTTTGGGAAAGCTCAAGATCGTAAGCTATTATCTTCGCAAGATTTCTGGAAACGCCCAAGGAGATATATCTCTCCTCTTTCTCCCAGGGCATCTCTTTTATGAGAACTTTCGCCTCCTCGATTATCACTTCATCCACAAGGAGAGGGGGTATGTCCGGCTCGGGGAAGTACCTATAATCGCTCTCCGTTTCTTTGGTCCTCATAGGTTCTGTCTCCTTTCCGTTCCACATCCTCGTCTCCTGTATAACCTTCCCCCCTCCCATTATTATTTCGCTCTGCCTTTTTATCTCGTACTCTATTGCGTCCGCTATAGCCCTAAAGGAGTTTAAATTTTTTATTTCAACTTTCGTCCCAAAAGTTTCCCTTGATGTGCTTATGGATACATTAACATCCACCCTAAACTGGCCCTTCTCCATATCCGCGCCTGAAATTCCCAAGTACCTGACCGCGGATTGTAGGGCCCTTAAAACTTCCTTTGCCTCCTCCGACGAGGATATTTCCGGGGCAAAAACTATTTCAAGGAGTGGTATTCCAGCCCTGTTGAAGTCCAAAAGGACTGTTCCATCTTCAAGGTGTAAGGATTTTGCGGTTTCCTCCTCAAGGTTTATCCTCTCTATTCTCTTGCCCAAAATCCAAGCATTCCTAACAATGGGAACCGAGTATTGGGTTATTTGATAACCCTTTGGAAGGTCCGGATAGAAGTAATTCTTCCTATAAAAATGCGAAACCCTTGATATTCCACCTCTTAAGGCAAGGCCTAGGGATACCGCAAAAATAACGGCGGTTCTATTGGGAACGGGTAAGCTTCCGGGATGCGCCAAACATATTGGACATACAGCAACGTTGGGCTCCTCCCATTCCCCCACCGGGCAGGGGCAAAACATCTTACTTTTTGTGCTAAGCTCAACGTGTACCTCAAGCCCTATTCTTGGGAACATCCTCAAAACAGGAAACCACCCCCTACAATCATGCTCAGGAAAGGACCTCCCGCGCTTGTTCTGGGACCTCCGGAAACCTCCCTATCCCAAACCTTCCATCCCCCACCCAAGGCATAGGAATATCCCACCTTTAACCCCAAATTCCAACCGTACAGGGATACATCCCCCTGAAGGGAAGCCTTTATTAGGTATGAATCGTTTGAAAACTTTGCGGTTCTTGGGGGATTTACAAAGGCGCTATCAAAGCTCCCGGAATAGTCCTCTATTAACGTAATGTTTATTGAACCACCGCCTATCCCCAAGATCCCGTAAAAGTTGAACCTTCTGTTTGAATAAAGGAGATAACCGATATCGAAGAAGCCGAAGCTTCCATCCATGCGTGCGGTCCTTTTAAGGGAATCGTTCCTAACACTTGCACCTATAAAACTTCCCCCCTCGCCACCAATAAGAACTTTCTTTATCACACCATAACCTGAACCCCCAGTTGATACGAAGTACCCTTTTAATTCACCGTACCCATTATTCTTTAGGTAATTTGAGAGATCGGAAATTTGGGGGAAACGGAGGGAGAGGTTGAAATGTCCAAATCCTCCAAAGCCCGCAACGGAGATTAAAAGGGGCAACATGCAGGTATTTTAAAGGGGATTATTCCAAGAAGTACCTATAGTATCCCTTTAAAAATTCTCCAGCCTCCTTCTTCCCAAGCTTATAAGCCCTATAGCAACACTCCGCGGAGAGCAAACCTTCCGCCTTAGAGCATATTATGTAGTATTCTTCGGCGGCTTTTTCTTTTTGGTTCTTCCTTTCGAGCATAACCGCAAGGAGATACCTGTCATAAAGGGTTCTAATTTCTAATTTGACCTCCCTGTTCGTTAAAATTGAGAGGTAGTTTGAGGAAAAGGCCCTTTGGTCAGGTATCTCATCCCAGATCCTGTAAAGAAAGAGGGCTTCAGGGTCGTTTAATCCAGCGTTCAGTAGGGCGTTCTTGCAACCACCCCCATCCGTGGAACATATAAAGAGGGCGGAAAGCAGGCTCATAAATACCCCCTTCCCACCATCCAAACCTTCCAACCTTCCATATCTAACCCCCTTAACACCCCCACGGAGTCTATAATAACGGGATTTTTAACGGAATCCCTTACTTTCTTCCAATCTATATCCCTGAAATCCTTCCAAGCGGTCAAGATCAGGACAACATCGGAACCCTCAAGGGCGGAATACGGATCCTGGAATATCTCCACATTTTCAAAAATTTTCCTTGCGTTATCCCCACCCATTGGGTCGTAAGCCTTCACCTTTGCCCCGAGCTTGAGGAGGCGGGTTATTATAGTTATCGAGATTGAGTTCCTAACATCATCCGTATTTGGTTTAAAGGTCAAACCCAGGACGCTTACGGTTTTCCCAATGAGAACACCACCCAAAGCCTCCTTTACCCTCCAAAGGATCCTCCTCTTTTGAAGCTCGTTCCTCTTATGTATTGCCTCCAAAAACTCGGCGGAATAATGGTTTTCCTCCGCCATCCTTATAAGCGCCATAAGGTCCTTAGGGAGACAGGGGCCACTATAACCGGGTCCGGGTTGCAAATATGTTCTCCCTATCCTCGGATCTAGCCCTATACCTTCAGAAACGGTGAAAACATCCGCTCCCATAGCCTCGCATATACCCGCTATTTCGTTTATAAAAGATACCCTCATGGCCAAAAAGGCGTTTGATGCGTACTTTATAAGCTGGGCGTCCTTTATTGATGTAATAATCTTGGGGGCGTTTATCTTCTCATAAAGGGACATTATCTCCTCCGCTATTTCTTTCTTATCGGCACCCACCACGATCCTGCTTGGGTTCAGGAAGTCGTATATACCCGTCCCTTCCCTTAAAAACTCCGGGTTATAAGCAAGCTCGTAATCTATACCTTTTCTCCTCCCCTCCACCTCAAACACCCTCTCAATGGACTCAAGGCTCCCTATGGGTGCCGTACTCCTTATGATTATTATTGAAAAATTTTTTAGATTCCTCGCTATGTTCCTCCCCGCCTCCAAAAGCTGGGTTAGATCCGCGCTCCCATCCTCATCCATAGGGGTATTCACCGCCACGAAAACATACCTTGAACCCTCAACGGCGTAAGATACATCATCCGTAAACTCTAATTTTCCGCTTTCCAAAGCGGATCTTAAATAATCTTCAAGTCCTTCTTCAAAAAACGGGAGTTCCCCTCTTTTGAGCTTCTCAACTTTCTCTGTATCCTTGTCCATCCCCACAACCCTATGACCCAAGCTTGCGAACCCCACCGCGCTAACCAACCCTACATAACCCGTACCTATTACCGCTATTTTTCCCATAACCCCAAATTCTACCGTAGAATTTTATCGTATGCGGAAAGTTTTGTTGGTGTTATTATTGTTGTCTTGCAGGTATAGGGAACTACCTGAGGAGCTTTTCATCTATCCCATAAGGGAGGGGACATTTTGGTATTATGAGGAGGATAGCGTTGGAGCGTTGGATTCCCTAATAGTTTTGAGGGACACAAACTATACGTTTTCAGGAAAAGTTCTGCCCGCCTGGAAGGTACAAAAGTCCCACGTAAGCGCATCTCAGGGATTTATAATAGACACCAACATGGCTTTTATTTACAACAACACGATTATGGAGGTTTTGCCTACCAAGGGTCTCTTCCCAGATAGCATATATTACAACGACAAGTGGGTAAAATTTATATACAACGAGGATTCGGTCGTAGTAACTTGGCTCCCTTTGAAGGTTAAACCCGGAGATAAATGGGAGATGGCGAGGGGTTCTGGGACGGTCATATACGGAAGCTTAGTTTGCGATATGAGCATAACCGTGGATGCGGAAGCGGTAGGGTATGAGGATATAAAATACAGACCAATAACACGTAGATTTTTGGAAGATAGCGTGATGTATAGGGGGGATTCCCTATTCTTTGAGAAAAGCTTGAAGGTTGAATATAAGGTAAAAACTATGATGTGCTCAATACCTCTGGAGGTTACCCTGCTAAAGATTTGGTGGAAAAGCGGAATAGGGCCCGTTAAAAACGAAGCCCTCGGCTATCCCAAAAATCTAATAACATATCTTGTGGGTTGGATAAGGCCTTAAAGGGTGAGATATTCAGGAAGACCATCCATATTTTGGCTTATCCGTATGCGGTTTTGCTGTTTTCGGCTAAGGAAGATATAATTTCCCTTTTTGGTTTAACTTTCCTTATAGTTCTCGTTGATTTTTTGAGGATAAAGTTTAAGCCCTTAAACAGGTTAATTTTTCTTCTGTGGGGAAGGTCCATAAGGGCGTACGAGAGGAGAAACTTAAGCGACGCTTCGGTTATGGCCTTTGGTATTTTTATAAATGTTCTCGTATTTGGGAAGTACGCTTTGGTGGGTTTGGCAATCTCAATAATCGGGGATGCTTTTTCCGCCCTATTTGGGAAAGTTTTCGGGAAGAGGAGGCTAAAAAATGGTAAGTCCATTGAGGGTTTTATTGCATTTAACTTTGCGGTTCTTATTTTGGCAATTTTGAGCGGTGATATGTTCCTACCCGTTCTCCTTGCGGGATTTATAACATCCATCTTTGAGCTTTTTTCCTTACCCCTTGAAAATCTTACCTTAGGCCTTATCTCAAGCTCCACTTTCTTTATTTTACAACGAACCTTTTGGAATAATTACACCCTTCACCCCTTATAAAGAGCCAATATACCCCCCTCTTCAAACCAAACCTTTCCCCAACGAGATTTAGCTCACCCTCATAAACCCTCCTTCCCAAAACATCAAAAACATAAAACCTACCCCCTCTACCCCTAACCTTTACCTCACCGTTAGACTGTGATATATCGTAAAAGCATCTTGGTAGCTCCTTTGTATATGCTACGTTATCAAAATTTAGGGCGATGCTGTCAATTTTAAATTTTGCGCTTCCAGCGAAGTTTGTGAAAATATCTATCCTATACTGGAAGGCAATCCCGAGGGAAAGATCAGGGTCAAAAACCGCGCTATCAACCTCAACCCATCTACCCCAAGATGTATCATCACTTTTCCTCGCATACACCTTAACCCTTTGCCCCGCAAGATCCCCATATATCCTTATGCTTCTCAGGGTTTTCCTTTCCGGCAGATTTATAACAGGTGAAAGGTAGCCAAACCTGTTTCTTCTGTCGTAAATATTTCCGAAGATCTGGACGGATAAATTTCTTGAAGCCTTAACGGAATAAAGGTTGGTTTTTATTGAGGTATCAAAGTTTCCCATCCCCATCAAAATCCATAACCAAAATCCCGTAATTCGTACTTGAAGGTATTACGAGCTTGTTAGATTCGGAAAAATTCCCCCCATTGTTAAAGTAAATCGTTATCCTACCGTTCCTCCAGTCGGAAAGGGGAGCGTTCTCACCAAAAATCACATCCACCCACCCATCCCCGTTTATATCGTAAGCTTGAACGTTCCTGCAATCCCTTAAAGATTTATTATGTCCAAGTATCCATCGTTGTTTAGATCCGCAACCGTGGCACCAAAGGTTCCAAAAGAATCCACACCTTCATTAAACCAAACCTCCGAGTATGTCCTAGGTGGGAAGTTCGGTGGGAACCAACCCCTATAGTAAAGGCTACCTATGAATGCATCAAGGAAATTATCGTAATCAAGGTCCGCAAAGAAGACGGGATGCGTACCCGCACCGTATAGGCAAGGGGTGGTATCCCATTGG
>JBMSAP010000054.1:0-2290 GCA_049414445.1 Candidatus Caldipriscus sp. | reverse complement strand
TCCGTAGCGTCGTACGAAGGGGAAAAGAGGTAATCCGATAAAGCGTCGGTGGTTATCCTGTTTATTTCCTCGGGCATAGTCCAATCCCTACTCCTTAAACCCGCCTCGACATGCGCAAGCTTTAAATTTAGGTGTTTTGTTGAAACCGCAAGGGCTAAAGTGGAATTCACATCCCCAAAGACAACCACCAAGTCCGGCTTTATATCCTTCAAAACCCCTTCGGAAAGGGATATGATTTTTGAGATTTGTTGAACGTTGGTGTCAGATCCTACGCCAAGATATATATCGGGTTGGGGTAGGTTAAAATCCTCAAAGAAAGCCTGCGAAAGTTCATAATCGTAATGCTGTCCCGTATGTAGGATTATGGGATTTATACCATTTGATTTTAGGGCATTGTATAGGGGATAAAGCTTTACGAAGTTTGGCCTTGCACCGGCGACAAGTAAGATCTTCAAGTGGGGATTTTAAACTCGTCGTAAATTAGGTCATCCCTACCCGCATGCGACGAGAATCCGTTTATGGTATATACCTTAACAACCTTCCACTCGTAGGGCCAGATAATATATGTGGTCAAGGTGGGCGTGGGTATCAAAAACTTTGAGAAGGGGGTGGGGGGAATGTTTTCATCCCCCCACCCAAGTTTTTTTACCTTACTATCACCGTCCTGTAAAGGTTATGCCCCTTAACCCTGAAAACGTATGTCCCTTTCTTCAACTCAACAAAGGCGCTCCTATCTACCTCTAACCCTTTCACCTTCCTACCATCCGTTGTGTATATCTCCACAAACGCTTTCCTTCCAGTCTCAACTTTTATCCCTCCCTTCACAGGAGAAACAAGTAGATATACGCCTCCAATGTTCTTATCCTCTCCAACCTTTACGGGATCATCGTATCCAAGAACTCCACAATCGGAAACTGGAGTGGGGGAGTCAAGAACGTAAAACGTTGATCCAGCAGTAGCACTATTTGGACCTACAACTATTTCCATACATCCATCGTTATCAACATCCGCAATTGCCAAACCTTCAAACCCTATACCACGGGGATTTTGCCAAGTCCATTCCACAGTTCCAGTCGCACCGTCGAGAACTATTAGGTGGTTTGGACAGGGAGAAGAAGAAGTACAATCTCCATATCCATTATGATATGACGTTAAAACAACTTCTAAAGCTCCATCACCATCTATATCCCCTATCTTACGGCTTGAGCTTTGAGAATGTGTTGATGCATTACTATAACTCCATAGTGTTGAACCGTTTGTACCCCTCAAGGCATAAACGGTAAGCTGATTAGGGCACCCTATCACGATTTCCCTAAGACCATCCCCATTTAAATCGGCTATTGTGGGCGAATTCAACTTCCTAGGCCAGGAACCAGCCTGACTTTCACAGGTAAATGTTCTTTGCCAATAAAAGCTTCCGTTATGTCTAAGGGCTATCACACCTCCTCCGTGGTATACTACTATAACCTCTAACTGTCCGTCATTATCAAGATCAGCGAGAGCAACATCACCTCTGTGGGAGAGAGAATAGTCCCAAACAAAAGTACCATTTGTTGCCCTTAAAGCAAAAACTCGCCAACCAGTACTACTACTCCACCCAACAAACACTACCTCCAAAGTACCATCATTACCCAAATCGCCTACAGCTACGTTGGAAAAGGCATAGCCTGCTGAGTATGACCATAAAAGGGTTCCGTTCCCTCTAAAGGCGTAAGTGGCATATTCTGAAGATACAAAAATTTCACCTATACCATCTCCATCAATATCCGCTATTGTGGGAGGATTCCACCAGACATTTCCCAGAGAAGCACTCCAAAGTATGCTTCCATCTGTACCAGAAAGGACATAAAGACGATTATTGGGAGAGGCTACCGACACCGCTATTTCAAGCCCCGGACTCGTAGGATCAAGCTCACCTACCGCGGGGGAAAATGAACCCCAGCTACTTGATAGCACTTGACTACTCCACAGTAACGAACAATCAGTTCCACGAAAGGCATATACACGACCATATTCATAAGCAGCCATCACTATCTCGTTTAAGCCATCACCGTTTATATCCGCAACTATCGGATCACCCTCAGCGGTACCAAAGAAATTTTGACACTTAACGTAAGGTCCCGTCACAGCACCCTTCAGGCGCTGTAATCCCCTCAAAGACGCCGCACCATGATGCATCATCCACGTACCCTCAGCTGCATTAAGCGGTGGCAACTGCCCGTACCCCAACACGGGCATTAAACTTATGCTTATTGCTGTTAAGATAACCCGTTTCATATATCACTTCCTC
>JBMSAP010000053.1:0-2002 GCA_049414445.1 Candidatus Caldipriscus sp. | reverse complement strand
CCCTTCCACTCGTACCCCATATGGCATGTAATGCACCTGTCGGTCCTGTTCAGGGCGGGGATCCAGATCTGCTTCACCCCGAACGTTACACTTTTTGCCGCATCTTTCCCGAACTTTCTTTCCACCAGAGCCTTAAACTCCTTCTGATACTTTATGTATTCGGGGTTAAGCTCCTTGTATATTGCCACTCCCAAAAGGAAGGCGGAAATAACCGCCAAACCATAAATTATCCAAGAATCGTAAGGAAACGGATCCTCCTTTACATCCGGCAAAGGCGGTTTTGCTTGGGGCTTCTGCTCCATATTTTACCTCCTTTTTAAATTATCTCGGGTAGCTCGGGCCAAGCCCACGGCCAATAAATCTCCCAATATGGACCGCGGAAGTACATGGCAAAGATTATCATCCCAACTATTACGAGAACAAAGAAGGTGAAAACCAAGTTTTGAACGAGCCTACTTTTGTGGAACCACACGCCCGTCGCCTCCGCAGGGCTCTTATCAATAAATGCCCAAATTGTAAGTAAGGCGGCGAGAATACCAGGTATGAGAACACCTCCTATGAAACCTCCGTTTAAGGTTATACCACCTATCCTGATAGTTGTTATCGTAATAAGCTCCTGAAGCCAAAGGAAGTACCAGGGTGCCTTTGCGGGGTTTGGCGTCCATTCCAAACTTGCGGGCTCCTCCAAGGGAGAATCTAGAAATACGGAAAGGAAAAGGACCCATGCGAACGTCCCCATAAACACCAAAACTATCCTCCTTACCAGCCAGGGTGAAGAGAATACCATTTCGGGCTGAACCGTCTCACCCTTCTTCCTGGCAATGTTGAACTGCTCTACAACTGCTAAACCTTCATCCTTCCTAACCCTCCACATATGGTAAGAGATTAGAATCAAGAGTAAAAGGGGAAGGACTATGACGTGCAAGGTGTAGAACCTTATTAACGCGTTTTGGTCAAGCACTGTTCCACCAGCAAGGACGTAAAATATTTCATCTCCGATTACGGGAATTGACCTTGCTATCTCCGTTCCCACAACTACCGCCCATAAAGAAAGCTGATCCCACGGAAGGAGGTACCCGCTGAAAGAGAGGAGGAGGGTGAGGAAGAGAAGGATCATTCCTACAAACCAGTTTATCTCCCTCTTTGCCATATGGCTCATGCCGTTCTTATATGCCCCCGTATAGAAGACCCTGACCATGTGTAGGAAAACCGCCGCAACCATCATATGGGCGGCCCACCTATGCATATTTCTCAGAAGCCACCCGAAGGATACCGCATATTCAAGGTCCTTTATGGACTGGTATGCCCTCTCAACGGAAGGGACATATAGGAACATCAAAATTACGCCAGTGACGGTAAGGATCAGAAATAGGAACGTGGAGATAGTCCCGAGCCAAAAGCTGTAGCTCCACGCCAAGCTCGCTTTCGTTACCCTTGGGGGGAACCAGTGTAGCCAGAAGTTCCTCGTTACAGCCTTCCCCGCCTCCGTCCTATCCGCGGGGTCAAAGGTCCAAACCAAAGCCCTCCAAGCTTGGTAAAGTTTCTCCTTCATAGCTTTAATCTCCACTCTTTCTTAACTTCCCTTGACATATCCACCACCAAATAACCGGTGGCGGGATCTATCTCAAGGGGATGAAGAGGCAAACCCCTTGGTGCCGGACCCTCGTAAATATCCCCATCTTGGGTATACTTTGAGCCGTGGCAAGGGCAGTAAAACTCCCATTCCTGCTCTATCTCCTTCCCAAGGATCTTCTTCTTCACCTTTTCACCAAACTGGACGAAGTTTACTGTGCATCCGAGGTGCTGGCATACCGCGGAGATAGCCCAAACCTCGTTTCCCCTCTTAAATACGAAGAGCCTATGATCGGGGAAATAGTTCATACCCTCCGCTAAGTTTTGGGGATCCAAGAGCTTTACCCTCTTGGGTGGTTCGTAAAGGATGTTGGGCCAAAGGGACCTACCGAACCCCACAAACAACCCTCCCAATGCCCCGTATCCCAAG
>JBMSAP010000052.1:0-2855 GCA_049414445.1 Candidatus Caldipriscus sp. | reverse complement strand
TGTCGGAGGTGCGGGAGGAGTGGAGAAGGTCCCGTATTATTCGCCTTTGGGAGTACCCAGAAAAGAAAGATTGGAAGATAAGCCCTTTTGTTAAGCGTCTTTATGGCGAGGAGGCTGTTGTTGTTTTTGAGATTTGAATTTCTTTTGGGTTTTCTTGTCGTATAAGGAAGTCAAACATTGAGGGTTCTTTGAATGGCAGGATGTCGTGTTGAGAAGTGGGGTTTTGAAGTTTGAAATGTGCAATGCTTGGGACTGGGAAGGGTTCCAGTTCCCAAGCTACGGGGGGGTGCAACGTTTAAAGAGGTGGGGATAAGAAAAGAAAAGTAGGACGTTTAAAGAAGTGGGGGTAATAAAAAAACCCGAGTTAGGAGTAGGTCTCCTAACCCGGGCTTGGAGGATGAAAGCGTCCCTTAAAAGGGAATTGCTTGGGCTGGGAAGGTACCCAGTCCCAAGCTACGGGGGGGTGCGACGAGTATTGTAAGGTGGAGGTGTTAGGGGGGAAAAAGTTAGGGGGGTATTGAGGGATTGGCTCCTTTATAATAATGTCTTGTGACCGCATATGTTTATACCTACAGAATAAGCTATAGAGAAGGACGCCCTGGTTGGGGATGGATTGTTAGGTGTAGGTGGTTGTTTGTGAGGTATGAGGGGAGCGAGAGGTTTAAGCATATTTTATCAAAGCTTGATCGCTGGGGTGTTCCTGTGGCTCCTGTCGGGAGAGAAAATAAAATCAAAGGACTTCTCGTCGTGAAGATTGAGGAGATAAGAGAGTTTTTGGCTTTAGCGGGTTCGGATATACTTCACGATGCCTATGTTAGTAAAGAGAGAGTGCCAAGCTTGGAGGACGGGAGATGGGACGTTGAAGTTGTAAAGATGAGCCCTTATCTTCGTGCTGTGTGGGAGATAGGACTTAGGAGTAGGGTTACTACTAACTTAACAGATGTGAAGGAGATGTTTAAGTCTATGTTGCAATCGTTGAAGGTGGGAGAGAATGAAGGGAGTTAATCTAAACATTGAGTTGATACAAAAAAACTCGGCCGTCCTTGTCGGACGACCGAGATTAATTAAAAAGGAGGGTAGCTATGGGAAGTTTAAGGCCGAATGAAGAGTTATGGTTGGGTTCTTGTGTAAGTGTAGCTGAGTTGGGGGATGAAGAACTTCAAAGGTTAGGACTTCGGAGAACTAAAGCATATTCTTATAGGACTGATGGAGAAGGAAATGTTTATAGTTTAGAAGCAGATGCAGTTAGGGATGGAGAGTTTGATATTTTGGTAAGGGTGGAGAATTACTAT
Source organism: Candidatus Caldipriscus sp. (assembly GCA_049414445.1). GTDB lineage: Bacteria > Hydrothermota > Hydrothermia > LBFQ01 > LBFQ01 > Caldipriscus. The sequence continues at coordinate 1,563 of JBMSAP010000052.1, read as the reverse complement.
GTGGCTAGGCATCTGTTGGGTGAGGTTAACTTGAGCAATATAGAACATCACGGCAATTTCCCGGACGCCAAAACCCAGAACAGACAAGGAAAAAGTGGAAAACGAACTCGTAGATCTCGTAAAAATAAAAGTAATAAGCGGGGGCGGTTTCCGTGGGGTAGGGAGCAAAAATTTGTTTGTGGGGGGTGGAAGAGAGCGGAACATTGCGGGTATAAGTATTGGGCAAGGACGACTTGCGATCGTGAATGGTGCCCGGAGTGTGGAAAACCTAACAGTCTTTACCATCGTCAGATGTATTACAAGTTTGTAGGCGTGATGGTTAAGATGTTTGCGAGAAGTAGGGTTCTTGCATATATGGTTATTACTTGCCCGGAGGAGCTCCGGGAGAAATGGAGGGATCCGAACGAGTTGAGAGAGTTTAGGGAATATTTAAGGAGAATGCTTAAACGTGAGGGCATTGATATAGCGCTTTGGAGGTGGCATTTTGCCGGCGACAGAAGTCGTCGTTGGTATCCACATTTGAACCTTGTTTTCCCGATGGGATATATGGATAAAGAGAAGTTAAAGCGTCTCCGTCGCTTGATAGAGCGTCGTTTTGGAGTTCGGGTAATCTACTATCAATATACCCGGAGCATAAAAAAGGTGATGCATTGGGCGAGGTATATAAGCCGTCCCACTTGGAATTTGCAAAATGAGGTTTCGCCGGAGAGCTTTAAAAATTTCAAGAAGTGGGGAACGTGGGGTGCTGAGAAGTTGGGGTTGGATGGTGAGAAGCATTTAAGCAAGCGAGATCTTGAGGAGTTTTGGATGACTTTTGGAGTTTTGGTTTCAGTTTTGGGTGGGGGTGCTGTAGAGGGTGGGAATGTGGAAGATGTGGATAATTTGGTAAAGAAATTTTTGGATTTAGTGGGGAAGGAGAGTGGGGAGGATGTGGTGGGGTTGGTAAAAGAGGCGTCGGTTGGTGGGGGAGGTTTGAGGGGTAGGGTAAGAAGGATTTTAGAACGTGTTCTTGAGATTAAGGGTTATCCGAGATTGGAAGAGTTAGCGGGACTTTTGGTTAGACGTGGGCGATGTATAGGATGCTTGGAAAAGTTGCGATGGAAATGGGGAGGACGAAAAGGTCCGTTGATAACTTCGGATGATAAGGTGTATAAGTTAGGTTGGGGAGTTTTGGTGATGTTGGATAAGACGTATGAGGACGAGGAGTTCTGGTATTTTTAAGGGGGTGGAATATGTTTAGTCCAGAGGATAAAGCGCTTTTACGTGGCGTGTATGAGTGGATAATGTTAAGTGAGGATGGTAAAGAGTGGGAGAGGGTGGCGTTGATAATAGTAAGGGATCCGCGTGTAGCGGATGCTATAGAGGTGGCTTTGGATTTGGGGGAGTATGAAAATGCGGTTTATGTAGTGGCTACATTGTTAGGCGCTAAATGGGGGGTGCCTTCGTATTGGGTAGACAAGGAGATGTCGGAGGTGCGGGAGGAGTGGAGAAGGTCCCGTATTATTCGCCTTTGGGAGTACCCAGAAAAGAAAGATTGGAAGATAAGCCCTTTTGTTAAGCGTC
>JBMSAP010000051.1:0-2394 GCA_049414445.1 Candidatus Caldipriscus sp. | reverse complement strand
TGGAGGATTGGGCTTTAAGGAACCTTGTTGATGAAAATGGAAGGGTTTTTAATGGTAAAAACGATAAGAGGGTTTTTATGAGGTGGTCGGTGGGGTGGCTTGCCCTCTCCTTAGCCTTTAAGCCCCATTTTCCCTTTACCTAACATCATAACATCCGCTAACTTCTAAGGTAATTTGAAAATTCTCAAACCAAGCGTCTCCATAACCAAAAAATATGGCTACCGAATCGTTAAATAAAGTTGAGATATTTACTAGGTTTGAAGATGTGGGGGGGATATTGAAAGAAAAGGTGGAATCCCTTAAAGAAACAAAACCGTTAATGTTTATACCTGAGTTACTCCTTATACCTAAACCTCTATATGACCATCCAAGAAAAACACCGTTTGAAGGCAATATGGTATCTTGATTTATAACCTTCTTGGGAACCAAGAAAATTTGGATACCGGACATATATTCATCCATTAGGGAATTGGATCTGGCATTTATGTTGATATATAACGTATCCATGCCCGGGGAAAGGTAAAAGGCTTTATATATTCCCGCTGATACAGCAAAGCTACCTGTATTACCATTTCCACACCTTGTATCCCTTCCACTACCCTCCTTTATCCTCCAGACATTTCCAAAATATGAAGCCTTGAAATTTGCGTAAAAGGGTAGTGCACCTGCGCAAAGGTTGCAACCTGTTGCACAGGTGGGTATATACGCCTCTCTAAATGATGTATCTATCTTTATGCATTGGGAAATTAAAGTTATCAACATCATATCTTACCTCCTTTTTATCACACTAATTATCTCATTCTTTGATGTTCTCAAAATATAAACACCCGGCTTTAGGTCCGATCCTATCTTAGAATTATAGTATCTCTTTACAAATTTACCCCTAGTATCAAATACATCCACAAAATCGCCAAAGTTATAAATATAAGTATAGTCCTTAAACACCCTATCCCTCACATAAAATTCCCTTTTGGTATTTTCCATTTCCGTAATTCCAACCTGGGTACAACCATAAAACTTCATAAAGACAGCATACCATGATAAAGTGGAATTTCTCAAGTAATACCCAGCAACGTATACTGTATCTCCCTCATCAACGTCTATACCTATACCCTGACCAAACCTGGGATCATAATTTGTCCACCTTAGCTTAAAATCGCACACCAAGTTCCCATTTGTATCCCTCTTTTCCCACCTTAACCTCCACGTGTAAGGAGCATTATCAAACCAACCTGCGGTGTATATATATCCATTTCTATACCTTATATCCTTCGCCATATCGGATACCCCAGTTAGACCATACTGAACTCCCCACCTGTAATTTCCAAGATAGTCGTATTTTGTTATCCACCAGTTGTAATGGGAATTCCAAAAGTGTCCAACGGATACAACGTTTGAAGAGGGTAAAACTTCCACTTTAAAACCCTGATTATCAGAAGATGATGGGCTTATTTGGACGTTCCAACTGCCGTATTTTATCAAATACCACCTCCAGTTTGGGGAAGTGCTTCCCCAACCCTCTTTAACCATATAAATTGAACCATCAGGAGATACAGCTATAGACATTCCATAATTGTGTATGTTTGTAGAATCTACAAAATACCACAGGATATTTAGGTTTCTATCCAGCTTATAAAAAACCGCCTTATACCTGTTGTCCCAAAAGTATCCTGCGACAAAAATATTTCCTGCACTATCTACATACACATCCCTAAAATATGAAAATGGGGTATCTAAAACAAAAGTATCCACGATGTTCCCGTTTGGAGATATTTTCCATAAAATAGCCCTATCCACAAGATTTGTATCCGAAATAAAGCCAACCGCAAATATCGTATCGTTATAGTTTGACAAGGAATAAACCCATATGTCAGAATTCCTTCTCAAAGTCATATCCCATATAAGCGATCCCCCTTTTGACCATTTGGGAAACCTCGCGAAGAAAAGGGTATCGTTCCAAACGTTCCCACTTCCCACTATCCCACTCGGTAAAACCCTCACATCGCTCGCAAACTGATCTCTATACTCGCTCCAAACCTTTGGCCAAGCTAAAAATAAAACTACCATAATTTATAATTTTAAGGACGTTCCAAACATCTCCAAAACCTTAAGGTCGTGAAAATGATGGTGATTCTTTACTATATGCTCTATCCTCCTTGATTGATCCTTCCCCTCCCTGTGCAGATATCCCCTCGCCAGAAGCTCGTGTGTTATCGCCCACCTATTTACAAAAAACCTAATTTTATCTTCAACATACTCGGGAAATGTGCCATCAAGGAACCACCTGTATATTTCAAACATCTCAAAGAACCACCTGTTTCCCGTATCGTTCGCTACATCTTTAGCTAAGCTCAAAAGGGTTTTAGCGGGTTCCTTACCTTGAAGCTTATAAAC
>JBMSAP010000050.1:0-4728 GCA_049414445.1 Candidatus Caldipriscus sp. | reverse complement strand
TCCTCAATAGTTCAACCCTATGCGGTATTTGTGAGATCGGGCAAAAGGATATGCGTTCTCGGACTTACCACCAACGAGTTCAACATCCTCTCCCCCGCCCAACAACCCGTTCAGTTTGAAAACCCAATAACCATAGCCCAGCTTTACGAGGATACCCTAAGCGCCCTAGGTTGCGATTATAGGATAATACTCTCCCATGCGGGGGTAAATACGGATAGCGCCATAGCCAGACAAACCAGGTTTTACAATCTAATAATCTCGGGACACACGCATACATGCTACACATCACCTGCAAGGATCGTAAATCTGAGCGGGGATACCACTTACCTCGCGGAAGCGTGTTCCCACTATCAGGCGGTGGGTTTCTGGTTGATAGATCTAAATACAAGGAGGCCCATAAGGTACGAGCTTATAAGGTTAAACAACACAACCCCCATTGATGCGGAAACCTGGGATACCCTTATGGTTTATAAGGGCCTCATAGAGGGTAGGTTTGGAAATGTATTTGATGATTTCGTAGGTTATGCCCCAAGGGAGATCCCAAACCTTCCGGACTTCGCGGGTTATTTAGATACGCCTGCGGGAAATTTGATAGCGGACGCTATGAGGGTGAAAACGGGGGCGGATGTTGCGGTCTGGCCAACGTTCTTGATAGCGGAGGATCTTGAGGCGGGAAGGATCACGTCAAACAAAATTTTAATGTTGGTTCCTTACGGGCTTGACGAGACCGCAATAACGGGCAACAACTCAATGATCCTATTGGCCACCTTCACGGGAAGGCAGATATACGACCTTCTTTCAATTACCCAAGCCTTCTTTGGGGAAAAACCCATAGTTCAGGTTTCGGGCATGAGGTATAGGTTTGACCCAACCTCTTCCCCAGTTATGCTCCCTTCGGACATAGAGATCAACGGCTCACCCCTTGACACATCCGCAAGCTACACCCTTGCGTTAGATAAAAACGTCCTTTACGTGGCAAGCTTACTCGGGATCTTCCCATCCTCCTTGGACACTACGAGTCATACCGTATTCTCCGCTTTAAGGGATTACATAAGGGACATATGGATCGTTGATTACCACTCCGAAGGCAGGATAACTTATAAAACTTTGTTGGTTTCCGAAGCTGGAGACAGAAAAGTTGTGAAATTCTCGGGACCTATGGATGTTTACGATGTTTCGGGTAGGCTTTTGGCGAAGAACGTAATGGATTTTAAATTCCCATCAAGGGGGGTTTATTTCATAAAGGTTGGAGGAAGGGTATTCAAGGTGCTCTCAAGGTAAATTCTTCCCTCTTATAATTTCCGCCAATATGAGAGGGAGAATTGCGTTAATGTCTTTGGCTCTGCTCTTCGGATGTCAGCCCACTGAAAGGAGCGTAAAAATAGGGCTTTTGATACCTAACTCCGCCACAGGGGAGCTCGCCACTTACTCCAAGTACGTGCAGGATGGCGTAACCTTGGCGGCAAAATCTAAGAACTTCCGCGTTAAGGGGATGCGCATAGAATTCGTATATCCAGAGAGGTATTCGGGTGATCCCACGACAACCGCGGATGCTTTGAGGGAACTCAAGGAAAAGGGAGCCAAGGTGATAATAGGTCCCATAACCAGCTCCGAGGCTATAGCGATTTTACCCGCGCTATCCCAGATAAAAATCCCCGTAATCCTCCCCGCCGCAACTTTAAACAGCCTTACGGATAACGAATGGGTTTGGAGGGTGAGCATAAGTAATAGGCAAATGGCGGTGGCGACGGCGTATACCGCAAAGAACTTCCTAAAATTAAAGGAGGTTGGGATCGTTGCATTTTCCAACAACCCATATTCCCTTGAGTTGGCGGAAGATTTTAGAAATTGGGCTGAAGCCCACGCCCTTAAGGTTTCAAAGTTCATTGAAATTTCGGGAAATTCCTCCAATTTAAATTCCGCCCTTGACGAGATCGTCAAATCCTTCACTTCAAAGCCCGAGAGCACGGGAGTATTTTTACCCCTTTATTACGACGAGGCCGCCAAAGGTATAAGGTATCTGAGGGACAAGGGGTACAAAGGTATAGTTCTTGGTGGGGATGGATGGGATGTTCCGAAAATAGTGGAGCTCGTTGGGAAGAACGCGGGTGAAAACTATTTTATAACCCACTTCAACCCTTACGACCCACAATTCGCGGATTTCGTTGAAAAGTACAAAGCGGAATATGGATCCCTGCCTTCATCCTTCTCCGCTTTGGGTTATGACGCTTTCCTCGTAGCGTACGAGGCGATAAACAGGGCAAGGGGTGTAAGGACCATGACGGTTGCGGATATAAGGGATGCCCTCTTGTTCCTTTCGGTTGACGGTGTCACGGGTAAGATAGAGTACAGTTCCCAAAATAGAAACCCGGATACCAAAGGTTCCGTGCTTGTAAAGTTTTCGGATGCTGGTTTCCAGTTTGTACGTAGGCTTGCGGTATCACCAATTTTCTGATGAGGGTGCTAATTAAGGGGTGCCTCCTTGAGGGGGAGAAGAGAGTAAATATTCTTGTGGAGAATGGGTTAATTTCAAAGATTTCGGAGGGGGAAATAAAGGCTGAGGCGGAGGTGATAGAGGCGGATGGTCTATGGGCAATATCGGGCTTGGTGGATTTACATGTTCATACCCGGGTCCCTGGACAGGAATACAAGGAGGATCTTAAAAGCGCGAGCTTGGCCGCCCTAAAAGGGGGATACACCCACATACTCTCAATGCCTAACACCGATCCCCCAATAGATTCCCCGGAGGTTTTTGAGTACGTTCTCTCCCTTGCTAAGGACCTTCCGATATACGTCTTCTTCACCGCCACTTTAACTAAGGGTAGGATGGGAAAGGAGATGGTGGAGATGGGTATATTGAAAAGGATGGGCGCAAAGGGATTTACGGATGACGGCTCTTGGGTTGATGACGATGGGGTGATGCTAAATTTATGCACCTACGCATCTTATTTCGGATGTACCGTAATATCCCACGCGGAGAAACCTTCCCTTTCAACGGGCTTTGCAAATTACGATATAAACACCCTTAAATACGGGATGAGATTCCGTTTACCCCTTGCTGAGGAACTTGCGGTTTATAGGGATTGCAGGATAGCGGAAATCACGGGTTGTCACATTCACATAGCCCATATATCCTATCACCGTTCCGTTGAGATCGTAAGAGAATTTAAGGAAAGGGGGGTGAAGGTAACATGCGAGGTGACACCCCACCACCTCATATTTTCAACGGACAAAATGGAAATTTACAACCCAAACCTCATATGCAATCCCCCAATAAGGGATGAGGAGAACAGGAAGGCTTTGGTGGGAGCTTTAAAGGAAGGGGTTATAGACTTTGTGGCAACCGACCATGCACCCCATGCGTACTACGAAAAGGAGGCTCCAGTCGGTGAAACCTTGCCCGGGATAGAGGGCTTGGAAACCGCATTCTCGGCTTTATATACCCACCTCGTTTTGAAGGGGGAAATTGATCTAAAAACCCTCATAGATGTTATGTCTAGAAAACCCGCAAATTTCTTGGGTGTTGACACATCCATTAGGGAAGGGAACGAGGCAAACTTCTTCCTGTTCAATCCAAACGAGAAATGGTTGGTTAAGAGGGAGGATATAATATCAAAGGGTAAGAATAATCCGTTCTTGGGTTCGGAGCTTGTGGGGAGGGTGGTTGGGGTTTTTGCAAAGGGAAAATTTTATAAGGAGGTGCGAATATGATGAGCTTCTTACTTTCCGCTTCAAATACGCCCCCTTGGCTCGGGGGTCCAAACATCCTTTATGCCGGGATTTACGGATACGGCTTTGCGTCTTATGAGAGCAGGATATTGGAGGTTTATAACTCAAAGGGTGCATACATCACAGAGGGTTCAAGTATGGGAGGGCAGAACGCCAACCTTGGGGGTGGAGCCTTCCTAAGGTGGAATCAGATTGGAATTTCCCTTGACTTCTCCGAAGCCTTCTATAACTCTTGGACTTATAAGGGAACGGACTACCCTGACACGAGCTTTTACCAGAGGGTAGGGCTTGATATAACCTGGCACATAAACAACGAATCCTGGACGGGTATAGGTTTAGGCTTTAGGAGTTTGAGATACGCATCGGGTTTGGGTTTTCAACTTCCCGACACCAGCGATAGCATCGCAAAAATAGGTAGAAACGTCCCCCTACCTAACGCGACGGTTAGGTTCTTCTCTTTGGGCCTTCAGGGTAAATTCTTTGTTGAGGCGGAAAATCTTTACGCGGATAGAAGAGGTCTTTTACCCTGGGTTGGTGGATATGTGGGGTATGCCCAGGCGAGCCTTGAAGCTGGAGAACCCCTTAACGCGACCTCCGACGCCGCAGGTTTCCACATAGAGGCTTCCCTCGGCTTAGACTTCTATGTCCAACCCTGGTTATGCTTCTGGATCTCGGGAAGGTACTCAACCTTTGAGACCACCTTTCCTCTAAGTTTGCCATCATCCAACAAATACAAGGATATTTACGATAACGTCAGGACATCCTCGGGTATAACATCCGTTCAAGGAGGAATAAGGCTAACATTCACCAGGGAAAGGTATTGATAAGCTTTATCATCTCTTTTGACACGGTAAGGGTTGGGGATATTTTGTTTGTTAGCGTTTTTGGTAGGGAGGAGTATTCTTTAAAGGTTCAAGTTCCCCCTTCCTGCGACCCATATTTCCCCTTAATAGGTAGGGTGAAGGTGTGCGGTTTAACCCTTGAAAAACTCTCGGACAC
>JBMSAP010000049.1:0-21606 GCA_049414445.1 Candidatus Caldipriscus sp. | reverse complement strand
TTCTCTATGGGGCCCGAGTGAAGGGTGTCAAGGGCCTTACCCTTTGCTATACCCTCCACTATATCTATAAGGACTATCTCCGCTAAACCTCTATTTGCGAGGTATTTCGCCGCTTCACCCCCCACATTCCCCGCCCCTATTATCGCGACCTTTTTCATAAGAGATTGTATTCTAAGGGGGAAAATTTACTATCCACCGTAAAATTTTCGGAATGAGGTTAAAAGATAAGAGGATCCTCATCGTGGGCGTGGGAGGTGGGATAGGTAGGGCATCCGCTTACCTTATGGCAAAGGAGGGTGCTGTAACGTTTTTGGTTTCAAGGTCCGAGAAGTGCCATGAGATATCCGAATTTCTCAACAAAAAGGGGTACGAGTCTTACTCCTTTAGGGCGGATGCATCAAACCCTCAAGAGGTAAAGGTGATGATCCAAGATGCTCTGGACAAGATGGGAAAAATAGATGTGGTTTTTGTTAATGCGGGTTATTGGGCACCCACGGATCTGGAAAACCTTGATGAGGAGACCATAAGCGCCCTTTGGAGGAGCAATTTCCTGGCGCACGTATATGTTGTAAAGGAAACCTTACCGCTTTTCAAGAAATGGGGAGGAGGGGTTTATATACACACCTCGGCGGTTTATGGGAACTTTGGTATAGCGGAAGGTTCCTCAATATACAACGCGGTGAAAGCCGCCCTTGTTTCCTTCGTAAAGACCGTTGCGAAGGATTACGCGAAGTACAACATTAGGGCAAACGTCATATGCCCGGATGGGGTTTCGCACAGGATGTATTCTGAATTTGATGACATAAAAACGGAAGGGAAAACCTTAAGGGGAGGTTGGCCCGAGGATGTGGCATTTTTGGCGGTTTATCTAGCAAGCGATGAATCCTTCTGGATGAACGGAAGTGCAATACCCATAGACGGCGGTTGGTCCTTGGGGTTAAAGCATAGGGAATAGTTGTTCTGGCTATTTCTTGGAACCACGTTTTTGATCCTACAAAGGTCCTTTCTTTACAACGAAAACCCTTTTTACCTTTTCTTTTTATTCCTCTTCTCCTTCTGGCTCTTCCTTTTGGCCTTTAAATCTTCAAGAAAAAGGGTGTTCTCTTCCCTCCTTGTAATACTCATATTTCTCCTGGCGGAGAATATAAGGGGTGAATTTGAGAAAGGCTCTTTTTTTACGGTCTTGGGAATATTGTTTCCATCCCTTTTTGTTAGGGATCCCGAGGGGATTTTAAACTTCTTATCCTTCCGACTTCCCAAAAACCTCCTATGGCTTGAATTCTCCCTATCCATCTCCCTAACCTTTACCCTATTTTTCCTAAATTACGACCCAAAATCTTCCCTCCCTTTGCTCGCCCCGATATGCCTATACTCCAACTCCTCCTTATGGAATGGCATCTTTGGGAACCTCCTCATTCTATCTTTCACGCAGAAGTTTCACCACCTCGTTTTTTCCCCTTTTCTCTTTTGGGTAATTTACCCTATTCTGGGAAGGGGTTTTCCTTTATCCTTTATCTTGGGGCTTGGATTGGGGCTAATCTTCTCAAAACTTCAATAAAAATTTCGTTTTCCTCCCTTCTTCCAAGGGTCACCCTCAGGTGATCATAAAGTCCAGGCAAGCTTGATACATCCCTCACCCTCACCCCTTCCTCCACAAAAGCCTGATAAGCGCTTTTATGATCCTTAACCTTGAACATTATGAAGTTTGCAAAAGATCTGAAGGGTTTGAACCCTAACTCATCCAAAACCTTAAAAACCCTCTCCCTCTCCCTTACTATCTCCTCCGAGATCCCCTTTATGTATTCCCTTATCTTGCCGAAGTTTTTAAATATTGCAAGTTGAAAGGATGTGAGGTTGTAGGGGACAAAATTCATATGCTCCACAGCCCTTATTACCTCCTCCGAGCTTAATACATAACCCATCCTCATACCAGCAAGTAGAGACTTTGATAATGATCTACCCACCATCAAATTTGGGTAATCCTTCAGATCCTCCCAAACCGTTATTCCAGAAAATGGGAAATATGCCTCATCCACGAACACCAAGGCGTCGGTTTCAAGCGCTTCCCTAACAATCCCTTTATCTATCAGATTTCCCGTTGGGTTGTTGGGGGATACGAGAAATATTATGTGATATCCACCTTTAAAATCCGAGGGGTCTATTGTGAAATTCTCTCCCAAAACCTTTATATCCGCCTCCGTGGATGTCGCAAGGGCATAATGCCTGAACATAGGGTATGTGGGCTCGTATATTAAACATTTCCTACCCTTCCCCCCTCCCACCCAAAAGGCGCTGAGTATAGCCTGATCCCCACCGAACGTAAGGGCGATATTTTTGGGTGATACCCCGATCTCTTGGGCGAAGATCTCCTTAACTTCGTTGTATATTACGGGTTGAGGGTACCTATTCCACTCCATCCTTTTCACCTCCTCAAGGATCAGATCCTTTAACTCCTCGGGTAGATCGTATGGAGATTCGTTTTGGTCAAGTTTAGCCTTATAGGGTTTCTGACTAACCGTGAAGGGGCTTGAAAACTCAATATCCTCCCTCAAGAAACCCATAGCGTTTTATTCTAAACTTGCGACCTTATAATTTACACCTATGATAACCAACACGATAAAAACCTTTTTGCTTTTAGCGGCTTTAACCCTAATCTTGGTCTATGCGGGTAAGCTTATAGGAGGAAACTTGGGTATGCTCATCGCCCTGATAGTTGCGGGTATAATGAACTTTATGGGTTGGTTCTTCTCCGACAAGATAGCCACAGCTTCCGTGGGGGCAAGGGAAGTTAGCAGGGAGGAGGCTCCGGATCTTCACGCCATGGTTGAGGAGGTGGCGATGGCGGCGGGGATCCCAAAGCCAAAGGTCTATATAGCTCCAATACCCCAACCCAACGCCTTCGCCACGGGTAGGAACCCGAAGAATTCAGCGGTGGTATTTACTGAGGGGATATTGAGGCTTTTGAATAGGAGGGAGCTTAAGGGAGTAATTGCTCATGAGATCGCGCACATAAAGAACAGGGATATTCTCGTTATGTCCGTAGCCGCGACGTTGGCCGGCGCAATAGCTTACCTGGCGGATATGCTTAGTTTGAGTCTCTTGTTCGGTTATGGTTCGAGGGATAATAGGGATTACAACCCCTTAGCTGCCATAGCGGCTATAATACTCCTGCCCATTGCGGCGACCATAATAAAGCTTGCGGTTTCAAGGAGCAGGGAATATATGGCGGATGAGGCGGGAGCAAGGTTTATAAACGACCCCTTGGCTTTAGCCTCCGCCCTTGAGAAACTCGCGTATGGTGTTCAAGCCGTTAGGGCTGATGTCCCTCAATACATGTCCCATATGTTTATAGTGAATCCCCTTTCGGGTGAATTTTTGGCAGAACTCTTTTCCACCCATCCACCCATTGAAAAGAGGGTCGCAAGGTTAAAGAAAATGGCGGAAAGTATGTATTGAAAATTTTGCAGGTTTCCGACGCGTATTACCCCTTCCCAGGTGGGGTTTCCGAGCATTTATATTCCCTTTCCAAGTACCTGAGGAAGAGGGGGCATGAGGTTTGGATCCTAACCACGAGCTACGGAAAGGATGATGGAAAATTCAACGGATATGTACGCAGGGTAGGAAGGGTTTTAATATTGCCCCTAAACAAGTCTCAAATAACCTTGACCTTTGACCCCCTTTTACCTTTAAAAGTTCAGAGATTCTTGAGGGAAAGGAAATTTGATATAGTTCATACCCACGGTCCCTTGGCTCCCAACCTCCCCGGATGGACCACTATACTCTCCCCTTACCCCGTCGTCTCAACCTTTCACACATCCTTTGTTGGTTTTAATTGGTACAAGGTCGCAAAAATTTTTTTTACTCCAGTCTGGAAGAAAATTAAGGTTGCCATAGCGGTTTCCGAGACCGCAAAAAAACTTATGGAACCGTACTTTAAAGGGGATTACGAGATAATACCAAACGGAGTGGATACGGAAAGGTTTAAACCGGATGGGGAAAGGCACGAAATATATTCAAAAATTAATGGGAAAACCGTTTTGTTCGTGGGTAGATTAGAACCCAGAAAGGGGCCCGATCTTTTACTGAAGGCTTTCATTTCCCGTAAAAAGGATTTTGAGAAAGAAAATGTACATCTTATATTTGCTGGGGATGGACCCCTTAAGGAAAGTTTAACGAAAATGGTTCCGGAGGGATTGAAAAATAGGGTTCATTTTTTGGGGTTTGTACCCTTTGAGGATCTTCCGAGGCTCTACAGGGGAGCGGATGTTTATACATCCCCCGCAATTGGGGGTGAAACGTTCGGTTTGGTTTTGGTTGAGGCTATGGCATCCGGAGTTCCCGTTGTTGCAGCTAACAACGAAGGTTATATAAACGTAATAAAAGATGGGGAAAACGGAATACTCGTGAATGTGAAATATCCGAATAATTACGCGGAAGCCCTCCTTAAGGTATTGAGGGACGGATCCTTAAGAAGAAAACTTATAGAAAACGGGCTAAAAACCGCAAAAGATTACTCTTGGGAAAAGGTGGCGGAAAGGGTTGAAGGGGTATATTTGAGGGTTTTAGGTCTGTCTTAAAATTTCCGTATGCTCTTAATCTTTATGTCTCCAAAGTTGGATTTTTCCTTGAAAGCTTACATGGAATATAGGGGTTCAAAGGTTCCAATAGCGCACATAAAAAACGGGAGCGGTACAAAACTTAAAAACGAAGATTTCTCGTTTTGCGAAGTTAAGGTTTTTGGAAGTTTTTCCCAAAGGGATTATTGGGAGGATCTCTCAGACGAATACTTTGTCGTTCAAGGTACGGATCTTCCGACATACACTTTCTATTACGAAAGCGGTAATTTTAAGAAAACCGTAAAAATTTACGGTCCTCCAAACTTTCCGAAGAAGATAAGGGAGGTTTTTGAAAGCTTACAAAAGGCGGAATGTTTAAGGGAGGTTTTTCCAAAGGGGATACTACTTTCTTGGGAAAGGGTTTATGTAAGAAGGATCGCCGTTCAGTTGGGTGAGTTTGAATCCTTGGTTGGGGTTGAAAGGGTGGAGGGGAAAAACTTAGAGCTTGGGTATAGCTTCTTCAAAAGGTACGGGGAATACCTACTTAGGGATGGTATATTCTCGGATTCAAAGGGGAATACCTATAAAGTTCGCGTTCTCAACGTAACCTTTTAGAACATCGGCATCTCTTCCTCTTCTATTGTCTTCTTCCTCTGCTGGAACCTCCTAAAGTTGTTGTAATCAAATATAAGCATAACCGAGAGTCTCGGCCATTTGCTTGAATAGGAGGTTTTCAGCTTGTAGTTTTCTTCGTCTATTGTTGATGTCCCCTTTTGTAGTTTCAAGAAGTCCTCAAACCTCCCAACGAAAAATATGTTACGACTTATTGGGAACATCACTCCAAGATCAAGGGAGTAGGAAGAAGATGTCGTACCCCTTGCGGTTTTCCTTGGAGCTTGGTAATTTCCCGAAATTTGGAGCATCATAAGGTTTAAATTCCCCTTTACCTCCCAAGAAAGACTGCTTGATGTCCTGCCTCCGTAGTACCATCTTATGTTGTAAATGTCAAGCGTTATGTCGGATTTAAAGAACTTAAAGGGTTGGAAATTTAATATGAACTCCGCGCCCGTTGAGGTTTGGATACCCAGATTATCCCATGTGATCACTATAGCCCTTAATGTGCTGTCATAATAGGAAGAGGCGAACATATCCATCAAAAATACGCCCTCTCTCCTCCTGTAAAACCCCTCTATCCCTACGGTTGCAATATTGAAAATCCTCTGATATCCCACCTCAAATGAATGGGTGTAGGAAGGCTTTAAGTTGGGATTTCCCTTTTGATAATTCCTTTCGTCTATCTTTCTTATGAAGGGGTTCAACATCCAGGGCATGGGTCTCTGCGTCCTCCTTGAGTAGGAAAGATTGAAGGAGTTTTCAATGTCGGGGTTGAAGGAAAGGGAAAGGTTTGGGAAAAGGTCGGTTGATTTAAAGGCATAATCGTTAATGTTCCTCCTGTAATCCTCAACCCTTAAACCCAGATTATAAGAAAACCTTCCAAGAACATCCGAATACGTCAGATAACCCCCATTTACGTAGGAAGAGAAGGTGTAAGATCCAGAGGTGTCCGGATTTGAAAGCTTCAAGCTGTCCAAACCCTTCCATACCGTCAATTGGTATCCCACCTCCAGCTTTCTCTTTTCCCCAAAGTTCATTGAATAGTTTATTTGCGGAGAAAACCTGAAGAAGTTGGGCTTCCCTTCCCTCGTGAATATTACGGAATTTCCAACTCTACTTTCCGTATCCTCCCTACCCCTCCTAAATCCGTAAAATGCCAGTATCTCTAACCTCCGATTTTCCATATTCCTCGTGTATCCCCCCGAGAGCGAACCCCTCAAACCCCCCATATCCGTTTTTGTTGATGTGCTATCATTTGCATAACTGTACTTCATATTGCTTAACATCAACATCCTCCAGGATCCTATATCTCCCTCAAAGCTTAAGATATCCCTGCTTGTTAAATTATGCTCCAAACTGAACCTCGCCCCGTAAGGTTTGCCCTGAAAGGATCTTTCACCGGATGCGGTGTAAGATATGGGTTTTTCTGCACTCACCGTGCTCTCCATTAAATTGTTAAAGGAAAAATGGTTTGCGCCAAAAACAAATTTTGTCTTCCCTGTGGTTATTCCCAAGGAACCGTTTAAACCGTAGTTTTCAAAGGTCCCCAACCTCAAAATTAAATTTGCGGAAATGCCCCTACCCGTTCTACCCTTCAAAACCACGTTCATAATTATCCCCCCTTCCGCCTCATACTTAGCGGATGGGTTGGTGATTATCTCTATCCTTTCCACCTCCGAAGCGGGTATCTGCCTTAAGGCATCCGAAACTTCCAATACCGTGGGCTTTCCGTTTATGTACAGCGTTATATTCCCCTCCCCCCTTATTCTTACGTTCCCCTCGTTATCCACGTTCACACCCGGAACATTTTTTAAAGCTTCAAGGACGTTTGGGCTTCCCCTTGAAACTATATCCTCCCCGAACCTTATAACCCTCTTTCCGTCCTCGTAAGTGATCTTTGGAGCCTGGGCCCTCACCTCCACCTCTTCAACTTTTATGGCGCTTTCCTTCAGGACGATCCTCCCCAGATCCACATCCCCATCCTTTACCTCAAATTCTACCCTTTGATCTTCATACCCCACGAACTTTATTATGAGCAAATACTTTCCCGGTTTTACATCCTTTATCTTAAAAAACCCGTTTTCGTCCGTGTAAGTTCCCCCCGCTTTTGATGTATCGGGAAGCCTCCTAAGGAGTACTACCGCGGAGGGTAAGGGTTTCCCACCCTCCCCATATGCAAATCCCCTAACTTCGTAAGCTATAAGGAGTATCATAGATTAGATATTATATGCTAGAACGATCGTTCAAAACCTCGATCTCCGCCCCCAACCCCCTCATCTTTTCCTCAAAATTCTCGTACCCCCTTACAAGATGCTCGTATCCTTCAACTTCCGTAACCCCTTCCGCCACCAGACCCGCCAAGACCAAAGCCGCGGTCCCCCTTAAGTCCTTACCCACCACCGGTGCCCCGCTCAATTTTTCAACCCCCTCAACCACCGCAAAGTTTTCCCCCACCTTTATATTCGCCCCAAGCCTTATAAGTTCATAAGCATGCCTGAACCTGTTCGGGTATATTCCCTCCCTTATCACCGCCTTTCCCCTTGATACGGACATTAAGGATAAATATTGGGGTTGTACATCCGTCGGAAAGCCGGGGAAAGGGGCGGTTTCAACGTCCCTCGCTTCCAACCTTCCCGAAGGTTTCACCAAAACAAAATCCTCACCTATTTTTAGCTTTGCCCCACATTCCTCAAGTTTTAAAAGAACCGAAAGTATATCCTTTGGCCTTATGTTCTCCACCCTAACTTCACCGTTAGTTATAAGGCCAGCTATTATGAAAGTTGATGCCTCTATCCTGTCTGGTATAACCCTATACTCCAAGTTCCCCTTAAGGGGACCGGTTCCCACCACCCTTATGGTATCCGTTCCCTCCCCCTCTATTTTTGCCCCACAGGCCTTTAAAAATCTTGCGGTATCGACCACCTCGGGCTCAATTGCGCAGTTATCCAAAACCGTCTCCCCCTCCGCCAATATCGCGGTCGTCATGAGGTGTATTGTGGCACCAACCGACTTCTTCTCAAAGGATATATAGGTGCCCCTTAAACCCTCCGTTTTAGCCAATATGTATCCATGCTCGAAGCTGATTTCCGCCCCCATTTTCCTCAAACCCTCCAAGTGGAAGTTTATGGGCCTGGGACCGAAATCGCATCCCCCGGGTAGCGCAACCTTCGCTCTTTTAAACCTCGCCAATAGGGGACCCAACACATAAACAGAAGCCCTCATCTTGCTGACAAACTCATAAGGTGCAAATGCTTCCTTTATGTTCCTCGTATCCAAAGTAAGGGTGTTATTATCAAAGGAAAAATTTGCCCCCATGAAATCTAAGAGCTCAAGCATGGTTCTTATATCCGCCACATTAGGAACATCAAAAAGTTTTACCTCCCCATCTATGACTATGCTTGCGGGGATTAAAGCGAGGGCGGAGTTCTTTGCCCCACTTATCCTCACCGAACCCCTCAACGAATTCCCACCCCTAACGAGGATCTTTGCCAATGGGCCGTGCAGGATTCGAACCTGCGACCCCCGGATTAAAAATCCGGTGCTCTACCAGCTGAGCTAACGGCCCGAAGCGGATATTATAAAGTTGTTGCCACTTTAAAATATTCGGGTTATGAGAAGCCCTTTGGAATTCCTAAACTTACCGAAGGAGAAAATTGAGGTCCTTGAGGATCTGAGGGCAATGGTTAGGGAGTTCGTAAACAGGGAAATAAGGCCCATATCCCGGGAGATGGAAAAAAGGGAGGAGATACCGAGGGAATTGATAAAAAAGATGGCGGAACAGGGGTTTTTTGGGATCTTGCTACCCGAGGAATACGGCGGTGCTGGGCTTGGGGAGCTTGGAAACGCGGTTCTTCAGGAGGAAATAACGAGGGGGGACGCCTCGGTTGCGGTTCTCCTCGGGGCGTCCACGGGTCTTTGTGGTGGAGCGATAGACATAGCTGGGAACAAGGAGCAAAAGGAGAAATACTTAACGAAGATAGCAACGGGGGAATATATTGGTTGTTTTGCGCTGACGGAGCCCAACGCGGGTTCGGACGCCCAACACATAGAAACCACCGCGGTAAAGAAGGGGGACAGGTGGATCTTAAACGGTTCAAAACTTTACGTATCAAACGGGAATATAGCGGATATAGCGGTGGTTTTTGCAGCAAACGACAGATCTTTGGGTGCATACGGGGGTATAACCGCCTTCATAGTTGAAACTTCCTGGAAGGGTTGGAAGGTAATGAAAACGGAGAAGAAGATGGGTATAAAGGCATCGGGTACGGCGTATGTGGTTCTGGAGGACCTTGAGGTTCCCGAGGAGAACGTTTTGGGGAAGGTTGGGGAAGGCTTCAAGATCGCTATGGAGACCCTTGACATAGGTAGGATAACGCTGGGTGCAGGTTGTTTGGGTGGTGCAAAAGAAGCCTTTGAAGTTGCTTGGAAATTTGCGAACGAAAGGAAGCAATTCGGACAACCCATAAAAAACTTCCAAATAATCCAGCATTATCTCGCAAGGATGGCTATAGATATCTTCACCCTTGAAAGCCTCGTTTATAGGACTGCATGGATGGCGGACAACGGGTACAATGTAATAAGGGAGGCATCAATAGTCAAGGTTTTCGCCTCCGAGGTACTTGATAGGGTGGTGGATCTCGCCCTGCAAATACACGGGGGAGCTGGGTACATCGAGGATTACCCGGTGGAGAAGATGTATAGGGATGCAAGGATAAACAGGATCTTTGAGGGGACAAACGAGATACAAGAGTACGTTATATTCAAAACCTTGGAGAGGAGGGGCGGGCTATAATATGAGGTTCTTTACCGCCGGGATCCCCCTATCCACCCAGGGAAGCTCAACGGAGGAAGGGCTTCTTAGGGTGAAAGAGTTGGGTTTGGATGGTATGGAGTTAGAGTTTGTAAGGGGGATAAGGATGGGGAAGGATAAAGCTAAGAGGGTGAGGAAAATTGCGGAGGAGAACCACCTTTCCCTTTCCGTCCACGCGCCCTATTGGATAAACTTAAATGCCAAGGAGAGGGATAAACTTGAAGCTTCAATTGAGAGGATATACGAATCCGCAAGGGTGGGTTTTCTCGCGGGGGCAAGGGATATAACCTTCCATCCCGCCTATTATTTAGATGACAACCCAAAGGATGTACATAGGAAGGTAAAGGGGATATTGAAGGAGCTTGTGGATAGGCTTAAGGGGGAAAAGATAGAAGTCGTTTTGCGCCCGGAAACCACAGGAAAACCCACGCAGTACGGCTCCTTGGAGGAAATATTGGAACTTTCCGCAGAAATAGAAGGTGTTATGCCATGCATGGACTTCGCCCATCTGCACGCGAGGAGCGGGGGAAAGTTCAACACGGTTGAGGAATTTAGGTATGTCTTAGAGAAGGTTAAAGAGTATTTGGGGGAGAGGGGGATAAAAAATATGCACATACATATGTCGGGAATAGCGTACTCCTCAAAGGGAGAAAAACACCATCTAAATTTGGAAGAATCGGACCTTAGGTGGAGGGAGATATTGGAAGTTTTATGTGATTTTGGGGCGGATGGATTCATAGTTTCGGAAAGCCCAAACATAGAGGGGGATGCGATTTTGATGAAGGATCACTGGAAGAAAATATGTGGATCATAACGTTTTTTGAGAAGGCGGAGTACGTGGATGTTTTCGGGAGGAAAATGGTGTCTTACAGGGTTGGGGTAGGGGAGGTTGGGTTTTTCATCCTGCCACCATCAAAAGATATCGGGGATTTTATCTTTCAATCCTACCCTGCCCATATGTTCGCGTATTACTGGGCGGTAAAGACTTTAAACTTCAGGGACAATAGGGCTATAATATTCCCATTTGTATCCTCCGTTTTCTGGGAGCTTGTTGAGGAAAAGGTCCTAAAGACAACGCCAATAAGCATAGGGGATATTTTCGTGGGGGTCCTCGGCGGCTTTCTGGCCAAAACTTTACCCGAAAACATTCGTATCTCTTATTCCTTCACACCACTTAAAACCGTAAAAGTTGATTATCCATTTACTGGCATCCCCTCCCTTGACACAATAATTTACAGCCTAAACACCAACTATACCCCGTTTAAGATGGAAATAAATTACATCCTTGGGAATAGGACGCTAAATTTCGGATTTTCGTATGCATACTCTCCCCGCAAGGATTACCCCTACAGGTACCCATATAAACCCGATAGCATCCCGTCGTTCGTAATAAGTACGGATAGACCCCTTTATCTGTCCCACTTTGACCCTTCCCCCCTCCTTCCAAACTCAATTACCCTAAGCTTGAGCTTATCCCAAACTTTCTAATTGACTTACAGCCTATTTTTCCTGCCCCCATACCTACCCGAAAGTTCAATAATTTATTTTTCCGACACCTTACAGAATTTTTGGTCCGGGTATTACTCCTTTGGTACGGATGGATTAAATTTAAAACTTAACGGCAATTTGGGTAGTTGGAGGTCCTCGCTTTTAATAAGGGATGTGGGGGGTTTAAGTGGTGAGGTGAAGAGGTTGGAAGAACTTCAAGAGTTTAGGGCTTTAGTATCGGGAGAAAGGATGGGTTTTTTTGGAGGTATCCTTACGGAGGATTTTATGGTGGGGAGGTTTAGGGGGGAGGGTTTGGGAATTTTTTACGGGAATGATACCTTGAAGTTTTTAAGGACTATCTCGGATGTTAAGAGAATTAGCTTTAGACTGATAAAAGGTTATAACGGCCCTTACATATTACCCGAAAAGATCTTGCGGGGATCGGTGAGGGTTTATTTGAACGGTAGGGTACTTGAAGGTGGGTATGAGATCAAGGACGGGGCTATTTATCTTAGGGATTTTGAGGATGGGGATATATTGACGGTTGAGTACCAAGAGGCGAATGGGGAGAGAATCTCAGTTTTTGGGGGTATATTGAGGAAGGGTGGTTTCTTCCTTAGGGGATTTTCAAAAGAGGCGGAGAGGGGGGAAAAATTTAAGGGTTGCTTCAGGGGCAAGGGGGATTATAAATTTTCCAACGATACGTTCTACATAGATGTTAAAAACGGGGATTTGATATGCGATTTTGTGAGGGTTGAGAATGGGGATTATATCTTCTTGGGGGATAGGTTTGTGTTCGTCGGTAGCGGTGGAAATTATACCATAAGGCCATTAGAGGGGGTAGAAAACGAGGGGGTGGGTTCCCTCGGTTATTCTTCGGGTGAAAGTTCTATTGAGATCTCTGCTAATACAAATAAAAATTTCGGCTCCAATTGGAATTTCAAGCTGGGGAAATCTGTATATTTCTTCAGTTTTGGAAATTTGGGTTATAACCCTTACGTTCCTTTAAGCAAGGTCGGCGTAAGTTCAAACAAAAACATAAACTTGGGTTTTGGGGCTAAACTTGATGGGCTCTTTGGGGAAATGGGAGGGGGTTTTACGGATGGGAAAAGTTCAAGCTTTGGGAGAATAAAACTCGGGAAGGAGAGGGGAATTTTTGGGGAATTCTTTAACTCAAAGGTTTGGGAGAACTATAAGTTTGGGGGGTTTATCTCAAGTTTATCGCTTTCCGGAATCACTTCAAGGGATACATTCGGCAGATCTTATGGGTTTTCCGTGATTTTTGGTAGTCTTTCATCTAACCTCAAAAGGTACGAGGATGGATTTTTATCTTTCGCCTTGGAATTTGATGGGGAAAACATAAGGTTTAATTACGGCAAGACTAAGCTGGGAAGATCTTTAAGTTTTGAATGGGTCTGGATGTTTTTCAGGATGAGCTTAAACTCCTCGGTTTCCTTTAAAAAGGAGGAGAGGTTCGTTTATGTTGGGAAAGGGTGGGGGGATTACGAGAGGGATAGCTCCGGAAACTTCTACCCGAAACCTTTCGGAAGCTACAAGAGGGAGATCCTATATTTCCCCACCGATACACCCACTTACGACCTAAACTTTTCCATCGCGGGAAATCTTAACCTCTCCCTTAGGACCGACCTAAACTCCATAAAAAGTTTAAACCTATCAACTTGGTATCTTCGGGACAGTTTGGGTTTAAGCTTCCAGATTTTTAGGGATGAAGAGGTAGAAAGGGAAATTTACGAAAGGAACTTTAGGGGGTACATATACAAGGTTTGGTTTTTGGAGGGGGAGAGCTTTTATAGGGCTTTTGGGAGGGAGATATTTTATAATTCCTTATCCTTCGGCTATAAGTTTTTTGGCTTTGAGGTCCTGAAGGGGGCTTCCTGGGCTTTATCTCCATTTTTTAGGATAAAATCCCCCTTTTCTCTTTCGGCATATTACAGGTTTTATACCCAAGCTCCGGGACCTGAGGGGATCTTAAAGCCCCCTGGTCCCTCCCTATATGGAACCTTCTCCCTCTCCAAGGAATTTGAAAACCTAAAATTTACCGGGTATTTAAACTTCCTTTATAATCAAAGGGATAAGTTCTCCTGGAACTTTGGTTTAAACGTTTTTGGCGGTTTTTAAGCCTCTATGGTTGGACCTTCGTCGTTGGGTGGGTTCGTACCCGTTTGCTGGTAGATCCTCGTTATTATCCCATTCCAAACCCTCTGGAACTCCTCAAATTCCCTCCTCATCTTCTCCTCATCGTTTGAATTCATAACCTCCCTGAGCTTGTTTATCCCCTCGTTGATCCTCCTCTTTTCATCTTCCGTAAGGTTCTTTTCAAATTCCTTCGTTGCTTTCTCAACCTCGTATATATAAGCGTCTATTTGGTTCCTAAGCTCCGCTATCCTCGCCCTCCTCTCATCCTCCTCCCTGTACCTCTCCGCCTCCTCTATCATCCTTTTAATTTCTTCCTCCGTAAGTCCTGTCCTCGCGTGGATCCTTATATCCGCCTTTTTTCCGGTGGATTTCTCAACTGCGGAAACGTGCAATATCCCGTTCGTATCAAGCTCAAAGGTCACCTCTATCTGGGGTACCCCCCTGGGAGCGGGCGGGATCCCAGTTAGATCAAACCTACCCAAGAGCCTATTCTGAGATGCTATTTTTCTCTCACCTTGATAAACCTCAACAGTAACGACAGTTTGGTTATCGTAAGCTGTGGTATATATTTTGGTTCTTTTGACGGGTATAGGAGTGTTCTTGGGGATCACAACATCAAATATATCTCCCAAGGTTGCAACGCCCAAGGATAGTGGAACGACATCCACGAGGACTATATCCTTCTTGTCCTTCATCTCGCCCACCGCTATCGATGCCTGTATAGCTGCACCTATAGCCACTACTTCGTCTGGGTTTATACCAGCATGGGGTTTCTTCCCGAAGAACTCCTCAACCACCCTCTGGACAAGGGGCATGCGCGTCTGCCCACCAACGAGTATCACCTCGTCTATCTCCTCCCTCGTCATCCTCGCCTCATCAAGGGCTTGCCTCATAAGCTCAACGGTCCTGTTTATCAAACCCTCCGCCATCGCTTCAAGCCTCGCCCTCGTTAAAACCCTTTCGAGGTTGAGTCCTACCTTTGCCTCCGGATCAAATGCTATATAAGGTAGGCTGATCAACGTTTCGCTCTGGAAGGAGAGCTCCTTCTTTGCTTTTTCCGCCGCCTCCTTTAACCTCTGTAAAGCCGCCGGATCCTTTGAAAGGTCTATCTTTGTCTCCCTATAAAACTCCTCTATCAACCACTCTATTATCCTTTGGTCTATGTCGTCCCCACCGAGGTGTGTATCCCCATGAGTTGCCTTAACGATGAAAGCTCCCTCAACTAGGGTAAGGATTGATATGTCAAACGTTCCTCCACCAAGGTCATAGACCGCAACCTTTAGCTTCTTATCCGTCTTATTTAACCCGTAAGCTAAAGCCGCCGCTGTGGGCTCGGGGAGGATCCTAATCACCTCCTTAAATCCCGCTATTAATCCCGCATCCTTGGTTGCCTGCCTTTGAGGGTCGTTGAAGTACGCGGGCACCGTTATGACAGCCTTATGCACTTCGGTTCCCAGAAAGTTCTCTACAGCTTTCTTGAGCTCGGAGAGTATGAAGGCGGATATCTGCTCGGGGGTAAATCTCTTTTTCATGACAGGTATCTCCACCTCTACCCTGTCGTTAGGACCTGGAACCACCCTATAAGGTACCCTATCCACATCCCCAGTTTGCTTCGCCTCCGTGTAAGTCCTCCCCATAAACCTCTTTATTGAGAAAACGGTGTTTAGAGGGTTTGTTATGGCCTGCCTCTTTGCGGGAGAACCCACCAAAATTTCGCCGTTCTCCCTAAAAGCAACAACCGAAGGTGTTAATCTCTCCCCTTGCCTGTTTGGTATAACTATAGGTTCACCCCCCTCAACTATCGCCACCACCGAGTTTGTAGTCCCCAAATCTATCCCAATCACCTTCTCCATAAGTGTAAATTTTAAAGTTGAAAACCGCCTTTAAAATACAAAATTGCCATGCTTTCCTTTTTCCTTCCCAAGGATGAGGAGGTGGATGCTCCACTAAGTAGAATTTTCAGGAAGGTTTTGGCAAACAGGGGAATAAGCTTCAAAGATCTGGAAACCAGGGAACTTTATGATCCATTTCTTCTGGAAAATATAAACGAGGCGGTTGACAGGATCTTATTTGCCCTTAAAACCAACGAGAAGATTTTAATACATGGGGATTACGATGCGGATGGGATAACCGCCCTGGCTTTACTCTATAGGGTTTTAAACGATCTCGGATTTGACGTTATCCCGTATATTCCCGATAGGTTTTCGGAGGGGTATGGACTTTCAAGGGAGGCTATAGGGATCGCTAAGGATATGGGGGTTAATCTAATAATAACCGTTGATTGCGGGATCTCATCAAAGAAAGAGGTGGAAGAGGCAAAAAATTATGGAATTGACGTTATAATCACGGATCATCACCTAAAACCAAAGGAACTCCCGGATACCCTAATAATCCATCCCCAAGGGTACTTAAATGAGCACCTTACGGGGGTTGGTGTTTCCTTCAAACTCGCCCACGCCTTACTTCAAAGGTTAAACGTTCGGGATTGGAAGAAAAAGCTTTATGTTCTTTTGGATCTGGTGGCTGTGGGAACGGTGGCGGATATGGGTTTGCTTGTTGGGGAAAACAGGACTATGGTAAAGTATGGTATAAAGATCCTATCAAGCGCCTCCGCCAAGGCGGGCTTTAAGGCTATACTAAAAAGCGCATCCATAAACCCACCCATAAAGCCTTGGGTAATATCCTTCGTCATAGCCCCGAGGTTGAACTCCGCGGGTAGGATGGAGACCGCCATGAAATCCTTTGAGCTCCTAACTAAAATAAAAGGTGAGGATGCCCTAAGGTTCGCAGAAGAAGTTGAGAGGTTGAACAGGGAAAGGCAGAGGATCCAAAACAGGGACCTAAAGAGGATTTTGGATTTTGTTGAAATAGATGAACCTATAAATTTTGTTTATTTGGAGGGTTTGCATGAGGGGGTTTTGGGGATCCTCGCATCAAAGCTCGTTGATATGTTTAAAAAACCCGCATTTGTGATAAACATCAATGGGGAGATTTCAAGGGGTTCCGCCAGGGGTATAGAACCATTTAACGTATTTGAGGCCCTTGATAGGGTGGGGTATCTCTTTGAGAATTACGGTGGGCATGCCTTAGCGGGTGGCTTCACGATAAAAACCTCAAAGCTTGAGGTTCTAAAGGAAAAATTGAAGGAATATGCCCTTGAGAAGGCACCACAAGGCTTTGGTAGAACTATAAACATAGACGCTGAGATAAGCACCCAAGATCTCTTTGATGAGGAGTTTTGGAGGGATAAGGAGCTTTTAGAACCATACGGATATGGATTTCCCGAACCAGTTTTTATCCTAAAAAACGATGGGAAAATGGAAATAAGCACCGACGGAAAGACAATACTTATCTTCGGGGAGTATAATTTATGTGAGCTCAAGGTAAAGGGAAATGTGAAGGGTAAAAAAGATCTGGTAATAACTAACCTTAGGAGACTTGCGGACGGAAGTGCTTATGGGGAAGTTCTGGGGGAGATATAAATGAACTTTGGGCTTTTTATCGGATCTGGTTGGGCAAACGTTGACTTTACGGGAATTTTAAACGCCATATCTAGATACTACCAAGTTGGAGAGTTTAGCAGGGTGAAGGTGGGTTTTGGTGGATTTATAGTTAGGGATAACATCGTCTTTTTGGGGAACTTTTGGACATTTTTGGGTGTTGAGGGCTTCAGGGATGACGGGAGGATAACCTTTAACTCATCGGATTTTTCCGCAAATCTTGGATATGTCCTATACTATAGTAGGCTGAAAGAAAGGAGGTTTTTGGTTTATCCCGCTTTGGGTGTGGGATACTCAAGGTTTGAATTGAGGGGGGGATATGTCAAAAATTCGGAGTTTTCGGATATTTTGGTAGATCCCGCAATTTCCTTTTACGCAAATAAGGGGGAGTATTCGGGGACTATTTCCTTAAACGCCCACTTTGATTTTGGGTTTTTGATGGGATTTAGGGCTGGATATACCTTTCCCATTTATCAAACACAATGGAAATCCGATTTTGGGGAAATAAGGGATGTTCCGAAGGTTGAAAACAGGGGTATTTGGGGGCAGATTTTTGTCGGTTTTGGTTGGGATTCCACCTTATAATTTTCCAAATGGAAAAGATTGAGGCATACAATTGGAAAAAGATTTTAAGGGCGAATTGGTTAAAACTTTCGGCAAATTTTGAGAATTTCGTCTCTTCCCTTTTGGATAGATTGGAGGAAAGTAAGGAACCTCAGGCGGATGTATTCCTTGAGGATGGAGAGGTATTTTTTGTGGTGGTTGCAAAGGATTGGGCGGGGCTTTTGGATGCGGTTTCAAGCGTGATACACGACAGGGGTTATAACATTAAGAGAATATTTGCAGGGGTTTTATATCCCTCGGATTACGCCCTAATCGTCCTTTCCATATCTAGCCTAAAACCCGACTCAGAGATCATGAAGGATAAGCAAGGGATAATTGAGATTTTGAGGATTGCAGCAAAGGGTGGAATAGGGCTAAAATCCCTAATTTCAATAAGCGGTGTAAAGATCAGGAAATACAAGGAAGTGGTGGATGAGATAGTAAGGATGGTTCCAAAAGAAGAACTTCAATTCCTATTGGGGGATCAGGGGGAGGCGATAATGTTCATAAGGTCAAGGACGGAGGCTTACTTGGAAGATAGGGATGCTATGACCTTGGCGGAGATAATAGTATGGCAGAATAGGCTATACAGGTATGTTAAGGAAAACCCATCCTTGGTAAAGGTATTCTTCCACAATTTCATAACGACAAAAGGGATGAGGATGTCAGGTATAACGGTGGTGGGATTGGACAAATACGTCTCCCTTGACAGCGTATTGAGCGTCCTTTCGGAGGAGGGGATAGAAAAGATTTACGAGAAGGAGTTTATTTATCCGGAGGGTATATCGGTTGTCAGGATTGAAACGAAGGAAATTCCTTTGGGAAAGCTTGCAAGGATAGCGGAGAGCCTGGAAGAAACTTTGAGAAAACCCAAGGCGAGAAGATACATAGATATAAAGTTCGGACTTGAGATAATAGGGAGGGTTATAGTCCCCAGGCTTATTGAGGAGTATATAAATACCGGGATACCCCAGCTTCTCATATTTCCCGAAGAGGCGGATCCAGAAAGGCCCATATTTAGGGTTATCCTAGTTGGAGATTTTGATAACTTTTCGGAGGAACTTGGAAGAAGATTTTCGGAAAGCGGTTATTCTTTTCAACTTCCGAAGTTCAGTGAGAAGAAGGAAGGGGACGGGAGGGTGAGCATCCTGATCTTTCAAACATCAACTTCCCTTAGGAGATTTGATAATCAGGAGCAGGTATATCAAGAAATAAAGAAGATTATCTCCGAGTTTATCCCAAAATTTAGGGATTTTGACGAGGGTTTGAGGAAGATAACGGTCTCAAAGTTAAACAACCTTTACGAAATGCTGGAAGGGATCCCACGAAAAATCGTAAGAAGGATTTATTACTCCCTTGAGGATACTTTCAGAATAGCAAAGAGCGAGAAAGAGATAGCGGAAATAATTTCTTTTCTTTATTCTTCCGTTGAAAAGTACCTTGAACAGCAGGAGAGGGACTTAAAAGCATTCCATGACGAAAAAAAGGGTATATGCGTTCTGGTCGGTGAAAGCGAAAATGAGGTTACAAGCTCAATATTGTTAGGGGAATATAACGGTTATAAAGTTATAGGAACGGTGGAAATCTTCGGTGTCTTCGCCGCTATATGTATAAGGGGTTGATCTTGAGATTATTTTCTTTTATCTTTGGAGATTTTTGGAGGGACAAAATCAACGCCCTGATTATAACTTCCTATCAAGGAACCTGCTTTATTCCGACCTTGCCCTCTTCCTTTACGGTAATTAAATTTAGGCAATGTAATAGATTATAATTTAGATAAGCTGAATTTTATAGAGATTTAACGATACCTAAATCTTCTAAAATTCTTTGATACCTAAATCTTCTAAAATTCTTTCAAGCTCTTCTTCAAAAAGATTTTCTTTCATTCTCTTGATATAAATTTCTATAAGGTCATTGATTGAAATTTCTTTGACTAAAATGCTTTCGCCATTATCGCCAGGATACTCCTTGATCGTTTGAGTTTTATTCCTCGTTATAATCCATACTTGCTTATTCTTGTTTTTTATATTAAAAGGTTTCCCTTTACTTTTACAAGATAATTCTACCACATCATCTAAACGCCTACAATAATTATTTATCTGTTCTTCTTTATCTGTCAAATCAGTTTTCAAAGTGCAATCATAAATAACTGCTAAATTTCTAAAAACAAAAAATCCATCTTCCATACCAGCTTGTCTTTTTCTATCAATCTTACAAATATTATTTATTCCAATTAGTTTAAGCAATTGAAAAACCAAATCTTCAAATTCTGAAGGATCTTTTGTTTTAATCAAATTATAAAAGAAGGGGGGATATAAAGCAACTTCTTCCGGTACTATTATAGAGGATTTAATTTGAGATGCTAAATACCATCCTGGTTCAGGGTTTGATTTAGGTTGAGGAATAGCATCAATACCTTTAATGATATCTAAAGCTTCATTTAAATCTACTTCTTCTTCTTTTTGAACATCAAAACGAATTTTCTTTTTCTCTTTCCTAAAATTCCTAACACGGCCAAACCAAGCTTTTTCTATTTCATAATTTTCTTTCTTAACTTCTATAAAAAGTGTAGGAGCATTTTCTACAAGTTGATGACTCTGTAAGTCAAATTTTACAAGGCTTTTGGTATAGGAAGCAGATTCTCTTTTATTCCAGTAATTATTCCAATCAGTTATCATTACATAAACAGGTTTTTCATTCATGGTTGATAATTTTAAGGTTGGGGTTATGCCAAAGGGCGATCATTTCACCAGTTTTTAAATCCCATTTCCTTAAGCTTCCTCTCAAACTCCTCAACGCTCATAAGGATCCTTCTTGGCTTTGGACCTTCGGGGGGAGATAGAAAACCAAGTTTTTCCAGTTGATCTATTATTTTGGCCGCTCTGGGGAACCCCACGCCCAACCTCCTTTGAACCATACTCGCGGAACCATAACCAACCTCCGCGCAAACCATCGCCGCTTCCAATATCTTCTTATCTATCTTCCCCACCCCGGATCTTGGGACATTTTCTTCCCCTTCCTCCTCAAAGACAAACTTGTAAGGATAATAGTTTTCAAGGGTTTCACTTAAAAGGTTCTTAAAATCTTCAGGTGGGATTTTTAATATTTCCTCCGCAATGTGGGATAATCTCTCCACCCTCTCGTTATAAGCAGGTTCATCATCCCTGAATATTGCGGAGAAGACCCCCTCCTCCCTAGCCATTTTCAGGAAAACCTTAACCTTTTCTTTATCTATTTTCCACATCGAAGAAAGCTTACTTGAAACGTGATCAAGTAGGAGCCTTTCCGCATAGTAGTGTGAGGCGTAAAAGCCGTGCACCCTTACAGGTTCAGGCCTATCACTTAGAAGAACAAGCATATCCCCCTTACCCAAAAGTCTTTCCGCCCCTTCCACATCCAATATTGTCCTTGAGTCAAACCTTGAAGCGGTTTTTAGGGCGATCCTTGTAGGGAAGTTTGCCTTTATTACTCCAGTTATAACATCCACGGAGGGCCTTTGAGTTGCGGTTATAAGGTGTATCCCAACCGCGCGGGCGAGCTGGGCGATCCTTTGAATATACTCGGCGGTTTCCTTTGGAGAGAGCATCATAAGGTCCGCCAGCTCATCTATCACTATGACAATATAAGGCATCCTTTCTATTTCAAATTTCGGAGCCCTCGAATTGAAGCTCTCTATATCCCTAGCCCCTATTGCGGACATTATAGCGTACCTATCGTCCATTATGCTAACCGCGGTTTTTAAGGCGAATACTGCCTCCTTTACGGTTTTTGCGACCGGTAAAGCAAGGTGGGGTAAGCCCTCAAAGATTGAAAGCTCCACTCTCTTCGGATCTATGAGGATCAGGTTCAGATCCTCGGGTGAGTTTTTCTTTATAAG
>JBMSAP010000048.1:0-5038 GCA_049414445.1 Candidatus Caldipriscus sp. | reverse complement strand
TAAAGTGGGGTGGGGTGTGTGGGTGGTGGTCAATAAGAATTACGAAGACGAAGAATTCCCATTTTAAGCAGTCTTGGGAATTTCTCGTCGTGTAAAGAAGTGGGACAGTAAAGGTTCTTTGAAAGGCATAAAAACGTGTTGGGAAGTGGGGACTTTGAAGTTTGAAGTGTGCAATGCTTGGGACTGGGAAGCGTCCCAGTTCCCAAGCTACGGGGGGGTCTCAACGTTTAAAGAAGTGGGGATAAAAAAGAAAAGTAGGACGTTTAAAGAAGTGGGGGGTAATAAAAAAACCCGGGTTAGGAGTAGGTCTCCTAACCCGGGCTTGGAGGATGAAAGCGTCCCTTAAAAGGGAATTGCTTGGGCTGGGAAGGTACCCAGTCCCAAGCTACGGGGGGGTCTCGATGGGTATTATAAGGGTGAAAGGGTTAAGTGTGGATATTCGGGAGTATAAACCATTAAAAAAGCGTTATGGTTGGGGGGTCAAAGGTGCATATAAAGGTCTATGTACCTTACTAAACACCCTTATAATAATGGCTTATGAAGGAGTTAATGGTCTATATTTACAGGCTTCCCATCTCGGAGAGCAGACCATCTATAAAATGGCTTACGGTTAGCAGGTGGCTTTATATTAGACGGGAGAGTACCCCAAGATTTAGAAATCTTATGGGGTATTTAAGCACTGTAGAGTGTCCTATGACTGAATACGGGAAGGGCTACCTTGTTTTGAAAGTTACACCTGTAAAGGAGAGAATAGGGATGATGGTCCCGGACTTAATCTTTGATGCGATTATTACGGATAAGAAAATAGAAGGCATATGGGAAGAGTTATGGACTATAAACACCGAGAAGGCGGATGTTAAACTACTGGCTTTATGGCAGATAGGAAAACATACTAAGGCTACACACCACATTAAAGACGTTAAAGAGATGTATAAAAGGCTTTTGGAGGAGTTAAGTAAAGAGGGGTCTAAAGAGAAGTCTAAAGGGGGGTCTAAAGTATGAAGGGCTTTATAAGTCTTAAGGGCGTTGATGTTGATAAGGTGTTTAAAGGGAAGTTAAAGGTTTATGATGGTAGGGGTAAAAGGAAGGGTAAGAGGTCAAAGTCTAAAAAAGGCGTTGGATTTGTAAGAGATGTTGAGTTAAGGGCTTATGCGGGAGCTTGGGATTATTACGTTCCTAAAGCGGTTTTAGAGGCTTTAGAGGTTTGGGGGGAAGTTTCCAAAGAAGAAATTAACTTGACTTGGTTAGCAAAAAGTGGCCATTCCCATTTTGAGGGGGGACAGGGCGAGGTTCAGGACGTGGTCTTGGATGTTGGGTTTTACAGGGCATTTAGGGAGTTTTTAAACGAGTTGCGGAGGGGCTGGGACAACAACAAACTTTTTAGGTGTGGGGTGCTTATTAAGGGGACTTGCAAGGATAAGGCGTGTGGGCGTGTCCATATCATCAAAAACCCTTGCAAAAGGGAATGGTGTTCGGACTGTGGGGTTCCCGGGAGCGCTTACCATATGTATTTGTTTGCAAAAGCGTTAAACTATGCTATGGAGATGTGGAGGCAAAGCGGGGCGGTAGGGTATTTTGTTATAACGTGTCCTTTAGAGTTGAGGGAGAAATGGAAAAACAGGGAAGTTTTAAGCGAGGTAGTGCGTTATATACGTCGGATGTTAGCAAGGGAGGGGTTCCCATACGGTTATTACAAGTGGCATTTCGCGGGTGATGAAAACCCGGGCGTGTGGTATCCACATTTAAACGTTTTAGTTCCCGGGGGTTATCTTAAGCCGGAGAAATTAAAACGCATAAAAAGGCTAATAGAGAAGCGTTTAGGTGTTAAGGTTGTCTATTATGAGTATGCGAGGGAGCCGGAGCGAATTATCCATATGGTTTATTATATAACACGTCCAACGTGGAATATGCAGGTTGAAGTTGATTCCGAGGGATGGTCAAAGTTCAGAAAAAACGGGATATGGGGCAAAAAGTATTTTAGGAAGGCTGGCGTTTGGCGTGAGTTTCTTAAAGAGTTAAACGATGTAAGAAAAGAAGCAGAGGGCAACGGTCTTAATGTGGTGCTTGTTAATTTGAAAGGGGAAAATGAGGCATCAGAGGGGGAAGAGATAACGGCGGAAGATTTAAAAGAGATGTTAGGTCCTACGGATAACCCAGAGATTGTAGAGTTTTCAAGTTCCGAAGAAGAGGAGCTTTTTAATGCGTCGTTTGAGGTTTGGTGGGTTAAAGAGGCGTTAAAAGGCGGTAGATGTTCAAAATGCGGTAGAGAGTTAAAGTGGGAGGGCGTTATTAATGACTTGGACAATGAATACATTAAGGGGGACGTTTTCAGGGTAGGGTGGAATGTATGGGTTATTGATGAGAGGCGGTATCCCAAAGAAGAAAATGAGAAAGTAAGATCACCCTAAAAGCATTCTCAAAGTTTGCCTATGGCAAACTTTGGACAAAAAACAATGCTTTAAACCCAAAGGCTTTAAAGCATTGTTTTTTGTCGTTCTCGTCGTGAAAATTCATTAAACACCGAGGGGACTTTGAAAGGCATAAAAACGTGTTGAGAAGTGGGGGCTTTGAAATTGAAAATGTGCAATGCTTGGGACTGGGAAGCGTCCCAGTTCCCAAGCTACGGGGGGGTCTCAACGTTTAAAGAAATGGGGATAAAAAAGAAAAGTAGGACGTTTAAAGAAGTAGGGGTAAAAAAAACCCGAGCTGGGTTTTCCCAGCTCGGGGTTATGGAAAATGTTAAGGCGTCCCTAAAAAGGGAATTGCTTGGGCTGGGAAGGTACCCAGTCCCAAGCTACGGGGGGTCTCGATGGGTATTATAAGGGTGAAAAATGAAATATGGGGTTATGCTATAGGGGTATAATAGCCCTTTAAAGGTCCATTTTCAGCCATATAATAGAGAGTATGAGGGACTTTTACGTGTATATTTACAGACTGAAGGTTTCAGAGGGTAGACCTTCGGGAAGATGGCTTCCGAGGTGTAGATGGTTATTTATTAGACCCGAGAATTCGGCAAGATTTCAAAATGCTTTATCTTTGTTAGAGCGTTACGAGTGTCCGATGATAGAGTTTGAAGGGGGTTATTTGTTTTTGAAAATCTCGCCAGTAAGGGAGCTTTTAACCATGACAGTGCCAGATTTACTACATGATGCAATCATAAGTCCCGAAAAAATAGAAAGTCTTAAAGGGGATTTATGGACGAGTGGAAAATGGAGGTTTAGGTCTAAAGCAATTGCTTTATGGAGGTTAGGATTGATAACTAAAGCGGAGGATAAAGTTAAAGCGGTAAGGGATAAGTTCAGGGCTATATATGAGGAGGAATTGAAGAAAGAAAAAGAGGGTGTAAGGTGAGGGGTTTTAAAGACCTTAAGGGTGTAGAGGTTGATAAGATATTCAAAGGCAGGTTAAAGGTCTATAAAGGGAGGTCTAAAAGGGGGTTTATAAGGGATGTTGAGTTAAGGGCTTATATAGGTTCTTGGGATTACTACGTTCCTACGCCTGTTGTAAGGAGTTTAGAAAAGGGCGTTCATATTAAAGAAATGATTAACTTGACTAATACAGCAAAAAGTGGAAATTCAAGATTTGATGAGGGATTGGAGGGGGTCGCCCGAAGCGCCCAATTTTACGAGGCTTGGAAGGTGTTTTTGGATGAATTACGGAGGGGGTGGGACGACAACAAGCTTTTTAATTGTGGTTCGTTGCATAAAGCCGTTTGCAAAAACAAAAAATGCGGTAGAAAATACATTTGGAAAAAACCGTGCAAAAAAGAGGGGTGCCCAGACTGTGGAAGGAAGGGAAGTTTATATCATATGATGTTATTTTCAAAGACTTTAACGTATGCTAAAGAAATGTGGAGGCAAAGCGGAGGGTTAGGGTATCTTGTTATAACGTGTCCATTGGAGCTTAGGGAAAAGTGGAAGGACCCAAAAGTGTTAAGTGGTGTAGCAGGTTATATATGGAGGATGTTAAAAAGGGAAGGGTTCCCATGCGGTTTTTATAAGTGGCATTTTGCAAGCGAAGATAACCCAGGGGCCTGGTATCCACATTTAAACGTTTTAATTCCCGCGGGTTATCTTATGCCAGAGAAATTAGAGCGCATAAAGAAGCTAATTGAGAAGCATTTAGGCGTTAAAGTCGTGCATTATGAGTATGGAAAGGAGCCAGCCCAGATTTTGCATATGGTTTATTACATTACGAGGCCCACTTGGATTTATCAAGATGAAGTAAGTTATGAAGAGTTTAAGAGATTTAGGAAGATGGACGTTTGGGGTAGAAAATACTTTAGGGAAAAAGAGAATTGGAAGTATTTTTTGGACGATATTAAGACCAAAAAGGGAAATGAAGACGATGAGATGCCAGAGGCGGTATTTGTAGGTTTTAAGGCAGAGGAGGCAGAGGTTGAAGATGAAATTAAGCGTTTTGATGTTGTAGAGGAAGAGGAGGAAAGAGAGGTATTAATTGAAGAGCTTTATTTAACGGAAGCGTTAGGTCCTGTATCTGATGGTCCAGAGTATGTAGAGGTATCCAGTCCTGAAGAAGAGGAGCTTATAGATGCGTCGTTTGAGATTTGGACGATTAAAGATATGTTGAAAAATGGCTATTGTTCAAAATGCGGTGAAAAAGTAAGATGGGAAGGTTCCATTAATGACTTGGGGAATGAATACGTTAAAGGGAATGTTTATAGGGTAGCTTGGAATATGTGGATTATAGACCCAAGAGAATAAAAGCATTCTCAAAGTTTGCTAAAGCAAACTTTGGACAAAAAAACAATACTTTAAACCCAAAGGCTTTAAAGTATTGTTTTTTTGTCGTTGAAAGAAGTGGGACAGTAAAAGTTCTTTGAAAGGCATAAAAACGTGTTGAGAAGTGGGGGCTGTGAAGTTTGAAATGTGCAATGCTTGGGACTGGGAAGCGTCCCAGTTCCCAAGCTACGGGGGGTCTCAACGTTTAAAGAAATGGGGATAAAAAAGAAAAGTAGGACGTTTAAAGAAGTAGGGGTAAAAAAAACCCGAGCTGGGTTTTCCCAGCTCGGGGTTAT
>JBMSAP010000047.1:0-10279 GCA_049414445.1 Candidatus Caldipriscus sp. | reverse complement strand
AAAAAAACGGACATTCTAAAGAAAAAGGGGGACAGGAAGGAAAATTGGGAGAGGTTTTGGGAGGAGATGGGTGGGGAAAAGGCAAAGGAAGCTTTCTTAGAAAGGCTTTACACCGCAATGTACCTTTATCCGAGCAATCTGAGGAATAAGATATCCGACAGAGCCCTAATATATACGAAGTTTGGACCGCCGGATGAGATTTTAAGCCAACCCTTCAGGTTTGAGGGGAAACCCTACGAGGTTTGGTACTATTATAGGCTCGGCCTGAGGTTTGTATTTGTGGATTTTGATGGGACGGGGGATTACAGGATGGTTCCCGAAAGTTATTTGGACATTATGAGGTGAAAGTAGGAATAATTTCTTACTTTTTCCCCCCCAACAACTCCGCCGGAGCCCAAAGGTGGTCAAAACTTGCCCTTTATTTAAAGGAACTGGGTGCCGAAGTCTTCGTAATATCCGCATTTGGCGATAAATTCGGCGGTGAGGATAAAGGGAGGTTTTTGGAGATTTCAGAAAAAATAAAGGTTTATCCCCTACCCCACTTC
This sequence comes from Candidatus Caldipriscus sp., assembly GCA_049414445.1. Lineage (GTDB taxonomy): Bacteria > Hydrothermota > Hydrothermia > LBFQ01 > LBFQ01 > Caldipriscus. Next base: position 9,734 of record JBMSAP010000047.1, on the reverse strand, counting down.
CAACCTTACAGGTTTCCCGTTTCCGGAAAGGGGGAAATTCTGAAGTTTTTCCTTATCCCGGATTCAAGAATCTTTTTCTTCTTGAAGTATTACGGAAAGATCCGGGAAATACTCAAGAGGGAGAAACCCGACGTGGTAGTGATAACCGCTCCTCCCTTTTCCGCATTCCTAACGATACCCGTTCTATCAAGGTTAAATATCCCATTCGTTGCGGACCTTAGGGACGTGTGGATAAGCGATCCCAGGAGGAAAAACAAGTTGGCGGATTTTCTACTTGAAAGATGGGCTTTGAGAAAAGCTAAAGCGGTTTTCTGCATAAACGACCCTTGCGCGGAGGAAGTAAGGAAGTTTAACGAAAGGGTTTTCTTAATTCCACATTTTTACGACCCTAGGGAGTATAGGTTTGAAGCTATAAAGCATCAAGATGTTTGGGTTTCCCACGTAGGTAGCGTTTTCCATGAGAGGAATATGACCCCCCTGATTTCCGCATGTAAGAAGCTGAATTTTACCCTTAGGCTTGTGGGACCTGGTTCGGAGAGGTGGGGGGGATTTGGTCCCGTAAGTAGGAGGGACGCCTTAAGGGAAATGGTATCCTCGGATGTTCTTATTGCGATTTACGGTAATGATAAATCCCAAAGTTTTGTCTCATCCGTAAAGCTATTTGAGTATTTGGGTGCCAGAAAACCCATAGTTGTTATATCCCCGAGGGGATACCTAAGGGAAATAGCCCAGGATCTGAATTTGGGGATATGCGAAAATTCGGAAGAGGAGATAATGGAAAGGTTAAAAGAGGCCATGAAAGGAAAATATTATCCGAGGGAGCCGGAAAGATATTCAATTGATGTGGTAGGAAGGAGGGTTTTTCAGATTTTGCAAATGATTCTCAAAAACTGACCAAAACGGTCAGAATTCAACCTAAAAATTGACGGACGAGGTCAGGATTATGATGATCGCGATAATAAGCATAAGCGCCGAAAGGGCTATAAACATCTTGGATTACATAGCGAGGGATTATAGGGATATAGTTGTAAACGGGGAAATAGTTGATACCGCGGAGTGGGAGGAGATAAACGCCTTCGCCCAAAAACTTAAAGGATATCCCTTCGCGGATACCCTGATTTCCCTCATGTCCTCACGCGTCCCGGCGGAATCCCTTGAATCTTACATAAAAACCGTAAAGGCTAGGTATTTGGGAACGATCAAGATCTCACCCCCAATTCCCGACCTTATAAGGGGTAGGGAACTTTACCTAAGGCATTGCTCAAGCTGTCATGGAGAGGACGGGAAATCCGAAACGCCCTTGGCCCAAGAGCTTGACCCGAAACCTAGAGTTTTATACAAAAATCAATCTCTCAGCCTCTTAAACGTCTTTCAGTCTATGTACGGGATAGAGGGGACCGCGATGCCCTCCTTTGAACATTTACCGGAAAAGGATAGGTGGCACATCTCCTTCTTCGTTTTAACCTTGGGTAGGGATACATCGAGCGCCGTACTCCCATTAAGCACCTCCCAGATTTTAACCTTAAGCGATGAGGAATTGTTTGAATACTTAAAATCCCTTGGTGTTGAGGAACCCGAAAGATACATAAATGCCTTGAGGACGAAACCCCAAATTTACCTCTCTCAAAAACCAAAGGATAAGCTCCTGAGGTACCTTGAGATGGTTGCCTTCCTGACAAAATCTGGAAAATTCAAAGAGGCGAATGAGATGCTCCTTGAGGCTTACTTTGAGGGTTTTGAGCCTATGGAGGGTTTCCTCCCTTCGGGTAAGGTGAGGAAAATTGAAATGAAGTTCAACGAGATAAGGAAAATGCTGGAGAGGAAGGACGAGAGGGCGTATGAAATGATATTGGCCCTTAGGGACGAGATCTTAAACTTGAACGGGTTTAACCCACTTGTTGGGTTCTTGGGTTCGTTTGGGATAATATTCAGGGAGGGGCTTGAGGCTATTCTTATAGTCGCCGCCATATTGGCGGTCTTATCCTCCCTTGGATATAATAGGGAGAAGATCTTTGTTAATCTCGGATGGGTGAGCGCCATCCTTGCGGGTTTGATCCTTTGGTTTTTTGCCCAATTTCTGATTAAGATATCCGGGTTTGCGAGGGAGTTTGTTGAGGGGATCTCCGCCCTCCTTGCCAGCGCGGTCCTATTTTATGTGGGGCATTGGTTATTTTCCAAGGCGGATGCGAAGAAATGGAAGGATTATATAAAATCTTCGGTTGTAAAAAGCCTGAAGGGTTCATACAGGTTAGGACTCTTCGGTCTATCCTTTATAGCGGTTTTCAGGGAAGCCCTTGAAACCGTACTTTTCTATCAGGCCCTTTTGGTTCAGACGGAAAATCCAACCCCAATACTTTGGGGTTTTTTGGTGGGTTTGGCGGTATTATTCCTTATCGCCTGGAGCATATTTTACCTCAAGAAGAGGCTTCCAATAAATCAATTCTTTGCCTTCAGCGGTACGGTCCTCCTCATTCTCTCCTTTATCCTCGCGGGTAAGGGTATAAGGGCTTTTCAGGAGGCGGGTGTTTTACCAATCACTCCTGTTTCCTGGATCCCGGAGATTTCCTTTCTCGGAATTTACCCTTACGCGGAGACGGTTTTTACCCAAATGCTCCTACTCCTTGCGGTTTTCGGGGTATTCGTTTTAAGCTTCTATGGGGAGGTGAAACGTAGGGAGGAGGTTTTTAATAGGGTATCTTCCCTTGAGGCGGAATTAAAGGAGATCTACAAAAGTTTGGAGGATGTAAGATGTAGCATAGGCGCGTGCATATTGGAAAGTCATATAGAGAACGTGAGGGAATCCCTGAGGAAGTTGGAGATGGAGGTTTTGGCGATAGAGGAAAGGCTCGCATCCTTTGAGAAAATAACGGAGGTATAATTCACATATGATAGAAAGAAAACCGGAATGGTTGAGGGTGAGGTTGAACACGGATGGGAAATTCACGGATGTTAAGGGGGTCTTGAGGGGGCATAACCTTTATACGGTTTGTGAGGAGGCGAGGTGTCCAAATATTTACGAGTGTTGGGGACATGGTACCGCAACGATAATGATATTGGGGGATGTATGCACAAGGGGTTGTAGGTTCTGCGCGGTAAAAACCGGAAACCCGAGAGGTAAGGTGGATCCTAACGAACCCATGAATGTTGCGAGGGCGATAAGTAAGCTAAACCTACGGTATATAGTTTTGACGATGGTGGATAGGGATGATTTGCCGGATGGGGGGGCGGAACATGTGGCAAAAACGATATTCTATATAAAGACCCTAAGGCCGGACGTAAAGGTAGAGGCTTTGGTTGGGGATTTTCAGGGTAAAAAGGAGAGCATAGAAAGGGTGGTTTTCTCTCCCCTTGACGTTTTTGCCCATAACGTTGAAACCGTAAGGAGGCTTACCCCAAAGGTCAGGGACAGGAGGGCATCTTACGAACAATCCCTATTTGTCCTAGAATACGCTAAGAGCCTAAGGAGGGACATATATACCAAATCAAGCATTATGGTGGGCTTGGGTGAGACTGAAGAAGAGGTTTTACAAACCCTGAGGGATTTAAGAGAAGTTGGGGTTGATATTGTTACCATTGGGCAGTACTTGCGCCCAACACCAAAACATTTGCCCGTCGTTGAGTACGTATCACCCCAGAAGTTCAATTGTTACAGGGAGAAGGCTTTACAAATGGGGTTTAAGGAAGTATTCTCGGGTCCCTTAGTTAGGTCATCTTACAGGGCGGACAAGGTTTTTCTCAACGCAAACGGAGAGTTTTGATCTTAAGCTATCTATAAGGCTAAAGATCTCCAAGCCCGGCGATAGCTGATTTGGATCAAGCTTTATTATGCATTTCTTTTCAAACCCCATTCTGCCCGAGAATTCGTAAGGAACAACCACCACATCAAAATCCCCGCTTAAAACATCCTCCACCGAAACACCCTTATACCCTTCAATCCATGAGAAATAATTCTTCCCACCAAATAGCTCTAAAATCCCCGAAATATATGTATTTCTCCCCGCCACAAAAACCGGAGATTCCGATATTATTACCACAAAATAAAATTCTCCCAAGGGCTTTATCCTCTTTACCGCCCTTTCAATACTATCCGCCAGCTCCTTTGCCCTATCTTCCCTCCCCATCATCCTACCAAGTTCCAAGATCCCGCTTGTTAGCTCCTCAACGCTTTCAGGCGAGAAATCGTAAGTTCTGATTCCCATGCTCTCCAACCTCTCCTTTACCCTCCTTTGCATAGGCAGGGTGATTATCACAAAGTCCGGCTTTAAGGACCTTATCCTCTCGTAATCTGGATTTATAAGATCCCCAACGATGGTTTTTGAACCCTTAAGGGGGCTAAACGTTGAAACCCCAACCAAATTTTCGCCCGCCCCAATTTCGTATATTATCCCATCCGCGGAAGGCACCAAGGAGATTATACCCCCCTCTTTCCCCCCGCAATTAAACAATATCAAAAACCCTATAAACGTTACCCGCACCCTGTAGAAGGACCACATCCCCTTCCTCCAATATCTTCCTCAAGAGCTCCGCGGCCTCCTCAAAATTTTCAACCAAATAAACCCCATCCTTTCCCATACCCTTCATAACCCCATATATAAGTTCCGAAGACACACCCGGTATGGGCTTTTCCCCCGCGGGATATATGGGAAGTAGAATTACGATGTCGGATCTTGACAAAACCTCCCCAAACTCCCTGTACAGATCCATCGTCCTTGTGTACCTGTGAGGTTGAAATACGGTTATCACCCTCTTCCCTATACCCCTTGCGACCTCTAGAACACTTTTTATCTCGTTTGGGTGATGTCCATAATCGTCAACGAAAATCGCCCCGAACTTTTCCCCCTTGATCTCAAACCTCCTACTTACCCCCTTAAAACTCTCCAAACTCTCCAAGGCTTCCCTCAAGGGAATATCCAGCTCCCAGGCAACTATTAGACTCGCAAGGGCGTTCAAGACATTGTGCCTTCCCGGAACGTTGAGTTTTCCCTTTAACCTTTCCCCAAAGCCCGAGAGCTCAAACTCCGAAGATAAACCAAAAACTTTAACGTTTTCCGCATAAAGGTCGTTCTCGTTTGAAAACCCATAAGTGAAAACCCTTTTTTCTACGAAGGGTAGGATATCCCTAACGTTTTTATCGTTCCCGCAAGCCACAACGGAGCCGTAAAAAGGTACCTTATTTGCAAACTCAATGAAAGCCATCTTCAAGGATGCCATACTCCCGTAAGTGTCCATATGCTCCCTGTCTATGTTGGTTATCACCGCTATGGTGGGTAAAAGCTTTAGGAAGGACCTGTCCGATTCGTCCGCTTCCGCAACCAAATATTCCCCCCTCCCTACCAAACCCCCAGACCCCACATCCTTTAAGATCCCCCCAACTATAACCGTTGGGTTTTTCCCCGCCTCCTTCAGTATATGCCCGATCATTGATGTTGTCGTGCTCTTACCATGAGCTCCAGAGACCGCTATTGAAAACTTTACCCTCATAAGCTCCGCCAACATCTCCGCCCTCTGTATGATGGGTATCTTTAACTCCTTAGCCCTAACAAGTTCGGGATTATCTGGTCCTATCGCCGAGGAATAGACCACTATGTTTGCCCCCTCAACGTTCTCCGCCCTATGCCCATAAAAAACTTTTATCCCAAGCCTTTCCAACCTCTCCGTTGTTTCCTTCCTTGATATATCCGAACCGCTAACCTCAAATCCTAGGCTGTGAAGTATTTCCGCCAAACCGCTCATCCCAGAACCCCCTATCCCTATCATGTGGATCTTTGAGAACCTGGTTTTTGGTACAAGAAGCACGATAGGGGATTATAAACCCGCTTATAATACCTCCTTGTGGAGATGATGGAAAGGATCTTGGAGGCTTTAAAAAAGAATAGGGAAAATGCGATATGGGGAGCGGTGGCTTTGGCGGTGGTGATAGGGGGAGGGATATACTACTGGTGGAACACGAACAAGACAAGGATGGAAAAGGGAGAGATCGGCTACCTAAGTGCTATGCTCATGAACCTTAGGGATGAGAGGTCCCTTGAGGAGGTGGCAAGATCCTCAAAGGGTACTATTTGGGGCGATATGGCCCTTTTGGATCTCGCAAACTCCTACTACGTTAAAGGGGATGTTAAGAAAGCATTGGAGTACGTAAGGGAAGTTTCTGGGAAGAATTTTGCCCTATCGGTCGCAAAGGCTATTTACACTTACGCCCTTAAGAACGACATAAACGAACTTAAAAGGAACTTTTCCCTTGATTACCCATCCATTTCGCAATACATCAAGATCAAACTCGCGGAAAATCTCATAGAAGAGGGGAAATTCAAGGAAGCAAAGAGCATCCTGGAGCCCCTTGCGAAAGATCCCTTCTCGCCCTATAATAGTAAAGCTATGTCGCTCTTGAGGTTGGTTGAAGCATTTACGGGGAGGTGAGGGTATGTTTATGGGAACGCCTAACTTCACGGAGAAAGCCAAAAGGGTTCTGGCATCCGCCAAGAGGGAGGCTATGGAGTTTGGGCACGATTATATAAGTACCGAACACCTTATCCTCGCTATGACCCAGGTTTCCGACAGTATGGCGGTTATGATCCTTACCAACCTCGGGGTTGATATTACGGAGCTCAGGGCGGAGATAGAGAAGGGGCTTTCAAGGGGACCTATGAGGAAAACTTACGCCCAGGAGCTTCCCCTTTCCGCATCGGCAAGAAAAGCTATAAACAATGCTATAGAGGAGTCAAGAAAGCTTGGGAAGGATAAGGTGGGAACCGAACATATTTTGCTTGGCATACTCTTGGAGGAGAGGTCCTTATCATCCCAAATTCTGGAAAACAAGTTCGGTATAACCGTTTCCCTTGTTAGGGAAGAAATTAAGAGGTTGATGGCGCATGGGAGGACGGATGACACCCTATCAACGAGCATAGGTTTCTCCTTTGAGACTCCACCAAAGGTCGAACCCCCAAGGAGGCCAAGGGGAAGTACGAGGACGTTGGATCAGTTCTCCACGGACCTTACGGAGCTCGCCCGCCTTGGGAAGTTGGATCCCGTTGTGGGAAGGGAGAGGGAGATAGAGAGGGTAATACATATCCTATCAAGGAGAAAGAAGAATAACCCTGTTTTGCTTGGGGAACCCGGTGTGGGAAAAACCGCTATAGTTGAGGGTTTAGCCCAGAGGATAGTTAAGGGGGAGGTACCCGATGAGCTTAAGGGCAAGAGGATATTGGCGTTGGACCTTGCGGGTTTGGTTGCGGGTACAAAATATAGGGGACAGTTTGAGGAGAGAATAAAGGCGATTATTCAAGAGGCCACGAGCTCCCCCGACGTGATCCTCTTCATAGACGAGTTGCATACCCTCGTGGGTGCAGGTGCGGCCGAGGGAGCCCTCGATGCGGCGAACATACTAAAGCCAGCCTTGGCAAGGGGGGAGATCCAGATCATAGGTGCCACAACAGTTGAGGAGTATAAGAAACATATAGAGACGGATGGTGCCCTTGAAAGGAGGTTCCAACCCGTATATGTAGAACCCCCTACCGTGGAGGAGACGATTCAGATCCTAAAAATATTAAAGCCTAGGTATGAGGAGTTTCACGGTGTGATATACACGGACGAAGCTATAGAGGCCGCAGCTAAGCTATCGGACAGGTACATAACGGATAGGAATTTGCCGGACAAGGCAATAGACCTTATGGACGAGGCTGGAGCGGCGGTTAAGCTTGCCGCGGAGATCCCACAGGAGATGAAAAAACTTGAGGAGGACCTTGAGAGGGTAAGGAGGCTTATTGAGTTCTCAAGAAGTAGGGGGGACATTGAATCCCTGAGGAGGATGGAGGCAAAGGAAAGGGAGATCCTGCAAAAGATGCAGGAAATAAAGGTTAAAAGCAAACCCGTTGTAACGGCGGAGGATATAGCCAAGGTGGTTTCAAGATGGACTGGGATCCCCGTATCCCAAATTACATACGACGAATCCAAGAAGTTGCTACACCTTGAGGAGGAGCTTAAGAAGAGGGTTATAGGGCAGGATGAAGCGATAACTGCGCTGGCTAAGGCGATTAGGAGGGCCAGATCCGGCTTAAAGGATGTAAAGAGGCCCATAGGGAGCTTTATATTCCTTGGACCTACGGGTGTTGGTAAAACCGAGCTTGCCAAGGCTTTGGCGGAGTTTATGTTCGGTAGCGAGAGGGCACTCATAAGGATAGATATGTCCGAGTATATGGAAAAGCACAGCGTATCAAGGCTGATAGGAGCACCGCCGGGATATGTGGGATACGAGGAAGGGGGACAGCTAACGGAGGCGGTAAAGAGGAGGCCATATTCCGTTGTTCTCTTTGACGAAATAGAAAAGGCTCATCCGGAGGTTTTAAACGTCCTATTGCAGGTTTTGGAGGATGGTATATTAACCGATGGGCTTGGAAGGACAGTAAGCTTTAGAAACACAATAATCATAATGACTTCAAACATAGGAGTAAGGAGGCTTAAAGAGGCGAGGAGGATGGGGTTTGTTGTTGGGGAGGAGAGGGAGGAGTTTGATTTTGAGAGGATGAAGGATTTCCTGATTGCGGAGCTCAAGAAGACTTTACCTCCCGAGTTCATAAATAGGGTTGATGAGGTGATAATATTCAGGCCCCTCAACAAGGAAGACCTCGTTAAGATCGTGGAAATCATGTTGAGGGATCTCAGGAAACGTCTTGAGGAGAAGAAGATAACCCTTGAACTTACGGAAAATTTGAAGGTTTGGTTGGTTGAGAAGGCTTACGATCCCGAGTACGGGGCAAGACCCCTGAGGAGGGTAATAAGGAAGTACATAGAGGAACCCTTATCGGAGGCCGTTATTGCTGGCGAGGTAACAGACAACTCGCATGTAATAGCGGATATTGATGTAGAAAAGGAAAAGGTGATTTTCAAAAAGAGTGAGGAAACTTTACCTGCCTTATAATATTTTCTTAAACTGGGGCGTCGTCTAATTGGCAGGACGCCAGACTTTGGATCTGGTAGTGGAGGTTCGAGTCCTCCCGCCCCAGTTTGGAAATTGAGAAAATAGAAGAGCTAGCCAAATTAAAGCTTGATGAGAACTTAAGGAGGGATATACTTGAAATCCTAAAATGGGTTGAGGTTTTAAGGGACGTTCCGGAAGTTGAGCCCCTTTATTCCCCCATTGAAGAATTCTCTCCATTGAGGGAAGATAAAGTTGAGAGCTGGGATTTTGAGGATGTTTTAAGCGTTGTCCCCAACAGGTTCGGGAACTTCATAAGGTTTCTTTCACCCATAGGGAGGAAAACTTAATTATGAACTCGGAAAGGATAGAAAACTTAATTAGGCAGATTTTGGAGGAGATAGGCGAGGATCCAAATAGGGAAGGTCTAAAGAATACCCCCAAGAGGATCGCAAGGATGTTTGAGGAGATCTTTTCGGGTTACAGGCAAAACATTGAAGAGGTTATAAACAACGCTATATTCACCGCGGATTACGACGAAATGATCGTGGTTAAAGATATAGACTTCTACTCAATGTGCGAACACCACCTTCTCCCATTTTTTGGTGTCGTGCATGTTGCCTATATCCCAAACGGAAAGGTTATAGGGCTTTCAAAGATCCCTAGGATAGTTGAGGTGTTCTCAAGGAGGCTACAAATTCAAGAGAAAATGACGGTTGAGATAGCGGAGGCTATAAACAAAGCGATAAACCCATTGGGGGTTGCGGTGGTTGTGGAGGCGATACACCTATGTTCCGTTATGAGGGGCGTTAAAAAGCATAGG
>JBMSAP010000046.1:0-27341 GCA_049414445.1 Candidatus Caldipriscus sp. | reverse complement strand
TCCCTCAAATTCCTTACCCGAAAACACAAACCTACCGTCCGAAGAGTAGATCTTGAACTCCTCTATGCCCTCAATTACAACCTTCCTTCCGGAAACCTTAACCCTTATGTTTCCTTCCCTTTTATCGCTTGATAATACGGGTGATGGTGTGGCAAGGAGGGCCCTATATACGTTTATAAGCCCATAGCCGTAAAACCAATCCTTTCCCATCTCCCCCATATCTATCGCTGTTCCCGTTATTATAGCCCTTACCTCGGAGGGTGATAGGTTCGGGTTCTTTGATAGTATCAATCCCGCAAGTCCGCTTACGTGAGGAGTTGCCATTGATGTACCCATAAGGAACATGTATCTGTTTATATATGGAACGGTTGATAAAATATAAACCCCGGGTGCGACAACGTCAAGATCAGATCCGTAATTACTGAAGTACGCTTTTCGACCCGATGTATCTATCGCTCCAACGGAAATTACCGCCGGATACGCTGCGGGATATCTAAGGCTTGAAGCTCCGTCGTTCCCCGCCGCCGCTATTGCCACCACCCTTGCGGTATCCACCGCGTAATTTACCGCGCTCTCTATTTCCGAGGAGGGAGCAGGGCTTCCGAGACTCATATTTATAACCTTCGCTCCCGTATCCGCGCACCACCTTATACACTGGGCAACCGCCGTACTTGTACCGATACCTTCATCGTTCAAAGCCCTACAGGATAATATTAAATTTTGGGCAACACCAACAACCCCAACCCCATTATCCATAACCCCTGCTATCGTTCCCGCCACATGTGTTCCATGAAGCTCTTCCGCCCTAACCGGATAAGGGTCGTTATCGTTATCCACAAAATCCTTCCCGTACCCGTAGTTTGCTTGTAAATCCTCGTGGTAGTAATCCACCCCATCATCTATAACGCATACCTTTACGCTCCTGCTCCCCCTGGTTATATCCCAACCTTTGTCGGCGTATATTACCCACATACCCCATAGGTGTCTCCCCATATAAGGGTCGTTGGGCCAGTAGCTTACCCTGTATATCAAGTTTGGCTCGGCAAACTCAACGTTTGGATCTTTGTTTAAGTTGTAAAGGAGGCTTTTGACATAATCTACGCTCCTAAGGTCTTCGGGTATCTCAATCAAATAGGATGGCGAATTTTCAAGTTTCTTTATCCCAAAACCCGAAAGTAGGGAAGGCAAATTCCCACCTTTCTTTAGTCTAACTATTATACTCCTTTTGTCCCAGTTCTCCCAATACCAAGAGCTGTCCGCGAATATGGTGTAATAGTTTTTGACGGTGAGGTTTGAATATACGCTATCGTAATACATTTTAAGCTTTTCTATCCTCTCAAAGTCTATTTTATCATCCACAAAAGGCAAAAAGGAAAACAGGGTCATCATATCTCACCTCCATCCCCTCAAATAGGACCTTATCCAAACGTTTTTTGAGCTTATGAAGGATGAATTTCCAACAACTGCATAATAAACTCCACCTGCAAGGGATGGGGAGAAGGAAACAGAAGGTACCGCCTCAACGTACTCGTTTAGCTGGGCACTTTGTCCATTCCTCCACTTCTCGTAGTTTGCACTGTCGGTCCAAAACGCGTAGCTTATGTCCCCATCCCCCGTCTTAACCCTCGCTTCATAATATAGCGTATCCCCATCCTTCGCCTCAAACTTTATCCAAAAATACTGTCTTGGACCCAAGGTAACGGTTCCGTGGTATAAATCTATGCTTGTTAGTTTTCCCGTCTGAGAAGGTGGTTGTGGCTCTTCCTCTTTACATCCCACTATTACAATTGCCAAAAATCCCAAAATTAAAAACCTCATAAGAAAAAATTTTAAGGTTGAAATCTCAACGGTATTATAATACCCCCTATGTTTAGGAAAGTGCTAATAGTCGGTGGCACGGGTTTGGTGGGTAGGGCGGTTTTAAGGAAGATATACCAAAAGAGTAGGAGGGTGTTTATAGTGGGTTTAAAGAGGGATGAGGTGGAGGAGACCCTTAAGGAGTTCGGGAAAATTAGGAGGGGCAGGGATGATGTTTTGGGAGAATACCTTTATGCTGGTAAGGTTTTCGGTTTTTGGGGGGATATATTCCTAACCATTTCCCTAAAGGATAAGCCAAAGGGGGAGATCCTTGAGGATGAAAACCTGAGATTGAAGGCTATAGAGGAAAACCTTGGTTTCTCCGATGTGAAGGAGAACTTCCTTTATAACCTCCTCGTTAGGTTGAAGCCCGAAATAGTGATAGATACTGTAAATACCGCAACCGCGGTGGCTTACAGGGATCAGTTTTCCGCCGTTGAAGATGTTTATAAGTACATCTCCTTGGGGGATGGAAATTATGAAACTTTAAAGGAGAAGGTGGAAAAGCTCCTCCTTTCGCTGTATACACCTTTATTGATAAGGCACTTCTTTGTTTTGAGGGAAGGACTTAAGAGGGCGGGAACCAGGCTATATTTAAAGGTTGGTACAACCGGAACTGGGGGTATGGGCTGGGACATACCCTACACCCACGGTGAGGAGAGGCCCTCAAGGGTTCTCCTATCAAAGACCGCCATGGCTGGGGCATCAAGCCTGCTTTATGTGATCCTATCAAGGGCAAACGATTCCCCCATAATAAAGGAGATAAAACCCGCGGCAGCAATAGGTTGGAAAAAGATGGGTGTGGGGGAGATAAGGAAGGGTGGAACTCCGATAAATATAAAAAAGCCTCAGAAGGTAAAACTTTCGGATGGGGGAATACCAATACTGAAATGCGATGAGACGGGAGAGATTTTAAAAACCGCTTTTATAGACACGGGAGAAAACGGTTTATTTTCCCTTGAGGAATTCAGGAGCATAACCTCCCTTGGTCAGATGGGGATGATCACCGCGGAGGATATTGCCGAGGTGGTAATGTTAGAGATAGAGGGTAAGGGGACGGGGAAGGATGTGGTTGGGGCAATAGAAAGCGCTTTACTTGGACCCTCATATAGGGGTGGTATGATGGTTAAGGACGCAATAAGGTATTTGGAGGAAATTTCGGAAGAAACCGAATTCCCGAGCGTTGCCTTTGAGATCTTAGGTCCCCCAAGGTTATCAAAGCTCCTATTTGAAGCTTACATACTTTCCCAAACTTTCCGCACGTATGACAAATTGGCGAATTCAGAACCATCCGAAATCTCCGAAAGGATGTGGTCCTACATATCGGAAAACGAAAAGATATTAAACTATATAACCTCCGTAGGTTTGGGGGTACTTTCTCCGGACCTTGAACTTTATTACACCGAGAACCTGAAGGTTCCCAAGCTCCCTGTGGAGAAATTCAAGGAAAGGGATATAAGGCTTTGGGCGAAGGAGGGGTGGGTTGATACAACTTATGAAAACGCAAAACTTTGGAGGAACAGGGCGATCATGATTTTGGAGAATATTGAGGGCAAAAGGAGGAGGATATTGAAGGATAAGGCTTCTTCAGTTGAGGATAGGGAAGGCTTGGATCCATCAACCTTGAAGGCGGATCTGAGGATAATTCCCGGCTATTGTGCATCATTTGTATTCATAAACGAAGACAAAGGCAAAAGGAGCAGGCCTTACTGAATTCACCCCTATAATTCTCTCTATGATCTGGGTAATATCGCAATTGCCGGCGCCTATGGAGTGGGCGGGTTTGAAGAGGGATATGTATGGGAGGGGTAGGGCTTTTGCAACCGCCCGTTTTTCCGGTCCCTCTTCGGTAGTACTACTATGGGGTACCACCCTTTCCGCAGCTACTGGTGTATACTCTGGACCCGCTGTGAGGGATATAACCGGAGACGGAATACCCGACATATGTGTGGGGGATGACGCCGGGGTACTCCGTTGCTTCAACGGACCTGATGGGACAGTGCATTGGTCCTATTCAACGGGAGGTGCAATATATTCAACCCCCGTCCTTGAGGATATAAGCTTCTTAAACCCCGGTATGGAAGTCGCCTTCACGTCTAATGACGGATACCTTTATGTCCTCAGGGGAACGAACGGGACGTTACTTTGGAGAGCATCCGTGGGCCAAGCCTATAACGGATCCCCGAGGGTTTATAATATAAACGGGGTTCCCGGAAACGAGGTTGTAGTTGCAACGCGAAGTGGGACCTATGCCCTCAATGGGAACACTGGAGCGGTCGTTTGGAGAAATACCTCCGTTAGATCCGAGGCGGCTGTGGCCATAGCTGATGTTGATAACGACGGGGAGATAGAGGTGATAGTTGCAGATAATTCGGGGAGGGTTTATGCATTAAGGGGTACAAACGGGAGCGTCAGGTGGGTGGTATCCACGGGCCATGGTTATGGTTCCGCTCCTGCGGTTGAGGATGTGGATGGAGATGGGATAAAGGAGATCTTCGTGAATTTTCGTAACAATCGCACCTGCAGGATAAACGGTACGGGGAGTTTAGCTTGGTGCGTTTCTGGATACTCCGACCTATCGTACGAAGCTTTTGAATCCGTTGTTATAGGTCCAGATATAAACGGAAATGGGACAAAAGATATATTCACAGCGGATTATGTGAGGAATTTTGCCGCAATAGATGGGGGAACGGGTTCCGTAATATGGTCAAGGACCGTAGCCTATGAAGTGCATTCCCATGCTCCCATTACGGTTGGGGACTTTGATATGACAAACCCGGGCTACGAGATCCTACTTGCAAATCACAATGGATATTTGGACGTATATAGCGCGTCAAACGGGAACTTCCTATGGAACTTTTCGTATGGGGGTCCCGTGAGTGGTGGATGTTGTGCGTCGGGCTATGCTCTAATTGTTGATGTAGACGGTGATACTTGCGTCGAGCTTGTGGTAAGGGGTGAGAGGGATGCGCCTTATCTGAGGATATATAGGTCAAACAACGTGGGTTCCTGCTATCTTTCGTACGACGATCCGGTTGCAGTTAGGGAAGAGGAAGGGAAAGGAAAGGTATTTGATGTTGTAAAGGGTGGTATAATGTTTTACGGAAAAGGGAAAGTGGAGATCTACTCCGTTGATGGTACAAAGGTTGGTGAGGTTTCAAAACCCGGTTTCATAAGGCTAAAGAATGGCGTGTATATTGTCAAGTACGGAAACAAGACGGAGAAGGTGCTGATAAGATAACCAGCATTACAATATACACCTATGGCTTTCAAGAAATATACCGCGATAAATTGGGATGAGGCTAATCCTGCTATATTCAAGCTTGATGGGATATCGGAGAGGAGCGTAAGGGAGCACATAAAGCTGTACAACGGTTACGTCGCAAAGTACAACGAGGTTCAGGAGATGATAGAGAACCTATCAAAGGAAGAGCTCTCAAAGGCAAACCCGACCTATAGCTTAATAAGGTCGTTGAAGGTGGATCTAACGAGGGCAATAGGTGGAGTAAAGAACCACGAGATATATTTCTTCAATCTAGGTGGAAAGGGTGGAAAACCATCCGGCGACTTGTTAAAGAAGATAGAGGAGGATTTCGGTTCTTACGAGAGATTTGAGGATGAGCTTAGGGCAACCGCCATCGCCGCTAGGGGATGGGCTTGGGTAGCGTATGACTTCGACTTTGACCGCCTCTTCATAGCAATAGGAGATGAACAGAACACATATCCCTTCTGGAACGCTTACGTGATCTTGGCTCTGGACGCCTTTGAGCACGCTTTCTTTATGGATTACGGGACGAACAAGGCGGGATACATAGACGCATATTTTAGGAACCTAAATTGGGAGGATGTAGAAAAAAGATACGAAAAAGCCCTGAAGATAAGGGAAAGCCTCAAAATATAGTTAGATCCCTCAAACTCCCCACCTTAACGAGCTCCAAAAACTTACCACCCGCCGGTGAATAGAGCCTCTTAAAACCGAGCCTTTGTCCCTCCCTCTCCCTCACTTCCAGATTCACGGGTGCTCTAAATTCTCCCGTTAGGGAGATCTCGCCGACAAATAATCCTAAATTATCAAGGGGGATATTCTTTGCGGAAGAAATTATCGCTGCGCAAACTGCCATATCCGTAAATGGGTCATCCACCTTTATCCCACCGCCTACGTTTATATAAACATCCATCTTTGCAAATTTAAAGTTTAGAACCTTCTCAAGTAGCGCCAGTATTATCGCCAACCTCTTCGGGTCGTACCCCACCGAATGCCTCGTTGGTACTGGATAATACGAATAATGCACCAAACTTTGGATCTCCAAAACTATGGGTACGTTCCCCTTCATCATCACCGTATAGGATAAACCCACCTTTGGAATCTCTGGGGGTTTATAGAAGTAAAGGGACGGATCCTCAACGGGAAATAACCCACTTTCCTCCATCGTAAAAAATCCCACCTCATCCGTTGGTCCAAACCTATTCTTCTCCGCCCTCAGCATCCTCAATATTCCCATCTTATCCCCTTCCAAATAAAGCACAACATCAACCGTATGTTCCAAAGTTTTGGGTCCCGCTATTATTCCACTTTTTGTAATATGCCCGGAAATAAGTATGGAAATTCCCCTTTCTTTCGCAAATTTGAAAAGCTTATCCGCGTAAAACCTCACCTGGGAAATGGAGCCTGGGGGAGAACTTATATCCTCCGTATATACCGCCTGTATTGAATCAACAAATAGCACATCGTAATTTCCCGCATTTTCCAAAACCGCATCCAAATTTGCCTCCTCCGTTATATCAATATCCGAATCCACCTTTAACCTCTCCGCCCTCTGCCTAACCTGATAAACCGATTCCTCCGCCGATACGAATAGGACCCTATAACCTCTCCTAATAAGATTGTTTGCTATTTGCAGGAATAAAGTGGATTTCCCGACTCCCGGCTTTCCCCCCAAAAGTATTACGCTACCCTTAAAGATCCCCCCTCCAAGAACCGAATTTAAAATTGATATCCCCGTATCTATCCTAAAACCCTCTCCCAACTCAACATCCTTAAGCTTTTTTACTTTAAACTTCCTCTTCCCTTTAAATTCCCCTTCCCTCACGAATGTATCCCATTCCCCGCAGTTGGGGCACTTCCCAAGGGGTTTTATCGCCTTATACCCGCATACCGAGCAAACGTAGCTCATAACCTCAACCTCTCAACCCACACACCAAAAAAGGGCAAAGGCTCCCTCTTCCCGTTTATGGCATTCGCCATGCCGAAAACCGTCAAAAAAAACAAAAGTACAAAGCCGAAGGGTCCTATGACATACCAACCAATAAAAGGGATAAAATGATAAAGATATAACCATATCAGCCAAACGAAAGACAGGACAAAACCCTGCTTTATGTGGAAAACCAAAAATGGAGAAGGCTTTAAAAATAGGACAAAAACGAAAAGGAAAGGGATATAACACAACGCCCCTAGGAATCTCTCAGATTTTCCTATCATCGTCCTCAAAAGCGCTCCCTATCACCACAATATCCGCCCCACTTGAAAAGTACCTCTCCACCTGCTCCCTAAGCCTTATACCACCCCCGACTATCAGCGGTAATCCCACCTCCTGTTTGACGAGCTTTACCACCTCATAAGGTACGTTTAAAATTGCCCCAGAGCCCGCTTCAAGGTATATCGCGGAAAATCCAAGATACTTCGCCGCAAGACAGTGCGCCAAAATTAAGTCAAATTTATTCCTTGGAAGGGGTTTTGTGTTTGTGATAAACTCCGTTGCAGTGTAAGTTCCACCGTCTATTAGCAAGTACGCGGTAGGTATAACCCTCAGGTTGAATTTCTTTATTAAAGGTGCCGCCTTTACATGTTCTCCTATTAAGTACTCAGGGTTCCTACCCGATATCAGGGAAAGAAAGAGGACATAATCATAATATGGGCAAAGCTGATACACGGAACCCGGAAAGAGGATCACGGGGTAATCCGATAACTCCTTGAGTTTTTTAACCTTTGGGCAAATATCACCCTCGGAGAAGCTTGTGCCAACCAAAATCGCCCCAAGATCATTCAAACCCCTTATATTCCTATAAAATTCCTCAACCTCCAACTTATCGGGATCATAAAGAACCCAAATTTTACCCGACCCAAGCTCCCACATTAGGGATTAAATATCCCCCGAATGAAATCCAGAACGAAACTCGGAGCCAATCCCAAATAAAGGACCCCTACGAAACCCAAAACAAAAGCCAAAGCAACCGCGGGATTTAAAACCCCCCTAACCTCGTACCTTGGCTCAAAACCATAGGCATAAAATATGGGTCTAGAATAGTAAAACAGGGATATCACACCGTTAAGGAATGCCCAAATTGCGAAGAAAAATTCCCCCTCCCTTACGAGCTCCTGAAAAAGGTAAAACTTTGCGACGAAGCCGGCGGTGGGGGGTACCCCAGCTAAGGATACGAAGAATATCAAAAGGAGAAAGGCCTGCAAGCCATTCCTCTTTGAAAGGCCCTTGTAATACTCAAGCGAAGTTTTCCTTTCATCAACGGAATTTACTACAGCAAAGGCACCAAGGGTCATAAGGGTATAAACAAGAAGGTAGAATATAGCTCCGGATATTGCGCCCGTTGTGCCCAATCCAAAGGCCGTCATAATATAACCCGCATGGGCTATGGTTGAAAATCCCAAAAGCCTCTTTATATCCTTCTCGGCTAACGCAGCTAAATTTCCCACGAACATAGTTATGGCACCCATCCACATCAGGATCTCCCCCCAAACGTAAGGGATGTTTCCGAAAAGTAGATAAAGGAGGTTAACCAGAAAACCGAATGCGGAAGCTTTGGAAACCGTAGAGATAAAACCACCTACCGAGGAATGGGCACCTTGAAAGACTTCGGGTGTCCAAAAGTGAAAGGGGACCGCAGAAAGCTTAAAGGCTAAACCCACAAAAATAAGGGTAAATGCCAAAACGAACAGCAAGGGTTTTGCTTGAAATATGGGGGTAATAAGGGTTTGAATAAATATTCCCTTAAAGTCGAAGGTGCCAAATATGGAATACAAAAGCGCCACCCCCATAATTATTAGGGTGGATGCAAGAACCGAAAGGAAGAAAAACTTTAAACCCGCCTCGGTCCCAAACGTATCCCTCGAAAGGGCTATCTGCCCAACCACAGCGAAGGAGAAAAGCTCCAAGGCGAGGATGAAGGATACGAAACTTACGGATTTAACCAAGACCATAGCCCCAAGAACCGCCGAGAGTATCAGGAAGTGATGTTCCCCATCCCTATCCCAAGCCAGGAGGGTCGTGATTATAGCTCCCAAAATTATCACAAGATCAAACATCCTGTTTAATGGAGAAACGGACAGCATTTTGAAGGCTTCCCCGCCGTTGTAAAGGTTGGTGATAACATAAAAACCCGTAATAGCCAAGACAATTATAGAAAATATGGGAACAAGCCACTTTACGGGCCTTTGGGTGAGGATCTCAACTATTAGAGAAGCTAGGATACCGACGGACAATACCACCTCGGGTTGAATTAAGGTTATATCCTTCAAAACATCCATAGGCGGGTATTATACGGGGGTATATAGGTTTTTAAATTTGAACCAAAGCAAAAGGGAGAGGAGGGAGACGAAAGATGCAAACAAAAACGGGAACTTAAAGTTGACGGAGTATAAAAAACCCGCCATCGCAGGTCCAATTATCCTACCAAAAGAAGTTGCGGACTGATAGGCTCCCATAACCTCACCCCTGTTTTCAACCCCCCTTGATAATAGACTTAATATTGCGGGTTGGGAGAGTCCGGATAGGGAGACCAAAATAACAACAAGAAGGGAGAGGAAAGGAAAGTTAGGGGAAAAGGGGACAATAAGCGATATTATCGCGGAACCAAACAGGGAAATGGCTATAACCCTCCAATAACCCAGTAGATTTATTACTATGCTTGCACTTGCCTGAAAAACCGCCCCCACCAACCCCGAGATCCCGAGCAGATATCCTACCTCCACGGAACCCAAGGCGAACCTATCCTTTATAAATAGAGCCAATATTGCTTCGAAATTCACCATAACGAGCATACCCAAGAACGAGAGAATTACAAGAATGGTTTTATCCTTGGGAAGTTTTGCACGTATCGTACCTTCTTGGAACCTTCCTTTAACGTTTCTCACAAAGGTTAGGGTAAGCAGAAAAGCCAAAAACCCCAAAAGCCCGGAAAATAAGAAGGGTAAAGATAGGGAAAATTTGGAAGCAATTCCTCCTATGAAAGGTCCGACTACAATACCTAAACCCACGGATGCGCCGTATATACCAAAGTTTTTTGCATAAGTTCTCTCCGAAGAGATGGCACCAATATAAGCGCTTGAGGAAGGTAACGCTGCTGAAGATATTAGACCACCCAGGAACCTTATGGCTATTATGTAAATTGGCGAAGGATGGATGGGTATAAGGAGGGAGGTTATGGAAAATCCCAACGAGCCTATGGCGATCCCAACTTTATATCCGAACTTATCGGATAATCTACCCCAAAATCTAGATGATAAAAACTGAGCCAGGGGATAAGCGGAAAACATTAAACCTATTTCAAAGGGGGATGCGCCCAAATTTGAAGCCCAAAATGGCAGGATAGGAAAAAGGATGCTGAATCCCGCCATTATGGTAAATACAACTACGGAAACGGAAAATATCTCCATATCACTTCAAAAATGGATTTATAAACCCAAAAAGGATCAACACCGCGCCTATCAAAAGGTCCTCGTAATGCTCGAGAATATGTAAAGTAGCCAATTTCAAACCCTTCAATGACAAAAGCACCATAGATGGGATAAGTATCACGGAGGTAAGGATGTATATCAAAGAGATTATCACAACCGCATGCCACCCCGAAGACACCGCAATCAAATAAAAGGGCGTTATCTCTATACAAGGGGAAAAGAACATGGCTAAAAGCAAGGCGCTTACCGAAAGGACTCCAAAACCGTGATGGTGAGGATTCCCAGTTCTAAAATGCCTTGATAGGTAAAATAATCCGAGTATTATTAGAATAAACGAAGATAAAGTTTTACCAAGGAATTCGTGTTTTTCCGAGATGCTGAAACCCAAAAATGCAACGAATATTCCAAGTAATACCGTACTCAAGGAGTGAGCGAGGGATATCAAAAAAGAAAATCCTAAGACCCTCGCCCTATTCCAGCCTTCACCCCTTGCTATAAGTGCCAAAGGTAGCCAATGATTTGGCAAAAGGGGATGTAAAACGCTTAAGGTTAAAACCCCCGATATTAAAACTACCAAAGTCTCCCCTTACTTCTCTTCCTTCTTTTTGGAGTACTTCTTTATCCACTCCTCAAGTAGCTGTTTTGCCTGCCAATCGGGAACCTGCTTGGGGGGTGTTTTCATAAAGTACATCGAAGGTTCAAGGATGGCTCCCTTCAAGCCGTTATCCTTGGCCAGCTTGGCGCATCTTATTGCGTCTATCATCACACCCGCCGAGTTAGGACTATCCCAAACCTCAAGCTTGGCCTCTACGTTTAGGGGTACATCCCCAAAGGTCCTACCCTCCAACCTTATATAGGCCCACTTTCTATCCAAAAGCCAAGGGATATAATCCGAGGGTCCTATGTGTATGTTCTCATCCCCAATGTCGTAAGGTAGAAGGGATTTTACCGCTCCGGTTTTTGAGATCTTCTTTGATTGCAACCTTTCCCTCTCCAGCATATTTAGAAAGTCCGTATTCCCGCCGAAGTTTATCTGATAAGTTCTTTCAATCTTGACACCCCTGTCTATGAAGAGCTGAACTAGGGTCCTATGGAGTATGGTTGCCCCCACCTGGGACTTTATATCGTCGCCTATGACGGGAAGTCCTGCCTCCTCAAACCTCTTGCTCCAATACTCCGAAGATGCTATGAAGACAGGTATCCCGTTTACAAAAGCCGCCCCGGCATCCAGGACCTGTTCAACGTACCATTTCGTTGCATCCTCGCTACCCACAGGCAAAAAATTCACAACAACATCAACCCCTAGATCCTTAAAGATCTTTGCTATGTTATCCGTGGGCCCAGGAGCTTTTATAATAACATCCGAAAGATACTTCCCTATGCTATCAAGGGTCATTCCCCTATAAACCTTTGCGTTCAGTTTGGGAACATCGGTGAATTTATACGTATTGTTTGGGGGCATAAATATGGCTTCCGATAGATCCTTACCTACTTTTCTGACATCTATATCCACCCCAGCAACAACCTCTATGTCGCTTATATGGTATCCCCCAAGCTCAACGTGCATAATTCCGGGTATGAATTCGTCGGGTTTTGCATTACGGTAGTAATAAACTCCCTGCACCAATGACGATGCGCAGTTTCCTACACCTATTATAGCGACCCTGATCTTATCCTTTGCCATAAGCGGGTATTATATTGGGGAAACCCCCTCAATAGTTTTATTCACTCCTCGTAGTTTTGAACCTAACCCATGAATATATACTTTTGCCTCTTCAATTGTATCTTTTATCACCTCCTCATGATCCGGGCGAAGGTTCAATTCCCCAATTTTCCTATTGACATCTTCAATAATTAACTTTGCCTCATCAATCTTCCCATATTTTGCTAATGCCAGAGCGTAATTGGCTTTCACGATATAATACCTTCCCTCAAAGTTTTTGTCCCTTAAATCAAAGCTTATTAAGGCCTCCTCAAGGCTTTGTATGGCTTTTTCATAATCTCCCATTTTGTAGTAAATATACCCCAATAAGCCTAAAGCGTCCGCGTACTCGTTTATATTTGTATCTTTTGATATTTTTAGCATTTCTTCAACTTGTTTTATTGCTTCCTTGAACTCCCCCATTTTCTGCAATACTACCGCAAAATTGTATCTTAACCAAAATTCCCCATTTTTATCTTTTATTTCTCTCGCAAGCCTTAACCCCATGTTAAAATACTTCATAACCTCATTCAGATCTAAAGTTACTTCTATCTTTTCAAGATCTGGGTAAAGCACAAGAATGTTTCTAATTGCGGTAAATAAAACTGCTTTATCCATAGATTTTTCTATCAAACTCTTGTAAATCTCATATTCTGCCCTTATGTTCCCTCTCGTTCCTTCCAAGAATCCAAGATTTAGTAGAGCAATATCTTTAATTTTACCTTCACCCTTGTTTACAACTTCCCTTAAATAATACTCCGCCTGATTAAGGTTGCCCGCATAAAGGTTCAAAAGCCCCAAAATGTTGATAATTTTAAGTTCCGTCTCCAAATCCATTTTCCCCCTAAACTTCTCCAAAATATACTCCCCATCCATAATTCCCAACTTTACATTATCAGTAAACCCCGAGAATGTTATCCTGTAATACATTAAAACTTCGTAAGGTTCCCAAACTTCGCCCTTTTCCTTTACCAAATTTACCGCCCAAGTTATTGCAATTTCCAAAGCCTCCCTTATATCATCGTTCATAACAAGAAAATACCTTACCTTATCGTACAAGGTTTTGGCAAGGAGAAAAAAGGGTTTATAGTTGTCAGAAAGTCTCTCCATAACCCCTAATATCCTACTCTTGCTCCAATCTTCGTTAAATATAGCGTGTAGTTTTCCAACGTTGGGTAATATCTTTTCTCCTTCCACCTTCGCAAAATCACCAAAATTAAGATCCCCTTTTAACCATTCCCTCCTTATCTCATAGTTCCCCTCATATATCCCGTATGTTATCATATCAAACAAGAGCCTAACGTTAGTCCTTGTTTTCCTGTCGAGAGATAGGAACTCCCTTTCAGTCTTTTCTATCAAAGACCTATACTCAAATCTGGAATTTACATAACGTATCTCCTTAAAAACATCAGGTACCTTTAATCCAACCTTATCAAGTTCATTCATCAAAAACCTTAAATATTCTCATATTTGAGGGCATTTAGAAAACTTTGAAGGTTGAAGTTTAAAGGCGTTATCACTACATAAACCCTTCCTTTTAAACCTTTAAAGGTATCCAAGAGGACCATATCCTTCAAGTGTTGCTCCAAGAACTTTAAAACCTCAACGTGAGTTATGTATGGTGGGTATAGATATAGTGTATTAATCCCCCTTAAAGGTGGGGATACATCAAGCATCCTTGCAATTTTAAGGTAGTAGGTTTTTCCACTTTATAATATTCATCTCGCCACCGTAGCTCAGTAGGCAGAGCGGCGGTTTCGTAAACCGCAGGTCGGCGGTTCGAGTCCGCCCGGTGGCTCTTAGATCTTATACCTAAACGCTGAAAATACAAACGAAAGGGCTAACCATTCGGAAATGAGATGACTTCCGCCAAAACTCAAAAACGGATAAGGGATTCCCGCTGTAGGTAAAACCCCCATAACGGACATAATGTTTGCGAGAGTTTGATATGTGAAGAATGAGGAATAGATTATAGAAATATGTGATAAAAGCCTATCTTCGGAAAATGCAAGGGAAAGTATTCCAAAAGTTAAAATTGCGGAAAGGGTTATAACAAGGAATCCTACCATATAACCGTAAGTTTCCACGAGGGAGGAAAATGCAAAATCCGTATTCCATGCGGGTAAGAAACCGTAGTTTTTTTGTGTTGCCCCCTTTATCCCCTTTCCCAAGATCCCAGAGTTTGCAAGTGCTATCCTCGATTGGTAAGTTTGCCAAACCTTTTCGCTATGTTCTTCCGGATTTATCATAGCCAAGATCCTCTTCCTTTGGTATTCCCTCAAACCCTTTTCCCATATAAAAGGTGTTGCTAATCCCACCAACAAGATAGAAATTATTGATATCAAAAGCCATTCGATCCTTACCCTTAAGATCGCCATAACAAAAGAGAAGAACCATAAAAATAACCCAAATAAGGATTTTGAAAAGGAAAGTATGGCGCTAAAAGGTAGGGAAGTGAGGTATATAACCAAAGGTAAGTTCTTGGTTGTAATAAAAACCACCACCCATGTTAGAAATAGGAGTACCGTTGAGGTTGCGAGATCGGGTTCTATCAAAATTAGTAAAGTTGGGAAAAGACCCAAAAGGATTTTCTTAAGATCTCCGTTTAAATTCAAAAGATAAATGGGTACGGTTACCTTTGCAAGTTCGGAGGGTTGAAGATTTACAAAACCCAAATTTATCCATCTTCTAACATCCCCCTTATCCAAGAAGAGTACTGCTATCAAAAGCGCTATAGTGATAAGATAAAAAATGTGCGAGCTTTCTAATATGGATCTTATGTTTATTCTGCTTATCCAGAAAAAGGCAAAAAGCGAAATGAGGAGATAAACGGATTGCTTTATTACCAAGTCCGTTCTTGGTAAAAGGTTTAGGATCCCAAGGAGGCTTAAAATGAGGGCGGAAAAGAATATTAATCTCGTCCTCAAAGGGGTATATTATCGTGCTTTTTTGGGGGCAGGGTTTGCCGTTTATTCCTCGTTATTTTTAGAGCCTTTATCAAAACCTTCCTCGTTTTTGAGGGTTCTATTACATCGTCTATGTACCCCAAAGATGCGACATAATATGGGTTTGTGAATTTTTCCTTATACTGGTTTATTAGGATCTCCAGCGTCTTTTGGGGGTCCTCGCTGTTCTCAATTTCGCGCTTATATATGATTTTTACCGCCCCTTCCGGTCCCATAACCGCGAACTCGGCCGTTGGCCACGCGAAGTTAAAGTCCGCCCTTATTTGTTTTGAAGCCAAAACGCAATAAGCCCCCCCGTAAGATTTTCTTGTTACCACCGTAATTTTCGGAACGGTAGCCTCCGCATAAGCAAACAGTAGTTTTGCCCCATGCCTTATTATTCCCCCATGTTCCTGCTCGGTGCCGGGTAAAAACCCTGGCACATCCTCAAATGTAATTATTGGTATGTTAAAGGCATCGCAAAACCTCACGAACCTCGCCGCTTTAACCGAAGCGTTAATATCAATTGCCCCGGCAAGGTGTAGGGGTTGTTGGGCAACTATTCCAACCACCATCCCACCAAGCCTCGCGAACCCCACTATTATGTTGGGCGCGAAATGCTCCTGAACCTCAAAGAATTCTCCGTTATCAACAACCCTTTTTATCACCTCCTTCATATCATAAGCCTGATAAGGATCCGTTGGTATGATATAGTTAAGATCCTCATCTTCCCTATCCTCCGGATCTCCCGTATCAACAAATGGGGGCTCCTCGGTGTTATTTGATGGAAGGTAAGATAGGAGTTTCCTTATTCCTTCAAATATCTCCGTTTCCGTGTCATAAACAAAGTGGGCGACTCCGGATTTTTCCGCGTGTATATCCGCCCCTCCAAGGCTTTCATGATCCACATCTTCGTGGGTTACAGCCTTTACCACGTCGGGTCCCGTGATATACATATAGCTCTGCCCCCTCCTCATAAAGATAAAGTCCGTTATGGCAGGACTATAAACCGCCCCTCCCGCGCAGGGTCCCAAAATGGCGGAGATCTGGGGAATAACCCCCGATGCCAAAACGTTCCTTAAGAATATCTCCGCATAACCCCCCAAGGAACCTACCCCATCCTGTATCCTGGCTCCACCGGAATCGTTTAAACCTATTACCGGTATTCCCACCCTTAGGGCAGTGTCCATTATCTGCACGATCTTTTTCGCGTTGCTTTCCGAGATTGTCCCACCCATCACCGTAAAGTCGTGGGCGAATATTGCAACAGGCCTCCCATCTATCGTCCCAAAACCCGCAATCACTCCATCACCAAAGTACTTCTCTTTAACATCCGGATTTCTATGCGTAACGAACATCCCAATTTCCATAAAAGATCCCTCGTCCAGGAGATATTCTATCCTCTCCCTTGCGGTTAGCTTCCCTTTCTCATGCTGTCTTTTTATCCTCTCCTCACCTCCACCCTTAAGGGCCTTCTCCCTATACTCCTTAAGTTGCTTAAGTTTTTCCTCTATGCTCATGTTTCAAAGAAGAATTTTAATTCCCTATCCGCGCTTTCTTTAGAATCCGACGCGTGGACGATGTTTCTCTCTATGCTTTCACCGTACATAAACCTTATCGTTCCAACTCTGGCCTTTTTCGGATCCGTTGAACCTATAAGCTCCCTAACTTTTTCCACCGCATTTTCCCCCTCCACCATTATCCCAACTACCATACCGCCCGTAATATAGTCAATCAAGCTATTGAAAAACTCCTTACCCCTATGAACCTCGTAAAACCTCTCCGCTTCCTCCCTCGTAAAATGTTTGCTCTTTATTCCCAAAATCTTAAAGCCGTTTTCTTCCAAGATCCAAATTATCCTCCCTATAAGCCTTTTCTCAACGCCATCGGGTTTTATCATAAGTAATGTCCTCTCCATAGTCGCAAATTCTACACCCGTATAATTGAGGGTTAAGGAGGAAAAAGGAGATATGGAGATACGGATAATTGTACCAGAGGAAAAGCTTTTGGAGGTTTTTGGCGCTTATGATGAGCGCCTTAAGGAGCTTAAAAGGATGTTTCCGTCCGTCAAGATCTCCGCAAGGGGTTCGGAGCTGAGGCTTAGGGGTTCGGAAAGCGACGTGGAGATGGTTAGGGAGAAAATAATGAGGATGATAGAGGGAGGAGACATATACGATGGCGAGGAACCCTACGATGAAGAAGGCGATGTGATAGTTACCTTCAAAAAGAAGATAAAACCCCTTACCGAAAACCAAAAGTTGTACATCCGTATGATAGAGGAAAACGATATAGTTTTTGCCGTAGGTCCCGCGGGAACTGGGAAAACCTTCCTTGCGGTCGCTATGGCGGTGAAGTACCTGAGGGAAGGAAAGATAGAGAGGATTATACTTACGAGACCCGCGGTGGAAGCAGGGGAAAGCTTGGGTTATCTTCCCGGAACTTACGAAGAGAAGGTTTACCCTTACCTTATTCCCCTATACGATGCCTTGTTTTCCATGATACCTTACGATAGGGTTAAAAGGATGATGGAGGCGAGGATAGTGGAGGTGGCACCGCTTGCGTATATGAGGGGTAGGACGTTATCCGATGCCTTCATTATCCTTGATGAGGCACAAAATACAAAGGCGGTCCAAATGAAGATGTTCTTAACCCGAATAGGTCCGAGATCAAAGGTGGTAATAACCGGAGATGTGACGCAAATTGACTTACCGAAGCACGAGAAATCCGGATTAACGGAGGCAATCAGCATACTTCAGGGTATAGAGGGAATAGCATTTGTATTCTTTGATAAGGAGGACGTTTCTAGGCATAGGATCGTTAAGAGTATAATTGAGGCTTACGAAAGGCACGGTTTGTGAAGGGAAATTTAAAGGCGTGGATAATCTCCATAGTAATAGCTTTAGGTGGGCTATTTTACGAAGATAATCTAAACTATAAGAAGGGAGATGTTGTAAGGAAGACCATAATTGCGGACACGGAAATAAGGGTAAAGAAGGCACCCGAAAGGTTGAGGCAGGATAGCCTTGATGTAATAAACCTTTCCCCACCCGTTTACAGGAGGATAGATTTTTACGAAAGGTTTAACGTTTTAGCGGAAAGCCTGTCAAAAGTTTTTCCAAATTCCGACTATCTTCGCAGAAGGGCATTGGCGATCTTACAGAAGGGCATAATTGAACCAAAATTTGAAGGCCAGATCATAATATACGATAGGGGAAACTTTTTTGAGGTGGAAGGCGGAAAGATCCAATCCTTAAGTGAGATTTGCAGGCAAAATGACACCTTATGTCTTTACCTATTTCCCACCCTCATTTACGACTCTTCCCTAACAAAGAAATACATACAATCTAAACTTCAAGCCCTTTCCCCGTACGAATTCGTGCTCAAACCTGGCGATGTTGTGGTATCAAGGGGTGAAATAGTGAGCGATACGACCCTGCGGATTTTACAAGCTTACAAGTTAGAAACATTAAGGCCCAAAAGGGTGGCCTTCTTTATTTTGGGGGTATTGCTTGGACTATTTACTTTAGTCGGTTTTTATCTTAGAAAATGGGATCTTCCATCCTCCGCTTCCGTTTTTGTATTTTCCGTGGTTTATCTTCTTGAGTTTCTCCTCCACTATTTTACAAACTTATCCCCACTCTTCACCATTTCCCCTATTATAGCCCTTGCGGTATCATCTTTGGATACACCAACATTGGGCGTGGTATTAAGCGCAATCCTCGCGATAATGAGATCGGCAAGTTACGATTTCTCTTTAAGTTTGCCCCTTTATATTGGTTCAATGGCTTTAGTGTCCTCGGCAGGAGTAAAGTTTATAAAAAATAGGGCTCAAACGGTTTATATAGCAATTTTTATGATAGTTGCGGGAATTACGAGCGTTCTCATTTCCTTACCCTTTATGGGCGGATTTGAGGCTGTTCCCCTTAAAGATATCCTTTATTTGGTCTCCCTATCCTCAATAGTTTCAACGGTGGCTTACCTTATGTTCCTCCCGAATATAGAGGCAATTTTCCATAAGGCGACGGAATATACCCTACTTGAACTCGCATCCCCAAACCATCCACTCCTTAAGGAGCTGGCGGAAAAGGCGCCCGGAACTTACGTTCATTCGCTATCTGTGGGAAATCTCGCGGAGGTGGGAGCCAGGGTTGTGGGGGCAAACGCTATACTTGCGAGGGTTGGAGGATATTACCACGATGTTGGAAAAATTTATAATCCAGAATTCTTCATAGAAAATATGGTGGAAGGCAATAATCCCCACGACGATCTTGATCCCATAACCAGCGCGAGGATAATAATATCACACGTTAAGAAGGGGGTTGAACTTGCGCGGGCATACAACCTACCCGAGGAAGTAATTAGAATAATAGAATCCCATCATGGAACCACGCTTCTTCTTCCATTTTACCTTAAAGCCAAGGCTTCAAAACTCCCTTATTCAGAAGAACAATTCAGGTATCCGGGACCCAAACCCAGGACCGTCGAGGAGGCGATAGTTATGCTTGCGGATTCCTGTGAGGCGGCTTCGAGGAGCGCGGAGAGCGAGGGAGAAATAAGGGAAATAGTGAATGCGGTATTTGAAGAAAAGATAAAGGATGGACAGTTGGACCTTGTGCCATTATCAAGGTGGGACTTAGAGAAGATAAAGGAAGCCTTTATCCCAATCCTTCTAACGTATAGGCATACCAGGCCAAGATATACAAAGAAAGAGGGATTGGATGAAGGGTAGGGTAATAATCGGGCTTTCTGGGGGGGTTGATAGTTCTGTTTCCGCCTACCTTTTGAAATTACAGGGATACGAGGTTATAACCGCATATGTTTTGCTTTATAAGGAAGCCCAAAACCCTTACGCATGCTGTGGTTTGGGTTCCATACAGTTCGCAAGGAGGGTAGCAATAAAGTTGGGTTTGGAATTCCACGAGATCGACTATTCCGAAGGTTTTAAGAGGGACATTGTTGGATATTTCATCCGCGAATATACAAGGAACAGGACACCTAACCCTTGCCTTTTCTGCAACAGGGATTACAAAATAAGGGCATTATTTGACCTTGCGGAAAAATTGAAAGCGAACTTCGTTGCAACCGGACATTACATTACGAAGGGGATCATCCAAGGGGTTGAGGTTATGCGTAGGGGAATTGATAAGAAAAAGGATCAATCTTACTTTATGTTTAGAATCCCAAAGGAATGGATCCCAAGGTTGTTATTTCCCGTTGGGGAACTTACGAAGGAGGAGGTGAGGAAGATAGCCCTTGAGGCAAACCTCCCCACAGCAAGGAAACCCGAATCTCAGGATTTATGCTTTATAGATGGGGATTATAGGGATTTCTTAATAAAGCACAATGTGGAACCAAAGGGGGGGAGGTTTATCTATAAGGGTAGGGTTGTGGGGGAGCATATGGGTAGCTTCTTTTACACGGTTGGGCAAAGGAGGGGTTTAAACGTATCCTTAGGGAAAAGGGTATATGTAAAGGGGTTTGAAAATGGGGACGTGATCCTTGATGACCTTGAAGGGGTTATGGCCAAGGCGATTTTGGTGGAAGATCTTAACTGGCATTTTTTCCATAGAGAGGAGTTTGAGGCGGATGTGCAAGTCAGGGCGGGAATTCAAACCTACAAGGCTCTCGTTAAGGTGTACGAAAACTCGGCTTATGTTGAATTTTACGAAAGGGCTTTTGCCCCAACGCCCGGTCAGGGTGCGGCGTTTTATCTTGGGGATCTACTGCTGGGTGGCGGAACAATAGAAAAGGTCTTTTATTAAAATATAATTGCACTTGCAAAGCTCACCGCGGAGCTAGTCTCTTCCTCGTATGAAATCTTATACGACAAAACCTTACACTTTGCCTTCCCGCTGAAAAATTTCATAAGGGCGTAAACCGCAGGTACCGCGTCTATCCTCGTCGGATTTTGATACATCTTGTACCAGGATAGCAAGCTTTCCGCTTCCAAACTCTCCAAAATTTCAAGGAACAGCCTATCCGAAAAACGGAGGTTTTCCTCATCTATTCCATTATCCCCGAACCTAACACCCACATGGCTCATATCAACGCTCGCCACTATAACAAAATCTTTCCCTTCCAAAACCTTTGACAGGGCATCAACAAAATCTTCTATTTTCTCGTAATCGTCCGGATCATCCGCCAAGAATATAAACGGTAGGACTCTAATTTCCCTTTCGGGAAAGAGCGCCTTTATAAAAACCGATGGGAACTCTATGGAGTGTTCATTCCTGAAGGCTATGGGATCGGAGAATAAATCAAAATCCAGGATGGAATTCAACCTTTCCAGGGATTCCTTATCCGTCTCCAAAACACCGAGCGGGGTTTCAATATCCATAATTAGGGCGTTTATGGGATTTGATATATAGGAATGCGCTATCCCGAAAATCACAAAGGTATCCGCCGAACTCCTATAAAGTGCCCTCAAACCCTCAAGATAAACCTCCCAACCCCTCCTCGGGTCTATATGGGGTATCACAACACCTTTAGGTTTTGCTAAGATCAGACTTTCCATCCTCTTCGCTGGCGCTACCATATTCAGAAGATCCTCGGCCCTTTCTGGATATGCCTCCCCCGCAAAAACCATAGGCCTTATCTTAAAATTTAGAAACTCCTCCGTTATTTCCGAATACCTTTTTCTAAAGTCCTCGTTATCCAAGAGGTACCAATTGTTTAACTTTTCAACAAAAGCCAAAACCTCCGTCGGGCTTATTTCGTACCCGGTTATGTTTTTATATTCGTTTGCTATCTCAAAAATATCCCTTGAACCGTCCATAAGACTTAAGAGCAATGCCGCACCCGAAGATACCATTATGGGCTCTGGAGTTATTCTCAGGGGGTCTATTAGGATCACCCCACCATCAACCACCCCAACCTGCAAAGGCCTTAACTTGGGTTTTTCCATAATTTTAAATTCTAACGTCGCTCGGTTTCTATGTCCTTTAAAACCGTATCCCTTTCCGCCTGAAATCCATAAAGGTAAGCATCCACAAAGGCGTCCGCGGAAGTATAACCCCAAACCGCCAGGTTTATTATAACCGCCCCCAAGAACTCGGAAATGCTCCTGTTATCCCCCCTTACCCTATATTCGGAATATTTTAGGAACGTGTAAGTTAGGGATGCCAAGGATAAACCCCCCAATATTAAACCTTTTATCTTCCTACCATTATAGAACTGCCCCGAGCCAGGAATTATGGCGGACATAAGGGCGGCTTTTGTTGGCGATCTTAAAAATACATCCTTCCTTTTGAGGGTATCCACACTGTCTTGAATTTGTAAAACAATTGATAAGAGCATCGGGGAATTCTAAGGAGGATATCCCCTTTAAAATTTCCGTATGAAAGTTTTTGTAGCTGGGGGAAGCGGGCTTGTGGGGTCGCATCTTAGGGAATACTTTAAGGGGAAATATGAGGTTATAAACATAAGCAGGGATCCAAAAAAGGGAATAACATACGAGGATTTCCCAAAATATTTGGATGATAGTGATGTGGTAATAAACTTAGCGGGGGAGAATATATCAAAGAGGTGGAATAAGGAATTCAAGGAAAGGTTAGTCTCGTCGAGGGTTCAAGCGGGTAGAAGTTTGGTGGAGGGGATAAGGAAATCGGGGAAGAAGCCTAGGGTTTTTATACAGGCTTCCGCCGTTGGATATTACGGTAGGGACAGGGAAGAAATCTTTACGGAAGACAGCCTCCCTAAGAGGGCGGATTTCTTGACGGAGGTGGTTAAAGAATGGGAAGATTCAAGCAGGGAAGTTGAGGATCTTGGAATAAGGAGGGTAATAGCAAGATTGGGGGTGGTTCTATCAAAGGATGCGAAGGCGTTCAAGCTCATGGTTTTACCCGTGAAATTCTTTGTTGGTGGGATTTTGGGGGATGGAAAGCAATGGATGAGCTGGATCCACATAGAAGATGTATGTAGGGCCTTTGAGTATTTCATAGAAAACGAAAAATCCTCGGGGATATACAACCTAACATCACCATATCCGGTTACGAATGCGGATTTTATGAGGGCATTGGCAAGGAAGCTTAAAAGACCCCTAATTTTCAGGGTACCACCTTTTGCTTTAAGGTTAATTATGGGTGAGGTAGCGGATTACATAGCCCTTGAGGGTCAGAGGGTAATTCCCAAGAGGCTTTTGGAAGAGGGCTTTAAGTTTAAATACGTACTTTTGGATGAAGCTCTGGAAGATCTGTTAAAATAAAACACCCTTAAAATACCGCCTTAATGAAGGTGGAAGATTTTATTGTAAAGAAGGTGGATGAGCTGGCGGAGAAACTCGCAAAGAAAATGGGGTATTACCTCGTTGATGTTGATTGGAAGTTCAACGGGAAAAAGGGATATCTTAGGATATATATAGATAAGTATGGGGGAATTACGATAAGGGATTGCGAGAGGTTTTCAAGGGCTTTCTCGGACATACTCGATGCGGAGGACTTCATCGAAGTTCCCTACGTTTTGGAGGTTTCATCACCCGGTTTGGACAGAAAGCTCGTAAAACCCAGGGAGATAAATTGGGCTTTGGGGAAGAAAGTCAGGGTGATCCTAAAAAACGGCGAAACCTTTAGGGGAAAGCTTAACTATTACAGTGAAGAAGAAAACGTAATAGGGGTTGATGATAGGTTCTTAAAGTTTGATGAGGTTGCGGTCCTTCAGCTTGATTGGGAAAGGAGGTAAAGATGGATATAAGGGAGATAAAGCTAGCTTTGGAGGCGTTTGAACACGAGCACAAGGTGGAGTCCGAGAGGGTCGAAAGGGCATTTTACGAAGCTTTAAGGGATGTTTTTATTGAGAAGTACAAATATCACCATCCAAAACCGAAATCCGTAAATCCGGAGGTGGATCTTGATAGGAGTAAAGTCCTTGTAAGGGTGGAATTTCCGGAGGATGAAATAAGGGTCATAAAGGCACCCCTAAGGGGGATCTTCAAGCCCAAGAAGAGGGAAGGTGAGGAGGTAAAGTACGGGGATGTTTTGGCGCTAATAAGCGTTGATGGGAAGGATGTTGAAGTAAAGTTCGATCTTCCAGGATTCGTGGGAGTTATAGAGCAGGTTAATAAGAGGGCGGGGGAAAACGTTGAGGTTGATGAGGAGATAATAACGCTTAGGCTCGTATCCAGGGAGGTAGTTATAACCCCCGACAGGTTCTCGCATTATGATGTCCAGAAACTTAAGGAGAGGTTCCTTTATAGGATAAAGGGGGAGATCCTTAAGGCTAGGATGCCCAAGCTTCAAGCATACATAAACAAGATAATTACGGGTAAGATTCAAAAGGTGGATAAGAAGAGGGGGGTATTCGTCGGGTTTCCGGATCTTGGGCTTGAGGGTATAATTCCGCCGGAGGGTATGATCCCGGATGAAAGCTATAAGGCTGGGCAGGATATTGAGGTTGTGGTTTTGGGAATAGAAGAGAGGGCAAGTTATCCCCTTATCCTTTCAAGATCCGATCCCAGGTTTATTCAATCGCTTCTTGAAAGGAGCATACCCGAAATCTCGGAAGGTACAATACAGATAGTTGGTATAGCGAGGGAAGCGGGCGTAATGACGAAAGTTGCGGTAAAATCAAAGGATCCCATGGTTAACCCGGTTACAGCCCTACTTGGACCAAAGGGTACCAGGCTTTTTGCCATAAAGTCAAAGCTACCGAAAAACGAAATAATAGACGTGATCCCTTACGATCCGGATCCCGTAAGGTTCGCAGTTTTGGCTTTACAACCCGCAAAAGGTGCTTTGGCGGCGTACGATACCAAGGAGGAAGTGGAGGGAGAAATTAAGGAGGTTATTAACGTGTATTTTGATGATGAGGAGGAGATTTTGAAGGCGAAGGGAAGGGATGGGATAAACGTAAAGCTCGTAAGTAGGTTGGTTGGCAAAAAGGTGAATGTCCTGCATATAAGCGAGTTTGTTCCTCCTAAGAGGGGTGTAACCCTTCACGAGCTTGGGGAAAAGGTTCCACCCGAGATTTACGAGAAGATGAGGGAAACCGCTTTGGTTTTCTTCACAAAGATCTTACCCTTGGCATATATGCAGAGGATCCTCGGAACTGACGAGGCCACCACAATAAGGCTCCTTGAAATCATAGAGGATGCCATAAGGGAAAAGGAGGGAGGAAATGTCTAACACTAAGAAGGGACCAGTTCAAATTAAGGATTTTGCAAAAGAAATAGGCGTCGATCCAAAGGTAATCATAAACA
Organism: Candidatus Caldipriscus sp.; assembly: GCA_049414445.1. Taxonomy (GTDB): domain Bacteria; phylum Hydrothermota; class Hydrothermia; order LBFQ01; family LBFQ01; genus Caldipriscus. Next base: position 1,956 of record JBMSAP010000046.1, on the reverse strand, counting down.
TTTTAAGGAGTAAAGGATATAAGCACGTAAGGAGCGATACCCATAAAATGAACAAGGAGATGGAGGAGATCGTGCGGGCGGAACTCAGCAAGCATATGGAAAGCATAGGTAAGGAACTTCAGGTGAAGAAGCAGATTTACCAGGCTCCCCCCCAAAAACCACCCGTAAAAAAGGTAAAGGAGGTCAAGAAGGAAAGGGAAGTTGAAAAGTTTGAAGAAAAACCGAAAGTTGTAAAAAAGATCTCCAAGAGTATCACAAAGCCTAAAAGAAAAGAGGAAGGGGCACCTACCATAAACGTCGAAAAAATAACCATAACTGGTCCCATGAGCGTTAAGGATTTTGCGGAGGCTTTGGGAATAAAGCCGGAGGATGTAATACAGAAGGCTTTCCAAAATGGAATATTAATCACGATAAATCAAATATTGGACGTCGAAACCCTCGTAGGCTTTGCTGGGGAATTCGGCGTTGAGGTTGAACTGAGCGAGACGGCGGAAGAGGTAGTGGAAGAGGCGGAGGAGGGGAAGGACGTAAGGACCAGGCCTCCAATAGTGACCGTTATGGGGCACGTGGATCACGGGAAAACCACCCTACTTGATACGATAAGAAAAACAAACGTTGCGGAGAAGGAAGTGGGAGGAATAACCCAGCATATAGGAGCCTATCAGGTTAAACACGGTGATTATTATATCACCTTTATAGATACTCCTGGGCATGAGGCCTTCACCACCCTTAGGGCTAGGGGTGCCCAGGTTACGGACATAGTAGTTTTGGTTGTAGCGGCGGATGACGGCGTTATGCCCCAAACGGTTGAGGCTATAAACCACGCAAGAACCGCTGGGGTACCCATAATTGTGGCAATAAACAAGATAGACCTTCCGGGCGCGGATCCCCAGAGGGTAAAGAATGAACTTATGAGGTACAACCTTGTACCCGAGGAATACGGGGGCGATACGATAGTCGTCGAAATCTCCGCAAAGAGAGGTATAGGTATTGATGATCTCCTTGATGCAATAATACTCAAAGCTGAAGAGATGGGCCTAAAGGCTCCTTATGATGGAAGGGCAAAAGCTACCATAATAGAGTCCAGGCTTGATAAGGGTTTGGGTCCCGTGGGTAGCGCAATAGTGAGGAGTGGAACATTAAAGGTGGGTGATGCGTTTTGGTGCGGGCCCACTTATGGAAGGGTAAGGATGCTCTTGGATGACAAGGGTAGAAGCTTAAAGGAAGCAACGCCATCAACACCCGTATTGGTTGTGGGTTTTGAGGAGGTACCAAGGGCAGGGGATACCCTTATAGTGGCTGAAGATCTGAACGAGGCGAGGGAGAAGGCGGAGGAATACAAGGAAACCCTAAAGTACCAAATAGAGCAAAAACAGCATGTTAAAATTGCCCGGATGATCCAAGAGAAGCTCGCGGTGGGTGAAAAGCTGAAATTGCCCATAATAGTCAAGGCGGATACCCAGGGTTCGGCGGAGGCGATAGTGGAGGCCCTCTCAAAGATGAAATTTAAGGAAATAGAGCCGGAGGTCATTCATTACGCGGTCGGAAATATAACCTTTACCGACGTTGAACTTGCCATCGCATCAAACGGGATAATAGTGGGCTTTAACACCAAGGTGGATAGCTCCGCCAAGGATCTTGCGGAAGAAAGGGGTGTACCGATAAGGCTTCATAGGATAATTTATTCCCTCCTTGATGATGTTAGGGATATACTATCGGGACAGCTTGAGCCCGAAATTGTGGAAAGGAAGATTGGGGAAGCGGAGGTTAGGGCGATATTCCAAACTTCTTCTGGAAACGTCGCGGGTTGCTATGTTTTAAACGGGGTAATAAGGAGGGATGCGAAGATAAGGGTGAAGAGGGAAGGAAACGTGATAGCTGAGACAAGGATAGCTTCCCTTAAGAGGTTTAAAGATGATGTAAGGGAGGTTCAGCAGGGGTACGAATGTGGAATAA
>JBMSAP010000045.1:0-5030 GCA_049414445.1 Candidatus Caldipriscus sp. | reverse complement strand
CTCAATAAGCCTGTTGTATTTAGCGGTCCTTTCCGATCTTGCAACCGAACCCGTCTTTATCCAACCAGCGTTTGTCCCCACCGCAAGGTCCGCTATCGTTGTATCCTCCGTCTCCCCAGATCTATGGGAGATGATAGCCTTCCATCCCGCACTTTTCGTAAGCCCTATAGCCTCAAGGGTTTCTGTTAATGTTCCAATTTGGTTTAACTTTATCAGTACTGCGTTCGAATATCCCCCCTCTATCCCCTCCTTTATCAATTTCTCGTTCGTTGTATAAATGTCGTCCCCAACTATGTTTATCCTGTCCCCAAACTTTGATGTAAATTCCTTCCAAGAATCGTAATCCACTTCCGCAAAGGGATCCTCTATGGAGATTATTGGGTAGTTCTTGATGTAATCGGCGTAAATATCCATCAGGTCCTTCCCATGAAGCTCCTTCCCCTCAAACCTATAAATACCCCTCTCCTCATCAAAGAAGGATGAAGCGGCACAATCTAAAGCGAAGAACACTTCCTCCCCCACCTTATATCCCGCCCTTTCCGTAGCCATCATTAATAGATCTAAGGCTTCCTTGTTTGAAGAAAGGCTCGGCGCGAATCCACCCTCGTCCCCCAGTGACACACTTAATCCCCTCTCTTTTAATATCCCCTTAAGTGTTTGGAAGATCTCCACCGCGCACCTTATCCTATCCCTGAACCTTTCAAACCCCTTGGGAACTATCATAAACTCCTGTATATCAAGGTTGTTGTCCGCATGTAAGCCCCCGTTTATGAAGTTTAGCATAGGCACGGGCAATGTCCTAGCGGATATACCACCTATGTACCTATAAAGGGGGATCCTCAGATAGTTCGCCGCAGCGTGCGCCACCGCCAAGGAAACACCCAATATTGCGTTAGCCCCAAGCCTACTCTTATTAGGCGTTCCATCTATGTTTATTAACGTTTTATCTATAAGCCACTGATCGAGGGCGTTCTTACCCACCAAAGCCTTTGATATCTCATCCTCAACGTTCCTTACAGCCTTCAAAACCCCCTTACCGAAAAACCTATCACCCCCATCCCTAATCTCAAGGGCCTCATTTTTTCCCTTTGATGCACCGGAAGGGACATTTGCGGTTCCCACCGTCCCATCCTCCAAGAAGCATTTCACCCTGAGGGTAGGATTCCCCCTTGAATCCAAAATCTCATAGGCCTTTAGGGATGCTATTCTCATACCCTTCATTCTAAACCCGTTAGAAAATCCGAAAGGATCAGGTTAAACTCTTCAGTCCTTTCCACCATGGGCATATGTGCCGCCTCAAGCCCCACTTTCCTTGATCTGCCCTTCAAAAGGTAATAAGTTTCATCTATCGCCCAAACGGGTAGCATCTTGTCAAAAAATCCATAAACTATTAGAACGGGAACGTTTATTTTATCTGCAAAACCCCTAAGGTCGCTATTTTCCGCAGCTTTCATGTCCGCCCTTAAAACCTCAAAATCCTGATTGAAGAGCCCTATATTTCCACTTTTACACTGAGCCCTAAGCCTCCAGTCGTAAAATAGGGAATCGCATATATGGTACCTGTCGGGAGGGGTATTAAATGCCCTTGCCCCCCAGAGTTTCAAAGCGGAAGAAACCAAAACCAAACCCTTTACTTTAAGCCCCTTAAGATATGCTGAAATCGCTATACATCCTCCCAAGGAATGCCCCACCGTCGCAAAAGGTTCTAAACCCCTTTTCTCAACGAATTCTATAATATCCTCCGCGTAATCCTCAACCTTTTCCCTATAACTTCCCTCGCTCTTCCCATGGCCGGGCAGGTCAAGGGCGATGTAGGTGAAGCCCTTGGGCGGGTTTTTGATCTGTAGGATCCAATTCTGGTGGGAACCCCCAGCACCATGTATAAACAAAACCTTCTTTTCCCCTTCCCCGTTTTCAACGAAGTAAAACTTATCAACCTTTGCCATCACTTCAAAACCTCTTTTAATATCTTTGGAACATCCTCGGGTAGATCCGCGACCCTAACCCCCACTTCCTCAAACTTCCTCCTCTTCTCCTCGTAAGTTCCCTCGGATCCCATAATTATCGCACCCGCATGCCCCATCCTCTTTTCCTTTGGTGCGGTCCTTCCAGCAATGAAGGCTACAACGGGTTTTTTGAATTCAGTTTTTATGTAATCCGCCGCATCCTGCTCGTCCGTTCCCCCTATCTCCCCTATTAGAACCACCGCTTCTGTTTCGGGATCATCCTTGAAAAGCCTTAAAACATCAACGAACTTTGTCCCTATCACGGGATCCCCACCTATCCCAATGGCCGTACTCTGACCAAAACCGTTGTTAGTAAGGTGCGAGACTATCTCGTATGTTAAAGTTCCACTCCTTGAAACAACACCGATCTTCCCCCTCTTGAATATATTCCCCGGCATTATACCCACCTTAGCCTCCCCCGGAGTGATTATACCGGGACAGTTTGGACCTATTATCCTTGAACCCCTCTCTTTGGCGAAATTCAAGGCGTTTGTCATATCCTTTACGGGTATCCCCTCGGTTATCACCACTATTAGCCTTATCCCAGCATCCGCAGCCTCCATTATGGCATCCGCAGCGAATTTTGCGGGAACGAAGATTATGCTCGTATCCGCCCCTGTCTCCCTAACCGCCTTTTTAACCGTATTAAAAACCGGAACCCCGTGAACCCTTTGACCCTCCTTTCCCGGCGTCACACCCGCCACCACCTTTGTCCCGTACTCAAGCATGAGCTTCGTGTGGAAGGAGCCATCCCTTCCCGTAATTCCCTGAACCAAAACCCTATTTTCCGAACCAATTAAGATGGACATAGGAGGGTATTTTAACGTGGTAGTGGCACTGGAAGGCGTAGTAATTAAGGGGGTCCGAACAAAGTTGTATTCCCCATCATCAAAGACGGAGGATAACCTCATAACCGCGCCCTTCCCCGGATGGCAACATATATGAGGCTTACAAGAGGCTACCGAGCCTCCTTCAGGAATGGAACAGCGTTAGGCGGTATGCGGGAGGAAAGGGATGAGGGGGGAACCCTGTCCCCAAGAGCACCCGCTTAACGAAAAGATCCTCGAATATAGGGCGAGGTTTGAAAGCTCAAAGGACTCTTGGGATTTCGTATTCCTGGAGGACTACAAATAGTATGCGAGAAAGCTTAAGGCAAACCTTGAACCCGCGCAAATGGCACCAGTTAGGGAAGATATCCTCAAGAAACCCTTCAGGTGGGACGACGGAATAATCAAGCGTACCAGTTGCAACAAGGACAGCTAACGAGTATAACCCCACCATTGTTGAGATAGGGAGCGCGGATACTTTGGTGGCGGCGTTTAACGTACGTCCTTGCAAACGAATGCATAGTGGTCGCAAGATCTTTAGATCAGGGAAACACATGGAATCCATGGTTTTGCATACACAGCCCTGATTATAATGTCGGTGATGCCGCAATAGGGGAGGAGGACTATAGGAAAATCGTGACGGTTGCTTATAATTACGATGTAGGGGCATTCACCTTCCATTTTTCGAATCCTTCCCTGAATTACAGCAGATGGGTTGATATTTCAACCACTTCAACCGCAACACCTTACGTAAACGCCGAGTTCAACTGGGGTAGAGCTGGATGCGCGGGGCAATGGCCATCAACGTGTACTTGCACGGCACGTGATAACTGGTGGTTCATAGGTATGAATAAGGGGGGTGGTGGCGTAAGGATAGCGAGGAGCACAGACTGTGGAAACAGTTGGCACATAGTTTACGACGGACCCGCAAGGGCTGGTTCCGCGTACGCCAACAATCAGATAATGCTTGAAACTACTAACGACCCGCGTAAAGACTCTCCCGTATGCCCATCCTCAAACGGTGGGGATAACACCATACAGGCGGTTTATGCATGGAGAACTTCCCCAACCAATCATAGGATAGAGCATCTTTATACGGACGAGTCCATGAACTGGGGAGATTTCTGGACCTCCACCACGATCCTCAGCGGTTCCAGCAGACCAATAAACCAGCCATGGCTTGCGGTTTCAAGGAGCTTGACGACCGCAGGTACAAGGGCGGTGGTGCTTTATGAGCGTCAATGGAGTACAAGTGATGGAGATATCCTCGGGCTTTACGCGAGCGGAATTCCACCTTCGGGATGGACAACTTTCACCTTGGATGCCTCCACCATAGATAATAGAACCCCTACCGTTCATACGGATGCGAGGTGGCAGTGGTGCCCGGGTGCAACCGCAACAAGCGCCTCTCACTTCCACGCATCTTTCTATCATAAATGCTCAAACACAACACCCCACACCTACTGTACCGCCCCCTTATCCTCTTACAACAACACCTTCAGGGTTGCGGTTTTGAGGGCACCTTGGTCGAGCCCAACATCTTGGGGTAGGGAGTACTGCCCGACCACGGGATACGCGGACTACATATCAATACCTCCCCCTCCCGCGTTTAACCTTGGAGGTTTGTGGGAACCCTGGTGGCAGATAAATGGGGTCACTTACAAGGTAACTCCGACCGCTGGGGCAACCTGGTGGTACGGCACCCTTTGGGTTTATCGGTACTCAAGCACGGATTATAATCTCTACTTCTCGGTGCTAACTTGCGCCTTGGGTGGAGATGACGAACTTGCGGTAGGTGGATGGAGGGTAGGATGTTGCATCTTCCCGAATTTTCCATAATCTACTCCCCATCCGGTAGGAAGGTATTTGAGGGTAAAGGATGGACCTATCTCAATCCGGGCGTTTATTTCGTAAGGATGGGTAGTAGAACCACGAAGATAGCGATAAAGTAAGGTTAAAGGGACCTCCCCTACCTTTAAAAGGGTGGGGGAGGTTTTTTTATTTTAAAAATCGGGGGGCAGGGTTCTAAGCAATTTAATTATTTCTTTCCAGAAACCAAACCCTTTAAGGAAGCGCTGAACTTGAAAACTGGAACCTTTGTCTCGGGTATGGTTATGGTTTGTCCCGTCTTCGGGTTCCTCCCCTTCCTCGATTTCCTCTCCCTAACCATAAATGTCCCAAAGCCTATAAGGCGCAC
>JBMSAP010000044.1:0-2486 GCA_049414445.1 Candidatus Caldipriscus sp. | reverse complement strand
AGGTGGCTCTGGGATTCCCGTTTGGGCATCATCCTTAAGGAATTGAACCCAAGGGTTTTCTATTCCCACATACCCCATTCCCCGGCGAACACTTCGGAAAATTTGAAGAAATTAAGGTTCGTAGTAAATTTCCCTTCAACCCACGCCTACGATTTTGAGAGGGAAGGGAAGCTAAAACAGGAATTTTATCGGAATATGAGGTATTCCTACGAAAGGGCGGATGCGGTGGTTTTTCCGTCCTCAAAGGTTAAGGGGAGGGTTTTTGAGCTTTTCGGTGAAAGGGAAGGTGTGGTAATAAACCCTGTTGTTAGGGTGCCAAATTGGGGATTTTCAAAGGAGGAAAGTAGGGAAATTTTGGGCTTGAGGGGGGATGTATTGGTGGGGTTTGCGGGGATGATGGTGGGGAGGAAAGGGGAGGACATTTTAATTAAGGCTAGCGTGGGGAAAGATTGGAAACTGGTTTTTGCGGGGGGAGGTTCAAACTTTGAAAATACAATAATGCTCGCTAAAAAACTTGGCGTTGATGCGGTTTTCTTGGGTGATATTTACGGTGAAAGGCTCTGGCATTTCTATAACTCCATTGATATATTTTGCCTACCTTCAAGGAGCGAAACCTTCGGGATAGCGGTGGTTGAGGCTATGCTCTTTGGTAAGAAGGTCGTAGTATCGGAGGAGATCCCAGAGGAGGTTGCACCCAAGGAAATTGCCATAAGGGTACTCCTTGACCCGGAGGCGGTTTCGGAGGGAATAGAGAGGGCAATAAAATGGGAAATAAAAGCGGAGAAAATTAGGGAATACGCCCTTAAGTTTTCCGATGTTGAAGGGTTTGTGAGGAAACATAGGGAGGTTTTGGGGATTTGATCCTGTTCCTTGTCGGATTCGTTGGTGGTTTTTTGGGTTCAATGCTTGGGCTTGGGGGTGGAATAATCGTTGTTCCAGCTTTAAACCTCTTGGGTTTTAATATTAAGACCGCGGTCACAATAAGCATATTTTCAACTATAGCGGTTTGGTCCTCGGCTTCGGAAAAGTACATCCGTTCAAATCTGGTGGATTTTAAGATAGCGGTATTCTTAGGTTCCGCCACAACCCTCGGTGCAATTTTGGGTTCAAGATCCCTCGTATACCTCCCGGAAAAAGTAATCGTTTTGATCTTCGTGCTGGTTGCCATTCTGATAATATACTCAAACCTGGTGGGTTATAGGAGTGGTCCTTCAAAGTCGGTTATAACATTTAGAAGATTGTTGTTTTCTTATATTTTTATGGTATTGTCGGGTTTTGTGTCCGCGATAATGGGTATAGGGGCCGGGATCTTTAAGGTTTTTGTCATGGATAGGATCCTGAATATGCCCTACAAGGTTTCAACCGCCACGAGCGTATTTTTAATAGGAATAACGACATCCTCAAGCGCACTTTACTATCTGAAAAGTTTGAGCTTTGATCCATCTTACGCGTCCTTAGTATCATTCGGTTCCCTAATTGGTGGTTTCTTGGGTTCAAGGGTTATGATCCTCCTTCCCGAGAGGGTTTTAAGGTTTATGTTTTCTTTGGTTGTTTCCCTTTTGGTTATTAGCCTGCTTATCAAAACCTTCAAATGAGGGCTTGGACTATTATATTTCTCCTTTTGTTATCCGCGCTTTCCGAGATCTTTTTGGGTAGGGTTTTCAGTCCGGATATTATCTTTTTTAGGGTATTGAGGTTAATTCTTGGTTTTTCCGCGGGTTTTGGGCTTTCCGTTGTTGGGGCGGTTTTACAAAGGGTTTATAGGAATCCCATAGCGGACGGTTATATTTTGGGGATCTCGGGGGGAGCGGTTTTGGGTGTGGCGCTTTCCGAACTTTTCAAGCTGAACCTCCCTATCTACCTCCCCTCCCTCCTTTTCTCCCTACCCGTCTCCGCTATAATAATCTTCTTATCCTCAAGGGTGGAACCTTGGATCCTTCCGGTAATTGGAGTGGGTTTGGGTACGTTCTTTTCTTCCCTTGCGGTTATGTTTTTCATACTCGCGGGGATAGAATCAAGCAGGACCCTTTACGCCTTATGGGGTTCCCTTGGAAGGTTCTTTTCCCCCTCCGACCTTCCCATCCTCCTTTTCATCCTAATTTCCACCCTTATACTTTCTCTGGTTCTTTTCTTAAAAAACAGGGATATAGATGTTATGGCGCTTGGGGAGCTTGAGGCATCGTGCCTGGGTTATGACCCGAAAAGGATAACGGTTTTCTCCACCGTAGTATCCTCCCTTTTGGTTTCCATAATAACCTCATACGTCGGGATAATAGGTTTTGTTGGGATAATGGCACCGCATATTTTAGGGGTTTTTGGAATTAGGGAAGGTTTTAGGTTTTACCTCTTTTCGGGGATTATGGGGGCGTCATTGGTTCTCCTGGCGGACTCCTTTGGTAGATTGATCTTTGGAATAGATCCCCCAGTGGGTGTGATCATGGGGATAATGGGGGCACCTTTTTTGGTTTATCTACTTTTAAGGAAGG
>JBMSAP010000043.1:0-3952 GCA_049414445.1 Candidatus Caldipriscus sp. | reverse complement strand
TATGTAAGGAAAGAGCTCCCTTACCTCCTCCGTTGTTGGCACTGCTTTATCCCTAATAAATGCGAGAGCCTTTGATGATAATATCAAAAACTGAGAAGCCCTAGGACCTGCCCCATACCTGACGAATTCCTTCACAATTTTTGGAGAATCCGGGTTTTCGGGCCTTGTATTTCTCACCAAGGATACCGCGTAATTTACCACATGCTCGGGTACGGGTATTTCCCTAACCTCCCTTTGAAAATTCCCAATCTCATCCTTGTCCAACACCTTGCTTACTTCCTCAAGTTTTCTGAACCCATCCAAAACCGCTATTTTTACCTCTTCCTCAAAGGAAGGGTACCCCAAGTCTATTTCCATTAGGAACCTATCAAGTTGTGCCTCCGGTAAAGGATAAGTTCCTTCCTGTTCTATTGGGTTTTGGGTTGCAAGGACAAAAAAGGGCCTTGGAACATCATAAACCTTTCCACCGTAGGTTACCCTCTTTTCTTGCATAACCTCAAGGAGCGCGGATTGGGTTTTAGGAGGCGCCCTGTTTATCTCGTCGGCAAGGATCACGTTTGCGAAAACTGGTCCCTTTGAAAACTCAAACTTCCCATCCCTGAATATCTCCGTCCCCGTTATATCCGTAGGCATAAGATCTGGCGTAAACTGTATCCTGCTAAACGTTAAGTCAAGGGTCTTTGAGAATGCCCTAACCATCAGGGTCTTAGCTAAACCCGGAACCCCTACGAGTAAAACGTGTCCCTCCGAAAGTAGGGATACCAAAAGTTTCTCTATTACATCCTCGTTTCCTACGATCGCCTTCTGGATCTCCCTAAAAATCCCTTCAAACTCTTTCCTCAACCCCCAGCTCTCCCTTAAACTCTTCCAACATAGTGTTGAAGGCTCTATCAAGGCGCATCAAAAGGTCGTTGTTAAGGATAAAGTTCCTCCTTTTATCAACGAAAAGGGCGCCCGCCCATACCCTATCATCCTCAACCACCTTCCAAGTCTTTAAATCCACGTCCCAAACGGAGAAATCCTGCGGTGGATTCATAACCCATTCGCTCGGAAGCTCCCTTAAAACCTCCTCCATCAGCCCCTTATCCTTGGAGTTTACCCTCACTTCAACATCCCTCTTCATATACCTTACCGCCTCATCCACGAGATTTTTGAAGATCTCTTTGTAGGTTTCCCTGTCGTTTATGGTTTCTTTTAGCTTTTCCTTAGCCTTCTCCTTTGCCAGTTTTAGGATTTCAAGCTGTTCCTGTAAAATCATCCTCGTCGCTTCCTGTCTTGCCTTGGATATGGCGAGGTTGTACTCCCTCAGAAAGCCCTCCTGAGCCCTAATTTTGTACCCTTCAAGTACCCTTTCCCTTTCCTCTTCGGCGGATCTTAATATAGATGAGGCCCGTTCCTCGGCCTCGGATATTATTTCCTTGACCTTAGAACGGGCCTCCCTCTCTAAAAGTTCCCTTATTTCCACCTTACAGGATCAGTATGAGTATGGAAACCACGAAACCTAATATCACGATCGTTTCGGGAAGGGCCAATAAGGCCAAGATCGGAACCAGAAGGCTTTTATCCTCTGCTAAAGCACCCGCGCCCGCGGAACCGATCCTTGCCTGGGCGTAACCCGTAGCTATGGCGGAAAGGGCTATAGCAAGTCCGGCACCAAGATATACCGCCCAGCCTTTACCCGTCTGGGCTTCTGCGGCCATCAGAATGCCGAAAGTTGAAACAAGGGCAAGATTTAAGCCCAAAAAAATTCTAAGAAGCCTCTTCATATTCCACCTCCTTGTTTTTTCAACGGTTTAAACAACTTAACCGCGGGTACATAAAACTTCGTAAAGAACTCCACGAATTGCAAACGCATCCCCTGTATAGTGGGATCCACTATACCCAAAACAAATGCTAACATATGAAACACAACCCCAACCAAAATCGCAAAGGCGGGTACGGGCATAAGCTCTATGAACTTGTTAGCTATCTCGGCAAGTATTGCGGAAGCCAAACCCACCGCCGCAAGACGCGCGTAGGATAATACGTTCCCAAAAGCTGAAAATATCTCTATCAATCCCAAGGGTCCTTCACCGATTAAGGTTAAAACCACACCAAGCCCTATGGAACCCATTCCAACATACCCCAACTCCGCGGGTATCCCACGTATCCATTCGGGTGTTATTCCGGGCATTCTAAAGTTAGAAATTAAAAGGAGAAGGATCCCCAATATGGCAAAGAACCTACCAAGCTCAAAGTAGGCGTGCTTTTTATGATCCAAAATCCAATAATTGTAAAAGCCCAGCAACATACCCAAAAGAATTTGGAAGAAACCAAATCCCACCGCTATAAGGATAAGGTCTATCACCTCGTGTGTTCTATGGAAGATCGGGGTAATTATCCCCAGTTTGATCCCAAAGTCCCCGAAGATCTCGCCGAATATTATCCCAAAGATCGTGGCAAAGATTGAGTTTATAAAATACACCATGGAGAGGTTATAGCCTGCGGATCCGACCTTAAAGGAGTTTGAAAGGAGCCAGAAGAGGAACATCCCCACTATCCCATACCCCGCATCTCCAAGCATAAATCCGTAATATATCGGGAAAAAGAGGGCTATGAATGCGGAGGGATCAACGGTCTTATATACGGGGGGAGAGTATATTTCAAGGAAAGCCTGATAATAAGATGCGGGTGGGGAATTCTTTAGAGCGACGGGGACATTCTCGTACTCGTAATTCCTTGGCTCGGAAAACCTAACAAAAGCTTTATCATCAAGATTTTTTACTGCTCCCTCAAATTCCCCCCTTAGTTCCGCCGGAATCCAACCCTTAATCGAAACCAAAAATTTTGAAAACGCCAAAAACCTTTCCTTCGCCTCCAGATAAAACATTATTTCTTCCGCCAAGAACTTTTGCCTCTCAAGGAACTCCTTCATACCTTCAAAGGAGATCCTTGCGGTTTCCTTCAAATTTTTTATTGCATTTGGGATTTCCACCTCTATCGCCCTCCTCACCTCCTCAAGGCTCTTATATCCCTTTGGGGGCCTTGCAACGGGAAAGGAATTTTCCTCCAAAAATTCCTTCACTTTAAGTACATCCTCAGCCTTCGCCCTCAAAAACATCAGAACCCTATCTCCCTTTATTCTCTCAAAGAGCTCAACTCCGTTTTCCACCGCCCACCTCTTTAACATCTCCTTTGAACCCACCTCCTCCCTACCCAAAACCACCGCAAAAACCTCAAACCCTTCCCCACCCAATTTCCCCATCTCCTCCGCTATCTCATAATAATCCATAAGCTTTCTAAGCTCCTCCTCAAAACCGTTTATATCCCTAACCAACGTCATCAGCCCATCCCTAATTTTCTTAACCTCTTCAAAGTTCAGCTCTTCCCTGTTGGGCAAACCTTCCAACTTCCCAAAAAACTCCTCAATTTCACGTATAAAGGTTAAAACCATCTTAGCCTTACCCCTCAACTCCTCCTCTTTATCATCCAAAACCGCCTTGTTTTCACCCTTGTACTCTTCCGGGTGGAAAAACCCCAACCTTGCGATAAGATCTAATAGATCCTTCCATCTGTTTTTGGGTAAGGCAACATCAACTTTCAGCATACGAACGTGCATGAGGCGGGTATTATAACGATGATATGAACCTTAAAATTTCTAACTATGGCGAACCCCAGAATTACAATCCTCGGCGATGTTTTTGAGTTTGCCTTTAAGTTGGGCTTTTTGAAGGGCAGGGTGGAGGATTACGAGAGCTTTAAAGAGGGTGGGTTTGAAAAAATAAAATATAAGTTTCTTAAAAATGGGTTAGAGGAGATCGTCCCTGTGTGGGAAAAACTTAAAGAGTATGTGCCATTTGAATTGGGAAACCCTCCGCAAGAGCTTAAAAATTTGGGATTGGGACAAACCGATAAAAATACCTTGCGGTTTTTGTTTTTGCTTGGCTATTACGAGGGTTCATTCTATGGGAGA
>JBMSAP010000042.1:0-5985 GCA_049414445.1 Candidatus Caldipriscus sp. | reverse complement strand
TATGTCAATCTCAACCTTAGAATAGAGAACTTGGGGCGGTAGCTCAGCGGGAGAGCACCTGGTTTGCAACCAGGGGGTCGGGGGTTCAAGTCCCCTCCGCTCCACTTCATGCTTTACCCATTCTTTGAACTTTCTTCCATTGCGTTAGCTTATAAAGGGAATTTCCTTCAAAACCCTGCATCCTTGGGGCAGGGGGGAAGAGAAGTTGGCTTAATTTACTCGGAGAACATATACGGAACCTACCTATCCCTTTATAACCTCGGTGGATATTTTTTTAGAATTGGGAGGGAAAATTTTTACGGCTTGGCTTCGGGAGTAAGCATTGGAGGAGCATATTTGGGGGCGGGGTACGATATTACCTCAAGGAACTACTTCCTCGGTTTCCTCTTTAGGAATTACCGATTCCTCTCCTTAGGTGGAAGGGTAGATTTGGGCGGAAGGGCGAAGTTTTCCGCGGGCTTGGGCTTAAGACCATATAAGGAATACATAACCCTATACGCGGACATTTACAATCTTGAGAAGGCTTCTTACGATTCCCTATCTTGGAAAATTGGGGCGCATTTGCAGGTTTTTCCGTATCTTGGGATAAGGGGAGAGATAAACGAAAAGGGGGAGATTTTCGGGGGCTTTGAACTTTCATATTCCGTACTACGCTTTGGTGCCTTCTCACCTTTGAAGAACCCAAGGGCTTCCCTCGGACTTTTAATTTCCGATAAACAATTCACGAAAAGGGTTTTGGGAAAGAATCTAAAGTATGAGGTTGAGGTTTCCTCTTACTCTGAAGATGGTAGGGTGGGATTTCTCGGAAAGGGGAAGAAATTTTACGATTTTATAAGCTCAATAAAGGACGCGGTGGAAGATCCGAGGGTAAAGGTGATATTTTTGGATCTTACGAACTTCGGTTTATCCTCCGCTCAGGCGGATGAGCTTAGGAAGGTTTTAGAATACGCTAAGGAGAAAGGAAAAGAGGTAATATCCTTTGCGGAAGGTTATTCTTTAAGGGCTTATTACGTTGCATCCGTTGGGAAAGTTTATATTCCTCCGGAGGGGGAAATAGAGCTTTTGGGTCCATATGCGGAAGTTGGGTTTTTGAAGGGGACATTGGATAAACTCGGTATAAAGGTTCAGGTATTTAGGGCGGGGAAGTACAAGTCCGCGGTTGAACCTTTAATACAGGATACCCTATCCTCTGCGAACAGGGAGCAGATAAGGAGGCTTTTGGAAAGCACTTGGGAGGTTTGGCTTGAGAAGGTTTCAAAGGGGAGAAATATAAGCAGGGATTCCCTTGAAAATATAATAAGGAACTTCGGTTATCTTTCGGCGGAGGAGGCTTTAAGGTTTGGGCTTGTTGATAGCATAGTTTATTACGACGAAGTTAAGAAGATAGTTAAGGGTAGAAATTACAAGAAGGATGAGGTAGATAGAAGGGCTTGGAGGGAAGGGAAGGCGAAAATTGCCTTGGTTTTCCTTGAGGGTGGCATAGTGGATGGGGAAAGTTCTTATAATCCTCTGCCGATAATAGGCGGGAAAACCATAGGGAGCAAAACCGTAAGGAAGATCTTTGAGGAGATAAGGAAGGATAAGGATATTAAGGGGGTTGTAATAAGGGTGAATTCGCCGGGTGGAAGTGGCCTCGCATCCGACATAATGGCTAGGGAAATAGCATTAACGGATAAAGAGAAACCCGTTGTTGTATCAATGGGAAGGGTTGCGGCATCCGGAGGTTATTATATTTCCGCCCCCGCAAGGAAGATATTCGTTGATGAGAGGACAATAACCGGTTCCATAGGGGTATTTGGTTTAAAGTTAGTCCTGGGTGGTTTCTATTCAAAGCTGGGTATGAGGAGGGAAGTGGTGAAGCTTTATCCACATTCCGACGCATTTTCACCTTGGAGGGAGATGGATTCCTTGGAGCTTAAAAGGGCTCAAGAAATGGTGGATTACTTCTATTGGAGGTTCGTAAGGCACGTGGCAAAGGGTAGGAAAATGTCGGAAGATTCCGTACATTCTTTGGCTCAGGGTAGGGTTTGGAGTGGTGTTGATGCGGTTAAAATTGGGCTCGCGGACGAATTCGGTGGTCTCCTTGATGCCATAGATTTCGTTAAGAACATTGCAAAACTTGAGGATTACGAGATCGTGGTATATCCGAAGGAGAAAGGGGTTTTGGAAAACCTGAAGGATCTGTTTGGATCTAGCCAGGTTGATTTTGAAGGCGTTAAGGTTCTTTACAGGTTAGAATATGACATAGACTTGAACTTCTGAAATGAGGGACTTGGATTTTTCCGAAGGGGAGTTTGGTGGAATATTTATCATTGGGGGTCCCTACGCCTTTGTTTATCTCGTTGAGGATGTTCTTATAGACACCGGAACGGGATTTTGGGGAAAGAAGATAAGCGAATATCTAAAGGAGAAGGGGATAAGGTTGAGGATGCTTCTATTAACGCATTCGCATTACGACCACCTTGGTGGGCTTCCCTACATTTTAAAGTCCCAAAGCCCACAGATCTTCGCCCATCCATACCTTGAAAAGGTACTTTCAAGCGAAAAGGCTTTAACTTTGATAAATGAGCTGAATAAGAAGGAGATGGAACTTTTAAATTTTTCCGATGAAAGCTACAAATTTGAACCCTTTGAATTTTTACCCCTTGAAGATGGTCAGATGATAGATCTAAAACATCACACAATAACGGTTTATTACACCCCTGGGCACACAAAAGATTCCGTCACCTTCTTAATAGAACCCGAAAGGATAGCAATAGTCGGAGAATCCACGGGGGTTCCGAATTACAAAAACACCTTCGTACTTCCCCAATTTCTATCAAGCTATTCCGATTACATTAAAAGCCTCCTATTTATCTCAGATTTAGAGATAGATGCCCTTGGTCTTCCCCATGAAATGTTGATATTTGGTAGGGAAAATGTGAGGGAGTATTTGAGAAACTCTTACGAAACTACCCTTTGGTATGCGGAATTTCTGAGGGGACTTATTGATAAATTTGGGGATGATTGGGAGAGGATAAAGGAGGTTATCTTTGAGGAAATTTACAGAAAGTACGAGCTCAGGCAACCCTTACATGCCTTCCTTACAAATTTACAGGCGCAAATATCCGCCCTTAAAAGGGAATGAAGAAGGTTTTGATAACCGGTGCGAGCGGTTTCATGGGTTCCCATACCGTAGAATCCGCCCTTGATTGGGGATATTCCGTTAGGGTGTTCCTGAGGTATAACTCTACGGGTTATGTTGGGAACTTGAGGTTTTTGGGCGAAAAACTGAAGGATATTGAGATATTTTGGGGAGATATTAGGGACTATACATCGGTTTTGAGGGCGGTTAAAGGGGTGGATTATGTAATACACCTTGCTGCTCAGATCTCCGTCCCATATTCCTTCCAAAACCCCATAGATTTTGCCATGAACAACGTGGTTGGAACTACGAACATATTGAAGGCGAGCGTTGAATGCGGAATATCAAAGTTCGTTTATACTTCAACGAGCGAAATCTTTGGGGGAAACGATGAACCACTAAACGAGGATTCCTTGAGGATCCCGAAATCCCCATACTCCGCATCAAAGGTCGGCGCGGATGCCATGGTCAAAAGCTTCTTTTACACATACGATCTAAACACCTTAATATTAAGACCCTTTAACACTTTCGGACCCAGGCAATCCATTAGGGCGCTAATACCTTGGATAATATATCAAGGACTAAGGTCGGAAAAGGTTAAGCTTGGAAACTTGGAGCCTAAAAGGGACTTTACTTACGTTAAGGATACAGTGGAGGGGATCCTTTTGGCGCTTGAAAAGGAGACGGAGGGAGGGGATGAGATAAACCTTGGAACTGGGAGAAGTTTTTCCGTGATGGAGGTGGTGGAGGTGGTATCAAAGGTTTTGGGGAAGAATTTGAATGTTGAGGTGGAAGAAAAATTCAAACGTCCAAAAAAGGCGGAGGTTTTTAACCTAATAGCGGATAATTCAAAGGCCGAAAGGGTTTTGGGTTGGGAACCCAAGTGGTCCTTTGAGGAGGGCGTGAGGGAAACCGTGGAATACGTAAGGTCTTTGGGGGATATAAGCTGGGAGGGGTGGGTATAACTGAGGCTGTTCTAAAAAATCCCTCATCGGGACGTCCCTCCAATTTTTCACCCTATCCCACACCCCTTCCACCAATATAGGCTTCAATAGGGAAAAGGAAGGCTACCCTTTTGAATCAATGTATTTGGTCAGCGACTTAGGAAATAGCTTTCTTATTCTCTGGTATATTTGGGCATAAGGGTTTTTTGTTTTCTCTTTTTCCAAATCCCTTAGCATGTTGTATGCCACCCGGATGGCTGAAGATTGCTTACGCATCAGCTTTATGAGTTTTCCTTTGTCCTCCTTCTTCATTTCAAGCTTAAATTCGTGTGTCAATGGGTGTGTATGGGTATAACTTGACAAAGGGGGGGGAATTTTGGCATTATTGAGTGGTTTGGTTAACATAAGTTAAAAAGGAGGTGAAGCTATGGCGGAAATCAGGCTTGATGTTAAGATCAAACCCCTGGCGGATAGGGTAGTGGTAAAGAGGCTTGAGGAGGAAGAGGCTAAGACCCCTGCTGGCATCATAATCCCGGACACCGCCAAGGAGAAACCCCAAAAGGGGATCGTTGTGGCGGTTGGTCCGGGTAGGCTTGACGAGAAGGGAAATAGGATCCCCATGGAGGTGAAGGTGGGAGATAGGGTGATATTTGCCAAGTACGCGGGAAGCGAAGTTAAGATTGGAGGGGAAGAGTACCTGATAATGCGCGAGGACGATATACTCGCTGTGGTTGAGGAGTAAAAAGGAGGTGGAACATGGCGGCAAAGGATATTAAATATACCGATGAAGCTAGAAGGAGCATTCTAGCTGGAGTTGAAAAGCTTGCCAAGGCGGTTAAGGTAACGCTGGGACCTGCGGGAAGGAACGTAATACTTGAGAAGAAGTTCGGAATCCCCGTCATCACGAAGGATGGAGTTACGGTGGCGAAGGAGATAGATCTCAAAGATCCTTACGAGAACGTCGGTGCCCAGCTCGTTAGGGAGGTAGCTTCCAAGACCGCGGACGTCGCGGGAGACGGAACTACAACCGCAACCGTCCTAGCGGAAGCTATCTTCCGTGAGGGCCTTAAGATGATCGCCACCGGAGCCAATCCCGTTGAGGTGAAGAGGGGGATAGATAAGGCGGTGGAGGTCGTGGTTGAGGAGCTAAAGAAGCTCTCCAAGCAGGTAAGCGACACGAGGGAGATAGAACAGGTGGCAACCATATCCGCGAACAATGATCCCGAGATCGGTAAGAAGATAGCGGAGGCTATGGAGAAGGTGGGCAAGGACGGCGTTATCACCATAGAGGAGGGTAAATCCACGGAAACATATGTGGATGTTGTAAACGGTTATCAGTTTGATAGGGGTTATCTCTCCCCCTACTTCGTCACGAACCCCGACAAGATGGAGGCGGTTCTTGAAGAGCCTTACATCCTCATAACCGACAAGAAACTCTCCTCAATCAGGGAACTTTTGCCCGTCCTTGAAAGGGTCCTCCAAACCGGTAAGCCCTTGCTCATAATAGCGGAGGATGTTGAGGGAGAGGCGCTTGCCACGTTGGTTGTGAACAAGCTCAGGGGTGTCCTACAGGTTGCGGCGGTTAAGGCGCCCGGCTACGGTGAGAGAAGGAAGGAGATGCTGAGGGATATCGCCATTCTCACGGGTGGTGTTGTGATCTCCGAGGAAACCGGAATGAAGCTTGAAAACGCAAGGCTTGAGGACCTCGGTAGGGCAAAGAAGGTGATAGTAAATAAGGAGAATACCACAATAATCGAAGGGGCGGGAAGGAAGGAAGAGATAGAAGGAAGGATAAAGCAAATTAAGGAGCAGATCAAAGAAACCAAGAGCGATTACGACAGGGAGAAGCTCCAGGAGAGGTTGGCAAAACTCTCCGGAGGCGTTGCGGTAATATACGTGGGGGCGGCGACGGAAGCC
>JBMSAP010000041.1:0-3577 GCA_049414445.1 Candidatus Caldipriscus sp. | reverse complement strand
TTAGAGTTTCACCCGTAAAATACCTGCGATGGCAACAAGGTACATTTATATGAACACTTTCTCGAAGAAGGGTTTTATTCCTTGGGAGGAGGCGACAATACACGTCCTTTCCCACGTAATACACTATGCGAGTGGGGTTTTTGAGGGGATAAGGGGATATAGGACGGATAATGGTACAGCAATATTTAGGGGTAAGGACCATTACAGGAGACTCATAAACTCAGCAAAGATTTATAGGATGTTTGTGGATATTGACGAGGAAGGGTTTATGGAAATAACGAAGGAACTAATAAGGAAAAACGACCTGCAAAATGTCCTTGATAAGGTTAAGGCTGAAGGGAGGATGAAGAACCCTTTCGTATATATAAGACCCGTAATATTCAGAGGCTTTATCTCGGAAGAGCCGAATGACCCCGTCATACAACCCCCCTTGGGTGTAAATCCCTTGAAGAACCCAACCGAATATTTCATAGCGGCCTTCCTTTGGGACGATTACCTTGGTGAAAAGGCTATAAAGGAAGGGGCGGATGTTATAACCTCTTCCTGGGCTAGGATAGCGCCAAATACCGTACCCGCCTTTGCCAAGGGTGTTGCGAACTATGCCAACTCTCAGCTTGCAAAAATGGAGGCGGAGCTTACGGTGGTTTTGACGGATTATAAGGATAAGCTCGCCCTAAAGAAGGCAAGCGAAGAGGGAGAGTTGGCGGATGTATCAAATTTAAGGTTTCCGGTTGAAAGCATCCAATTGAACGCTGAGGGTTATGTATCCGAAGGTGCGGGGGAAAACATATTCGTCGTTAAGTACGAGGGGAAAAACGTAAAAATATACACACCCCCCATCTATGCATCAATATTGCCCGGAATTACCAGGGATTCAATAATAACCATAGCTAAGGACTTGGGATACGAAGTAATAGAAACTATGATCCCGAGGGAGATGCTTTACGTGGCGGACGAGATATTCTTTACGGGAACCGCCGCGGAAGTCACCCCAATAAGGAGCGTTGATGGAATTCCTATAGGTAAAGGTGAGCCTGGGGAGGTGACGTTAAGGCTCAGGGAAGAGTATGTAGGAATAGCAACGGGTAAGAAGGAGGATAGGTACGGTTGGCTTGAGTACGTTTAAAGTATATCAAATTCCTTAAATTCCCCTGTAGCTTCCGTAATTTTGTACTCTACACTTTCAACCTTACCCGGACCTTTTTTGACCGCCTCAAGTAGCCTTATCAAATTCTCCTCCTCGCCCTCCGCCACTATGTAAACCGAACCATCCCTTTCGTTCCTAGCAAAACCCTTTAAATTCAACTCTAAAGCCCTCTTCCTCGTATACGCCCTAAAACCCACCCCCTGAACAAAACCGAAAACCCTTATCTCAATTCTCTTCATGGTTTTCCCAGTATTCATTTTAACATATTTGCGATCTTGAGTAGGTACCTCCTTATATCCGCATCTATCTTCCCCGCATCCATCATAGATAGCACCCACTTCGCATAAAAACCAACATCACCCTTACCTCCTTCAGCTAATTTCTTTAACACATCCACAAGCGGTTGTACATCCTTTAAAGCCACCCTTTCACCTTCTTTAAACTTCCCCGCGTATTCTTCCAAAATCTTTACAATATTTTCCCTTTCCATACTCACCTCCCCGTTATAAAATTTAGCATAGTCCTCACCGCAAAACCCGTGGCACCAACCGGATTATAAGCCCACCTCTTAGAGTTAAAAACGGGTCCCGCAAGATCTATATGCGCCCACTTTATCCCCTCTTTTACGAATTCCTTCAAGAAAAGGGCGGCATATATGGCTCCTCCCCATCTATCGAGGGCGGAGTTTTTAATATCCGCATCGTACGTTTTTAATTTCTCGTATATAAATGGATCATCAAGGGGCATCCTCCAAAACCTCTCCCCCGCAAAATACCCAGCCTTTAATATACCCTTTGCCAAATTTTCATCGTTTGAAAATAGCGCGGCGGTAAATTCCCCGAGCGCCACAACCGCCGCCCCCGTCAAAGTTGCCAAATCTATAAGATAATCCGATGAGAGCTCGGATGCGTAAGAAAGCGCATCCGCGAGGGTTAGCCTCCCCTCCGCGTCCGTGTTCAGGATCTCCACCGTCTTCCCGGAGTAAGTTTTAACGATATCCCCTGGCCTGACCGCGTTCCCATCAGGCATATTTTCCGTTGCGGCGAATATCCCATGAACCTCGTAATCCGAACCCAATTCCCCCAAACCCACAAATGTTCCCAAAATTGCACAAGCCCCACTCTTGTCTATCTTCATCGTCATCATATCCTCAGCTGTTTTTATAGAAAGCCCACCACTGTCAAAAGTTAAGGCTTTCCCAACTAAAACTATTTTCCCCTTTGGCTCTCTTGGCCTGTAAGTCATATGAACAAAATAAGGCTCTTTTGTACTTCCCCAGTTAACCGCAAGAAAGGCGTTCATACCCATCCTCTCAATTTCCTTCTTCTCATAAACCTTCACCTCAAAGTTATATTTCTTTGATATTTCCACCGCCTTATCCGCCAAGAACTTGGGCGTAGCTATATTTGGTGGTGTATTTACCAAATCCCTCGTGAAGTTTGTTGCTTTGGCGTAAATTTCCGCGATTCTTGTTTCCTCTTCCTCCTTACCTTGGAAAAAGATCTCGGGCTTTTCCTCTTTCTTTGTTTTATACTCTGAAAACTCATAATCCGCCAAAAGCAATCCTTCGTAGAAGAAACGGTACCACTCTTTCCTTGATACGAACTGTGGTTTTTTGAAAAATACGGATTTTGCCCCAAGGCTTTTTACAAGCTCAAGGGCATCCGCTATGCTCCATCTATAATCAAGGGGCTTATTGCCGATGTTTTTTATCGGGAAATGCAAGGTTTTCCCTTTAAAGAACGGTTTTCCTTCCCTTTCAAACCTTACCACTATATCCGCATCCGCCTTTTCCACAACCTTCACCATAGTGGGTATTCTAAAGTATCCAAAAGTAATTGATAAGCACCGAAAATTACGGGATATTCTATCCTCTTTGCCCCCCTGATTTTATATGGTAGGTCGCCGGAGACAAAAACTTGGTTTATTTTGTAGGTTTTCTTAAGTTCCCCAACAAGGGTTTCTAAGCCCCCATTAAACATACCCTCAATTGCGCTATTTATCGCCCTTTCCGTATCCCCCCTGATCTTCTCTATTGCCAGGATCCCGTAAGCCCTCCTTATATTGGAAAATGGTGGAAGGATAAGTCCCCCATAAAAAACCCCCTTTTTTACCACGTTTATGGTAATTGAGGTTCCTGAAATTACAATTATCGCATCCCTTCCCGATCTTATAAAAGGATAACAGCCCGCTATCCTATCCGCACCCACAAGATCCAAGGAATATTCGCTCTTTATTTTGAGTTCTTTTGGCGATAGTACGAAAAGCCCCGGGAAGATCCTTAAAAGCATGGGATTTAAACTCTTCACCGTTGAAACCAAAATCCCAACATCGTAATCCGGGACCATTAACCTTTCCAAAAAAGCATAAGATGAGATCACCAAAAATTTTAACTTCCCATCCTCAAATATTGCCAGCTTTAAATTCGTA
>JBMSAP010000040.1:0-2133 GCA_049414445.1 Candidatus Caldipriscus sp. | reverse complement strand
CCCTTATTCTGGACATCTTCGCATTCCTTGGGATACTATTTGCAAAAACCGTGATCGTGCAAAACGAGAAGCAAAGGGAAATAGTAAGGAGGATTTACTTCAAGGATCCAAAGAAGCTTCCTTCCCTCTTTGAACCTTTATATGTGGATTTTTCCAAGAAGGAGGGGGTATGTTGGGTGGGGAACCTCAGGGAGATAAAGAGGGTTGAACTCTTTTTAGATTTGGTGAAGAGGGTTAGGGGTGTTAATTTTTACCTTGTGGGGAGGATACCGGAGAGGTATAGGAATTTAATTGTGGGGTTGGAAAACCTTAAGGTTTTCGGGGAGCTTCCATACGAGGAAACCGTTAAAATAATCGCCACTTCCAAGGCTTATATAAACACATCAAAGGAGGAGGGATTTCCGAATACGTTCCTGGAAAGTTGGTACTACAAAACCTTAGTGATAACCTTTGATGCGGATCCGGACGGTTTAATATCTAAGGGTTTGGGGGTAAAGGTTAAGGACCTTGACGAGGCGGAGAGGGTGATAAGGGATCTTGAGGAGGATTTTGGTAAGTTTTCCGACATTACGGAAAGGGCATACCTTTACGTTGTAAATAACCACCTACCCGAGAGGGTGATACCCTTATGGTGCGAAGTTGTAGGTTATTATGATGTTCAGGATAAGGGCGAGGATGTTCATAATTAGCCCGAAACTCAAGAGATCCCTCAAGCTTACAAGTCCGAAGGAATAAACGAGCATATTGGGGGGTGTAGCGACCGGAAGCATAAAGGCACCGGATGAGGATATTGCAACCACCGCAGCCAAAGCCGAAGGGTCAAGGTTTGTCCCCTTTGCAAAGGTGTACGCTATTGGCACAAGAACATTCGCAACCGCTGTGTTTGAGGCAAACTCCGTTAAAGCTAAAACAAAAACCGCCCAAATCCCAATCAAAAACAAACTTGGAAATCCTTCAAAAATCTGAAAGTTTTTCACAACGAAATCGGAAAATCCTGTTTTTATGATAATATCCGAAAGGGCAAAACCTCCCCCAAATAGAAGAAGGGCACCCCAGGGTATATCCCTAAGGTCTTCCCATTCAACGAGTTTGAAAACAAATAGGAAAATCGCGAAGGCGATGGCAACGGTTGAGTCTTCAATGTTTAATTTTAACTTTTCGTTTATAACGGGTAAAAGCATCCAAAGTAATGCGGTTGTAAGGAAAACGAGGGCAACGATTTTTCCCCTTTTATCCAAACGGATCTCCGAAATGGGAAGGTTTAACTTTCTCCCCGATAGTTTAAAACCGAAAATCGCAACCAAAATAAAGACTATTTCAAGGAGTAGGGAATAGGGAAGTCCGAACTTTAACCAATCCAAGAACGTAATATTCTCACCGAATCTTTTTAAAATCCCTGTATATACCATATTCGGCGGGGTACCCACTAAGGTTGCCATACCACCGATGTTTGAAGAATACGCGGAACTTATAGCTAAAGCTTTCAGGATACCGGAGCTTCCGAGGGATAATATCATGGGTATAACCACCGCTGTTGCCGATGTGTTGCTTATCCACATTGATAAAAAATAAACCGAAAGGGAAACACCCAAGAAAACTCCAATTTCGGATCTTCCAAAGATCCTAACGAGCCTTTGGGTAAGATAAGGGTGTATGTTATACTTCTCCAGAGCCCTTGCTATGATAAAACCCCCGAGGAATAGAAATACAGTGGGTCTTGCGTAATTTACGGAAACTTCTTGGGGGGTCAATATCCCAAAGAGTGGGGCCAGGACAAGGGGAAGTAAGGCGGTGACATAAAGCGGTAAAACCTCACCCACCCACCATACACCCATCCAAAGAATTAAACCTATAGAAAAGGAGAGCTTCCATTCAAGGGGAAGAAGAAAGGAGAAAATAAAAAGGACGGGACCTAGGAAAAGTAAAAACCTTTTCATTTGAACCTATTATACACCCTAAGCCTTATCTCCGAGGCGCAATTTCTCCAATCAAGCCTACTTAGAGCCTTGAACCTTATCGTGAAGATTAGGGCATGGGGACCAAACCCATCAAACCATACTATCGGCTTAAAGGTTTTGTCAAAGCCCTCAAAATTTTCCATCTCCTCCAATATCTCAAGCAGAACCTCCTTAG
>JBMSAP010000039.1:0-44089 GCA_049414445.1 Candidatus Caldipriscus sp. | reverse complement strand
GATCTCATTGGAAGGCTGGTGATATGCGCCACCAACCTTGAACCCAAAAACATAGCGGGGGTAATATCCGAGGTTTTGGTTTTGGGAGTTCCGGATGAAGAAGGAAGGGTGGTTTTAATAGGTCCGGATAGGGATGTACCTCTAGGAGGGGAGGTTTTCTGATGTTAAAGAGGGCGGTATATCCCGGAACTTTTGACCCTTTCACGTTAGGGCACCTCGATATCGTTGAAAGGGCGGCAAAGATATTTGATGATGTGATAATAGCGGTTGCGAATCCGAGGCATAAGGAACCCCTTTTACCAATTGATGTGAGGAAAAATTTAATTATTGAAAGCGTAAGTTATCTAAAAAACGTAAGTGTAATGGAGTTTGAGGGGCTTTTGGTGGATTTTTTGAAGAAACTGGGAATAAAGACGGTTATAAGGGGTCTAAGGGCGGTATCGGATTACGATTACGAGCTTAAGATGGCTTGGATAAATAAGAAACTTTATGATGAGATGGAAACCATATTTTTGCTTTCTTCAGAGCAATTTGCCTACCTTTCATCCTCCTTCGTAAAGGAGATCTTTTCCCTAGGTGGGGATATAAGGCCCTTCGTTCCCAAGGCGGTGGCGGAATATCTGGAAAGCCTTAGGAAAGGTACTTTTTGATTAGGATGTTGGAAACCCTCTCCGCAAGCTGTGATATGTAAATATCCGCCAAAGTTTCCCTCTTTTCTTCTTCAAGGGACTTTATCTCCTCCCCGATTTTTGAAATTTCCCCCTCTGGGTCATAATCCTTAAGGTGTTCGTAAAGATGCTTGTGTGCGTCCTTTTTTACTATAACCTCCACCGCATCAAGGACCTGCCTGTGGGGAGTTCCCTCCCAAATGGGCAATATCATAGCCTCCCTAAGGAGCCTCTCAACCCCATATTCCCCAAGCACCCCCATTCCAGCATTCACCTCCATGGACCACTTTGAAGTTTGAACGGAGATTTCCGCGGTCCAGAATTTTGCAAGATGTGCCAAAAGCCTGAAGGCATGGTAAAAGTTTGAATACGGCGGTTTCTCCAAGAAGACCCCATTTAGCATTATCGCGCTCTCCCAAGCCAGGGCAAAAGCCTTCATTATGAGGGAGATCCTATCATAAAACTGCCTCTTCATTAAGGGATGTTCTAAAACTTTCCTTCCAAAGGCGAACCTTTCCTTTGCGAAAATGTAAGCTTCGTAAATTGCCCTCTGGGCCAAGGCTACGCTACCGAAAGAATAGTATATATCCCGTTGTTTTTATCGCCCAAAAGGTAAGCTTGGGAATTTTTGAGTTCAACCTCCCCCGTCGGTACCGATCTCGTCCCTATTTTATCCTTAATCCTTCTTATGAAATAGTTTAATTCCCCATTTTCCCTATATCTGGGAAGCAAGAAAAGGCCTAAGCTCCTAACCCCCTTCCCCTCACCCTTAAACCTCGTGGCCACCAACGCAAGCTGCGCTTTATTCCCAAGGTCCGATCCTCCCTTCGCCTCCGTCATCCAAGTTGCCCCCTGCCAAACCTCCTCATCCCTCCTCAACATCCTCTTTAAATATTTTTCCCTTATCCCTTCGGGTGCGTACTTGTATATGGGTATAGCGGTGGAAAGGGAAACGGTATAAAGAAGGAAGTTATATAACCTATCTTGAAGAATTTGAGGAGATTTCCTGATTCTATTGGGTCTGCCACTACCCCAAGCTTGTACCCCCCGTAAAGCATATCCCAATACTCCCTCGGGTAAAGGATCTCGTCTATCCTTTTTCCGAATCTGTCAAACATTCTAAGATGTGGGGTTCCTAACCTGTCAATATTTTCGGAAATCTTCAAACCCTCCTCAAACCACCAATCCTCATAATCTTTAAGTTCCCCTTCCACATCAACCTTAAAGTGCTTTAAAAACTTTGAAGGTTTAGAAACAATATCCAACATCTCCATTTCCCAAGTCCTCCTTTATGTTTAATAGGGGTATGAAAACAAAACCCCTCTCACCCGTCATCCTCTCCACCCTACTTGGTATCCCGAACCTACCGTATATATGCCCGTACCCCACAACAACCACCACCTTATATTCTGGGTTTTCCTTTAAAAATTTTGATATGGAGAATGCCATACCCTCATCCCATGCGATCATAACCCTAAGCATCCTATCAAAGTCTTTATCCAAGCCCTTATGGTCCCCCAACGCCCTACGGAAATATTTTATGTATTCCTCATCCGGCTCCTGAAGATCCGGGGGCAAATATTGGGTTTTCCTCATCTGGGAATATGTCATATACCTCACCTTTTTCCTAAACTCCGTAGGGATGTTTATCGCGAGAAGCTTCAAACTCTTCTCCCTCGCGTACTTCCATATATCCCTGTAGAGGGAAATATCCATCCCCCAATTCTTGTGCCACTCGGTCAAGTAAAGCATTTCAACCTCCGAGAGCTTACCCGCGATGTATTCGTCAAGGAATTTTTGATAGTTTTGCTGGAACATCTCAAGGGCAACCGCAACCTTATACTCCCTACTAACAAGGGCATCTATTACTTTCATCTGGAGATCATGGGACGCTTTAAGGTCGTGGATCTCCCCCACGTATATTACCCTATGCTTTTCTACCCTTGAAAGTACGCTATCCCAATCCAATTTCCCGCCCGTAGAAAGGTCAAAGAAACATATGTTCATTTGCCCTTTAGGACGAACTTAACAGCCTCATCTATATCATCAAATGCCCTTAGGATCGCAATAAACCCCATTATCTTATAAACCCTCTTCACCTGCCCTTTAAGATTGTAAAGGGCTAAATTTCCGGACTTCTCTTTACATTTCTTTAGTGCGTAAGATAGAGCCCCCCAACCAGATGAACTAACAAAATTTACGTTGGATAGATCTATAACGAAACTCTTTACCCCCTGTTCCACCTTCTTGTTGAAGAAATCAACGAATTCCGGGGTGCTGTACGTATCAAGCTCCCCTTCAAGGTGGATGATGAGGGAATCCTCCCTTTCGTTGATCTTCTCCTCTTTAATTACTAGGGGCATATTTTTACCTTATGTTTTTTAAAGCCTCGTTTATATCCGGAAAAGTCTTGAAAACCTTGTCAAAGGACATAACCTGAAAGACCTTTGCTGGTTGTCCGTTGAGGCCCGTTATGTAAACATCCCCATTGTTTTCCCGAGCGTGCTTGAGGATGGTTATCAAGGCTCCCCAAATCGCGGAGGGTATGTAGGTGGCTTCGGAAAGGTCTATTATGAACTTCCGGATACCTTCCCTTAGCTTGTCATCAAAATATACTATCAGGGGCTCCCTATCTTCTATATCAAAGTCCCCCAATAGTCTGAAAAGCCCTATATCTCCCTCCTTCCTAAATTTCACCCTTTCGGTTATTTCTCTCATAAAAGGGTATTATACGGTTGTATAATTTCCAGCTTATGGAACTTTCGGTAAAGGAGTATTTGGGGGCAAAATATATATCGGGACCCTTGATAATAGTTGAGAAGGCGAGGGAGCTTCCGTATGCGAGCTTGGTCGAGATAGAGCTTCCAGACGGTTCGAGGAGGGGCGGGCAGGTTTTGGAGGTTTCGGAGGATCTTGCGGTAATTCAGGTCCTTGAGGGTACGCTCGGGCTCGATAGGGCAAACATAAAGATCAGGTTGGTGGATAACGTGGTGAGGATAGGGGTATCCAGGGATATGGTGGGTAGGATATTTAACGGAAGGGGAGAACCCATAGACGGATTACCCCCCATAGTTCCCGAAAAGAGGCTTCCTATAGTGGGTTCCGCAATAAACCCCGTTGCGAGGAACAAACCCTCCGACTTCATACAAACGGGTATATCCTCCATAGATGGTTTCAACACCTTAGTTAGGGGGCAGAAGTTGCCCATATTCTCGGGTGCGGGGCTTCCCGCAAACGAAATCGCCGCTTTCATAATGAGAAACGCGCAGGTGAGGGGTGAGGGGGAGCAGTTCCTCGTGGTATTCGGAGCTATGGGTATAACGCAGAGGGAGTACGCATACTTCCAACAGCAGTTTGAGGAGATGGGGGCAAGCGGTAGGTTGATAGCCTTCATAAACTTGGCAAGCGACCCAACCATAGAAAGGATCTTAACACCCAGGTTCGCCTTAACCGTTGCGGAGTACTTCGCCTTTGAGCTTGATTATCACGTCCTCGTTATATTGACCGATATGACCAACTACGCGGAGGCTCTAAGGGAGATAGGGGCGGCGAGGGAGGAGGTGCCCGGAAGGAGGGGATATCCCGGCTATATGTACACAGACCTTGCCACTATATATGAAAGGGCGGGTAGGATAAAGGGCAGGAAGGGATCCGTAACCCAAATACCCATCCTAACTATGCCCGATGATGATATTACCCACCCCATACCCGACCTTACGGGTTATATAACGGAGGGACAGATAGTACTATCAAGGGAGTTGCATTCCGCGGGTATATTCCCCCCCATAGACCCCCTACCTAGCCTCTCAAGGTTGATGAACCTAGGTATAGGTCCGGGTAAGACAAGGGAGGATCATAGGAACTGGGCGGATCAGCTCTTCGCAGCTTATGCTAGGGGGAAGGAGATAAGGAGGCTCGTATCCATTGTGGGGGAGGATGCGGTTAGCGAAATAGACAGGATATACCTTAGGTTTGCGGAAAGGTTTGAGAAGGAGATGTTAAACCAGGGAAATAAGGCAAGGAGCATAGAGGAGACACTGGAGATAGGTTGGAGGCTATTGGCAATGTTCCCAACGAGCGAGCTTACAAGGATAAAGAGGGAGTTTATAGAAAAGTACCTGCCGAAATCGTAAGGGTAAGAAACTTAAGGAAATATTACGGGAAGGTTTTGGCGCTTGAGATAGGACATTTTGATTTTGATGGTGGAATTTGTGTGATAAGGGGACCAAACGGTTCC
This sequence comes from Candidatus Caldipriscus sp., assembly GCA_049414445.1. GTDB lineage: Bacteria > Hydrothermota > Hydrothermia > LBFQ01 > LBFQ01 > Caldipriscus. The sequence goes on along the minus strand of JBMSAP010000039.1, from coordinate 39,184 downwards.
GGAAAATCAACCTTTTTGGGCATCTTATCGGGTCTGATAAAACCATCCGATGGGGAGGTTAAGGTTTTTGGGAAGGACCCTTATAGGGAAAATATAAAGGGCTTAATTGGTTTTGTGGGGCATAAGACGTTTCTGTTTGAGGATCTATCTGGGTACGATAACTGGAGGTTCTTTGGGGACTTTAATGGGGATCTTGCGGAAATTTTGGGAATTTCACACATCCTGAAAAGGCCCGTTAGGACATATTCAAGGGGGGAAAGGGTGAAACTCTCGGTAGGTATAGAGCTTTCAAGGGAAAAACCTTTATTACTCCTTGATGAACCCTTTTCACCTTTGGACGAAAGATCCAGGCTAATCCTCTCGGAAATTTTGAAGGGGAGGAACGTTATAATCACCGCACACGGGGAAATCCCAATAAAACCCGACCTTGAATATAAGCTAAGATGAAGACGTTGGCGATAGAAACCTCATGCGATGAAACCTCCGCAAGCGTTGTGGAGTACAAAGATGGGAAATTCAGGGTTTTATCTTTAGTGGTAAGATCTCAGGTGGAGCACGGGAGATTTGGGGGGGTCGTTCCGGAGATAGCGGCGAGGGCGCATATAGAGTATATATACCCGGTCGTTGAAAGGGCGCTGAAGGAAGCAGATATAAGCCTTGATGAAATAGACCTTTTTTCCGCTACGAAGGGTCCCGGACTTGCGGCATCTTTAATAGTGGGGATACAGTTCGCAAAAACCCTCGCGTTAATTCACAAAAAACCCTTCGCAGGCGTGAACCATATGATAGGGCATATATTTTCCACGTACCTGTCCTCCGAGATCTCTCATCCCTTTTTATGCTTGATAGTTTCCGGTGGGCATACGGATTTGGTCTTGGTGAAAGACTGGTATAATTACGAACATATTGGTTGGACGCTGGATGATGCGGCGGGGGAGGCTTTTGATAAAGGAGCAAGGATGTTAGGCTTGGGCTATCCTGGAGGGGCAAAGATAGATATTCTCGCGAGGGAAGGGGATAGAAACTTCCATAAATTCCCAAAGGTGAGGATAAAGAGGAAGGGGTACTTCTTCAGTTTCAGCGGTTTAAAGACATCCCTTATGAATTTGCTTAGGGAAAAGGGGGAAAATTGGATAAGCGAAAACTTGAAACACATAGCGGCATCTTATCAAGAGGCTATAGTGGAAAACATAGTGGAAACCACATTAAGGGCTTTGGAGGATCTGGGAGTGGATAAACTCGCGGTGGTTGGTGGAGTGGCTTTAAATTCAAGGTTGAGGGAAGTTCTCAGGGAGAAACTCGGGGAAAGGGTTTCCTTTTCCCTTACCCAGTACTGCACGGATAACGGGGCTATGATAGGGGCGGCGGGTATAGCGAAGTTTTTAATATTCGGTGAGGATGGGCAAGACCTTTCCGTATATCCTTCCCTGGGCGTAGTTGAAATATAAAAAAAGCCCCACCCTTTCGGGTGGGGCCCTCGTAGGTTATTTAAGACTTTCTTACCTTATTATGACCTTATACACGCGCCCGTTCGCTTTTATGAAGTAGATACCCTTCCTGAGGTTTAGGATGCCATCACCCTTTGTCTTCGCAACTAGAGACCCCTTCACATCGTATATTTCCACCTCACCCCTTATGGAGAGGTTACCCCTCTCGCCCACGCTAACTATTACTGTATCCTCGGAAGAACCGCTGGAGTATGAAACCATCTCCGTGGCGACGTAGACGTAAGATACGGTGACACCACCCGCTATTACGTTGCAATAGATGTCGGTTACCCCATCCCTTGGCTTGAGGTAAGTTACGGTAAGAACGTCACCGGAGTAGGTGTAATTCGCACCCCTGTCTATTGCGGGGAAGTGGAAGTCCACCCTGTGGGCGGGGTTTGTGGCGCTATTTATACCCCAAGTGGTACCACCGTCGGATGTGGCGGCGTAGAAGATGGACTTATCAAAGTTGGAACCTCCGCAACCTAAGGGGTTGTTATCGTACTGTATCCAGCTTACGACCCTCTTGCTCGGGTTTGTTTCATCCACCGTAACCCTGGGGTTATAGACGGGATTGTTGAAATCAACCCCACTTCCCGTCCAAGGCGCAAAGATCACAAGGCGGTTGTCATCCCAACGATGATGCACTATTATGTGCCCGGGGTTTCTGCCCCGAAGAACGGTGGTATCTCTCAGCGCATATACGGACCATCCCCTTCCGAACCTGTCAATCGTGAAGCTGTAAGCGGCATAGCCAAGGGCGTTAAAGTTGTTTGAGCCTATACTCAGGGTCCAACAGCATATATCGTGGCTTTCAACCACCGAAGAACCACCCAATGAAGGAGGAACGGGATCTGTTACAAGGGAGGAGCCATCGTAATAGATCTTAACTATCCCATCTCCCTCCACGCTGTTGTATCCAACGACATAAAGGGTATCCCCCTTGATGGAGAGGTCATACAAGCCTAAATCTTCGGCAAGGTAAGGATCCCTGAGTAGGACCTCGCTACCCGGCACCATGTTTCCCGTGGATGCATTAAAGAGGAAACCCACGATCGCTTCGTTCGTCGTAAATCCAACGACCGCATAAATATCCCCTGCAACCCTCCACGCGATGTTGTGATAAACTGAGTCATATTCCGGATCTACGGTCTGGCAGGCGCCTAAGGGACCTGTGGGCTTAACCACCGCCACGCAGTTCTTACCCCAAGCGGGTCCGGGTTTTAGCTCTGGCCATGCAACCACAGGCTCACCGGCGGAGTTAAACCCTGCACAGTTGGGGTACCTTCCTCCCGCATCCGCCAAACCCGCGTCGTAGTTTATGTTGCCCCTGACGTTCCAGGTCGAACCCCCGTTGAAGGACCAAGCGACACCTATACGACCCGTTCCGGGGGAAGCTTCTATCCTACGGAAGGCTAAGCATATTGAGTCCCCGTTGCGGAAGAGGGGCCTGTGGGAGTTACCCCAGTGGGTGTACTGGTTCGGGGCGCTGTCTTGATATATCTCCGTGAAGAGGAAGGGGACCCAGCCCGAACCGCGTGAGGGGGACTCCGCGACGTCCACCCTCTTCAGGTCGGGTACCGCTTCCCTTAGCGATACCCTCCCCGTTATCCTATAGTTATGCACCTGTACCACAGGCACGGCGCTTAAAATTACCCCAATCATAGCCATACCTCCTTTTATCTCCTATAAAACACCGAATCAATCTTAATGCCCAAAGCTCTAAATTTTGGCTCATGCCTCATCCACCTAACCGCGGTATCTATCTCCGCCCTACTCCTTGCGGTATAAGTCCAAAGTGCAGGCCACGTCGGATCAAACACCCTTATCATAGAAACCGAGCCCGCCAACATACCCCTCTTATAGTTAGCCTGCGCATAAACCGCCGCCAAACCCTTCTTCTCATTTCCATCGCTCAAGCCGGGAATATTCTGAAGCCTTGAGGGGAAAGAAGATATAAGGTTCCTCGTCCAGTAAGCTATAAGGGCCAAAGATGCTGCCCTCTCAAGGTTAGTACCTTCAACGTAGTAAGCGTAAGCATCCGCAGCCAATGCCAACCAAGGTATAACATCAAGACCTCCCCTGGGAACCTTAAAGGCGGTTACTTTCATTTCAACGAATACGCTGTCGTTGTGCTTTAGCCAGGAATGTACGTATGGCGTATCCTGAGCCCTGCCTGCCGCCGTATTTTTGCTACTTACAAAGAGGACGGGACCTATGGTATCTATCAAGGTTAGCTTTCCACCCACCACCGCGATGAAGCTATCTACGTAAGCCAAACCGTCCGTATATCCGTATATATCGTCACCCGTTATAAGCCTTTCATATCTTCCCTTCGGTTTCACCTTTATCTCGTTGTATTCGGTTATAAGGTACAGGTAATCCGTGGTGTCGGATGGGAATACGTTGTTTTCCCTTAAGATCTTACCCAACCTCCACTGCCCACCTATTATCAAAAGGCTCGGCGAAGAGAAGGTAATAGTATATCTGCTTACAAATTGCGCGGTTGGCGATGCGACGTAGGTACTCCCTATTGTATCCCTGTAGCTTGCATCCACATAAAGGTTTAGGTCCCAAGCTTGCGGTACAACATATGGAGAGTATATCAGGGAAAATTCGCTATGGGCCTGCGCATAGTACCCCAAGCAAGTATATGAAAGTCCAAGACCAAGATGGGCTTCAAGGTCTGCTGGGTCTATCTCCGTGACGACGCTGTCAAAGATGATGGAGGCGGAATCGCATTTGTTTGCCTTGTAATAATTCCAAGCCCTATCAAGCATGGATTCCTTTTCCAGGGCTTTTGGCGCCTTTGAAGTGTCCCTGCAAGATATCGCTATAAACCCGATCAGGAGGATAAGGGGAATTATCCTTTTCATCTCTCACCTCCCCTTATTACCTTTACCGTTGCGAAGTTTTTACCCACCTTCACCCTAGCTATATAGACGCCCTTGGGTAAGAAGTTCAGTTCAAACTCGTAAGAGCCCGCAGGGAGATCTTTGTAATTGATCTCCTTAACCTTCCTTCCGGACATTCCGTATATTGTAAGGTTGATATCCGAGGGTGATGGAAGTATTACCCTTATCCTGCTTCCGTCCGCAAAAGCCTTAAATGAGGAAGGGGTGGAGGAAGGTTTATCCTTCCCCACGTAAATTCCATATGCGGATGAGATGTAAGCGGTGATCTCCTTTCTCTCGGGATTATAATAACCCCCAACCTCCTTCCAATCAAAGCCGTTATATACGAAAACCTTATCTCCAAGATCCGCCTTAACCTTCACCTCCGCATCAATCGGCGAGGAGAAGTTGAAAGTTCCAGCGTTCCTAAACACGAGTATCTCCTTTTCTCCCGCTAAAGACCTCATGAACAGGACCGAAGGATAAGCTTCAACAAGTTCCCTACCCAAGCGTACGCTCTGTATTGTACCCGTATCAACCACACCGGTTCCCAAGACGTAGTCAAACCCCGCAAAGCTCTGGAGGCGATAGATCTTGTACCTTATCGGTCCATAATATGGGTTATCCATATAGTCCTTGAAGCTTAGATAGGCGCTGGCACCGTAGAAGTTTGTGGCGAGCTTGTTTAGTGTTAGAACCGAGAAACCGAACCTTGCGGAATCATCCGGATAGAAAATCACCCTAACCCCCTCGCTTGCCGCATCGTAATATGCGGTAGCACTGGTCATAGCGTATACATCAACGTACCTGTTAAAGGCATAGTTGGGTTGAACCGTGAAGAAGGTCAAAGTTGGGGATTTAACCTGAGGATCCGTAGTGTCCCTGTTTCCTATTACATAACTCCCACTTGAGCCGTAGTTTATAATGAGGACGTACGTGGGCAAACTCGTGGAATACCCCCTGTTTCTTGCATCAAGGGTTAAAGAATTGTATCTCTTGGCGACAGTATCTATCAGATATACCTTCCAACCGGTTATGGTATCGCGGAACGCCCTATTCCCATCTCTACCGTCAAAGGTTATCCAAGTTCCCGAGGATACAAGATATGCGGTTGAGGAGAATAGGCTTAAGGTGGCGGATCTTAGAGAGAGGGTTGGCAAAGATGGTGCGAGGGGGGTGTTTTTAAGGAGGGGATTAGAGAAGGTTGGGAAACCGCTTATGCTCTGAACATCCGGTCTTCCCGCGGAGAAAATCTTCATCACGAACTCCTCATAAGCCTGATAGAACTTTTTACCCCTTGAGGATATGAGGTTTAATACGGAGGTTGATAAAATCGGAAGGAACATAAATAGGACATCCCGTTCCCTTATCGCGTTTTTAACCTCATTCTCGCTCGTAAGCTCCTCAAGGTAGGATAGCCAGAGTGTGAATTTCGCTATATCCTCACCCCTCGGCACCCTCCCGTCATAAAGTATCGCGGTGGAGAAGAGGTAAGTCGCGTCCGTACCGACACCAAAAGAATAATACTTATCGTTGAAAATACCGCGGGCGTAAGAGTAGAAATCATCGGGGTCAAAGTTGGCAATCATAGCCTTGTGGGCTATCCAGCTCGCCTTAGCGGTAATGTTCATATTTATGAGGTAGAGGGGATATCTTGAGGTGTCCGCCTCCGAGGGATCCGCAAGGTAAGCTATGTACCTTGCGTACTGGAAAGCCAAGTATTTTCTGAGCTTAGCTATCCTATTCGGATCTGCGGTTGGGAAGTTGGAGTAATATAAATTCCATGCGGTATTTAGGTATATTATCGGCTTTCCGTTTATGTCAAGGGGATCGTAAAAGCCCAGGAGGGGGCGGATCCTCGTATCCGGGAACTGCCCATCTCCCGGATCGGAGGAATGGATCGGACCCACGAGTATTATGACCTTCTCGCTTGAGCTAACACCCATAAAGTTTTCTATCGCGTTCTTTACCCCCGCCCAGGCGTTTTTGATATCATTAATAATATTGTTCGCCTGGGAAACGGTGAGGGTATCCTGTATTCTTGGCCTGTAAACCCTTCCCCATACGTAAAGGCTATACAGGGCAAAATACTTGGATGTATCCGAAGGCTCGTTTGATCTGTCAACAAACGAGATCCTCAAATATACCTGATCGTTGTCGTATATTGAGCAGGAACCTCCCAATGGTGCCAATGGTATTGCGAACTTCTTCTCCCTAATATTCGGCGTAACATCCGATGATGTTAGAACCCCAGCGACATCCCAGCAGATTGAGTCTTTACTCACGAGGAACTTTATAGTGTCGGAAGCTTGTAATCCGGTAAGTTTGTAAGAGAATACTATGGTGTCGCCCGTTTGTGTTTCATTGAGGTTAAAACGTAAAGACGTCATAGAATATGTACCCGTGTCTGGTGAATAAGTATAAACAACCGCGGGGAACAGGACCTCACTTCCGGAGATCTCGAGCTTCTTAAACCACTGGGGATCCGCGCTCCAACCCGTAGGGGGAAAGTCCCTGAAGTTTGCAACATCTATGATCCTGTAAGGATATAGGTTCTTTCTAAACACCACAATGTACGCTCCGTCGGTGGAATCTATTATATCAACCGAAGTTTTGTAAATATCCCATGCGAAGGAGTACCTCATTTGGGGGAGATAGTACTCCGTAGGTGGGGCGGAAAAGCCCCATACAGGCACCAAAAACGGCAAAACAAACAACCACCTTTTCATTTTCTACCCCCTAAAACGTATAAACAAAGCCGAACCTGCTAACATCGGGCATCCTGTAATATACCGTGTATGAATAGTCAAAGGAGATACCGAGGATGCTTATACCGAAACCCGCGGAGAATAGCTCGTCGTGCGTAGGGGAGACCCACCATCCACCCCTGAACTTCTTTCCCAGAGCTAAATAAACAAGGTCCCCAGCATAGGAATATTTAAAGCCCACGTTGAAGGATTCCGCGTTATCGCTTGGGTGATTCACTTCAATAAGACCGACGAGGGAATGGTATGCGGTTTTGAATACATCAAGGGATATGCCAGCTTTGAAGGTGAGGGGTAGCTTATAAGGGGAATAGGGTAAGGTGTCCGCAACTATATCCCCACCCTGATATGTATACCTTATGTAATCGCCCCTGAGTCTGGGGTCAAATCCGAAGTTCTGGACGCTCATTCCTATGTTTATCCCCCTAAATCCCGTCTCGTATAATGTTCCCACATCCATGGCAACAGCCAAGACGTTCGTGAAACTCCCAAAACCTTCGTACATAAGCTTGGGTGCCAGGGCAACGGAGAATTTATCCGTTAGCCTCCCTCCTATAACTCCCGCAAATACCATGCCGGTATAGTTGAATGTACCAAGTTCCCTGTATCCCCCGCTCTCATCTATCTCCGTATATTTAAATCCTCCCGAATATACCCCGTGCAGGTAAAAGCCCAAAGTATATCTCTTCATAGGATGGACATATCCCACGCTCGAGACGTAGGTTTGGACCCAGTATGGGAGGAAGCCTATACCCACCGCCCTGTTGTTCGCAAATATTACGGATGCGGGATTGTTTATCATAAGTAATGGGTCGTTGGACTTGAGGACCACCGCCGCCTCACCCAAGGATGCCACCTTTGGTGAGGTATATACCGTCAATATCTTTGAACCCACAACCCCCACCTTCGCGAAGGGGTTATCGCTTTGGGACAAAATCAACAGGATCATATTCCACCTCCTACCTCAAAATCACAAACTTACCCACGTAATCGTTTCCTCTGCTATCAACAACGCGGAAGTAGTATATACCCGGGGAAACCATCATCCTTTGGTTTGTCAGCAAGTTCCAGGAGACCATACCCGATGATGGGGAGGTGTTGTAGAGGGTTATTATGTGATCGCCCGTTGCGGAGTATATGTCTATCCTGGCACCCGCGGGTACGTTGAAGAACTTTATTTCGGGGGTCTGCCTAGTTGCGGACCACTTTGACCATCCCTTGAGCGGGTTGGGAGCTACGACTATCTTATTCTTCCAATCATCCCCACCTGGGGCACCTCCAACGAATATGGGCCTCGGGGCACCCGTAGGATACTTAAGGTAGTTATCCTTTGAACTTTCAAGGCTGGCGTTTATTGAAGGCTCCCAGTCAAAGGCAGTTACCGCATAGTAGAGCGGGAAACCTTTGGGGGCAGTTTTATCCACATAAAAGTTTTGGGTTCCCGCAAAGTTAACTTCTTCTATTTGTACATCGGGATATACGTTCCTCCAGAAATTCTTAACGGAGTCTTTATAAGGTTTTGTTGCATCCACCAAAATTTTCAAGGGCTTATCCTTGAAGTTTGGACCATAAGGGGCCCTGTATATGGCGTACCCCGCGAAGTCTATCTCCTTCTTTATCGGATCCGGCGTGTATTCTGGGGATTTATCCCAAATCAGGATGACGGAATCCCCTGATGCGCTATAGGATAGAGATGGGGATGATGGTGGAACAGGGATACGCCAGTGGGGAGCATCTTTGGGACCGCAAGGGTGGGCGGGGTCGCAATGACCCTCGGATCCCGTATAATAAGCCCTCAAAGCTTGCTCCATAGCCTGCCTCAATCCCATCTTCCAGTTTCCACCAAACCATACGTTGTCTTTACCGCCGTTCAGTCCATACCCTACCGCGCCCGCAACCACGAACCAAAGGGTATCCCCATCCGCTATCTTATGTGGTCCGGTTGTAAGTAGGAACCTGTAGTCAAACTCGGTTGCGCCCATATCGTAGGGATGAGGGGCGAATCTATAGGGCCTGGTTGCCGGGTGATCTCCCACCATATAGTCAAACCTTGCGGCGTCATCACCCGGATCGCTCTCCCAGTTCCACCACTGATGCGCCCTCGGATAGATAATCCTCATGTTATCGCTTGGATCTATTGCCCTTGCCAAGGTCATACCGGAGCATGAGGAAGAGATATTTGTGCCTGTAAGATCGTTTGATGTGGGCGGGGCATATATGAGCATCATGCCTATGTATCCCGGGCATAGGCCGTTATCACCAGTGTCGTCCCCGGGTTCCGCAGGGTTATCTCCGTCGTAAATGAAGGATGTGTTCCTTGGTATCAGATAATAGTAATAAACGGTTGTATCACCGCTTCCATCCCTCTTCTTCCTCGTAAGGGGAAAGCTATCCGGTCCCGGTATATTTCTAGCACGATAATACGCTTGGGTTATAGCCTTCTCCCAAGGGTCATCCCCCCAGATTATGTATCCGTCTGGTATCCCATCCGGACCGCTTATGGTGGTATCGGATAGAACGGTTAAACTATCCTCCCAACCCATCTTATATCTTTTGGTGAAGAGTATCGCGCATTCTTCCGGGGCGCCATCGTAATAAACGAGGTCGTCTATGTGAGGGTTACTGTTATCCGCACCGCATACATCGGCGTCATATTGCCAACCGAGGAAGAATTCTAGCGTATCGGGAGCGGGGGAAATAGTTGCCTCAGATTTGTTATAAATTACACCCAGCTCGTATACGTATATCTGAGAGTAAGGGTATTGGGGCCATCCCATTATCCTCTCTATTATTTTTATGCCTAGACCGTTTGGTCCGTTCCTGTATCTTGGGTTGCTTCTCCAGTCATCGTACCTTGCCTCAACGTCCATAAAGGATTTATCGGGACCTATCCAGGCGAAACCCGTACCTAGGTTATCCGTACTCGGCGCCCATTCTTTTTGTCCGTAATCGTAATGGGTGACGTACTTTACACCGTTTACAAAGGCTGCAAGCCATATCCTACCGTCCCATAGATAATATACATTTTGACCGGGAGCGTTACCGGGCCAGGAGTAGCTGGGTAGGATCGAGTTTGGATCCCCATGTTGCCCGAAGTTTGACAGCGTTGTCCAAACCTCATTCGTGGTCAAAACCCTCCAGGCATCCGCTACGGACAAAGCCCTAAAGTCCCCCGCCCTTTGGGGAAACCTGCTCTTACCCCAGAGGGGTAAGGATATTAGAAGCAATAAAGGTAATAACCTCCTCATTTTCTACCCCCTTATTTCTGTCTCCAGGTAATCTGAACCCCGTACCTCGTAAGACGTCCCCTGTTCCAAACCGTCGGGTTCTTTGAAGGTCCCTCCGGATCTCCGAAGTAGTAATAATAGTTTTGATCGGCATAACCCGTTTCGTATTTTAGGTTGAGTAGGTTGAATATATCCGCGAAGAACCTAATATCCGCACCCACCAGATTGAAGGACTTATAAGCCCTGAAGTCCAAGTTAGGCCTTGCTGGGAACCTCAGGGTATTCGTCTTCTCAAGGACGTCCCTCGCATCCCTGAAGGGAGGAGACCAAGGGGTACCACTTCCATAGGTGAATATAAATGCAAACCCATAACCTTGAGTTATCTGGGAATTTACGATGGGCAGATCAAAGCTTGCAACCGCGTTTATAACGTGCCTCTCATCCCAATCCACGTATTGCTCTTGGGAGTATTCGGGGGCTATGCCGGACCAGGTTAGGACGTAAGATGAGAACTGGCTTGAGAAGCTCGCCTTTGCAAATTGGAGGGTGTAAGAAAGGTTCAGGGTGAGGAGGGAAAGGAGTCCTCCTCCTCCACCGAAGGTCTTGGTTAGGTTAACTTCTATGCCCCTTACGGAACCAAAGTCCTGATTAACGAAGGTGGTATATTGCTGTCCAGTGTTTCCTATGTATATCCACTTGCTTTGGACGAGGTCTGCTATGTCCTTGTAGAAGGCGGTTATATCAAATATCAGCCATGGGGTTATTGCGGTCTTTATCCCCACCTCGTAGGATATGGTTTTTTCGGGTTTTAGGGTGGGATTACCTATCACGTTGAATGCGCCCGTCATAAGCCAGAACTGGTTCTGGTATAGCCACCTCATGTTTGGAACCTGGAAGTAGTGCCCGTAAGTGAAGTAAAGGACCTGATTTTCGGATATGGGGTGGGATATGCCGATCCTCGGGCTTATGTACCAGCTTGCGGGAGCCTTCTGGGGATCCTTAAGGAAGAACGTATCCCTAATTGCCCTGTTGTAAAACTTGGCGGAATCCCTCGTGAAAACGTAACTTTGCTTGGCAAGCGTAATGGATTTTAGGGGATCCTCTATGTTCTTCGGGAACCAAGCGTTGGGGTCAAAGTAGTCAAACCTGAAACCGACGTTCGCTATGAAGCCCTCAAACTCCATCTTGTCCCTTATGTAATACGCGAACCTTGTCGGTGACACATCCACATAATTCATGTATATGTTTCCGCCGGAAGCGTAATCAACGCTCCTGCGGTATATGTAATACCTATAATATTCAAAGCCCGTCTTAAATTCGTGTCCCCTAAGCCCGAAGGGATCCTGAGAGAGGAGATCAACCCTTCCGCTCCAAACGGTGTTGTTATCAACGAAATCCAGTATCCTGCCATACCAGGTGTATGGCGTAGGTGTAAATATGTTGGAAAATACGTACTTAGTTTCACAGGTAGTATCTCTTTTGAGATATGGCACATAGCACCTCCTCTGGACCTTCACCGTATCAACATCCACCGCGTTCCCGTTCCCGTCAAAGAGCGTATCTCCCACAACGAGGAGGACGGTATCGTTAGTACCCCTTACAACGCCCAAATAGTAGTTTTGCCTACTTGTTCCCCTTACAAAAGTCGGATAATAACCCTGGGGTACCGCTTCCCACCAGAAGGCGTTGAGCTCCACCCAACCGTTCGGATTAACCTCGTGGATATACATGGGGTTTAGGGCACTGCCTATAAGCCTAAGCATTCCCGTATCTATTTCGGGCAAAAAGTCGTTATCCCTATCGGCAAAATCCGCTATACCGTTTTGATTGACATCAATAAAGGAAACGGAACGGGTCTTGGTTGAGAAATACCCCAACCTAAACTCCAAATAATTTTTTGCGGATGGGGCGTAGTTTATACCGAAGGAGTACTGCTTAGCATCCCTAACCGCATAGGGGATCCTGTTCAAGAGTAGCCTAAAGGTTGGAGGATAACCAAGGACGCTAAAGCCTGACTTTGTTCCAACGGTCCCAAAGAAAAACTTCAGCTGGGGCGTAGCAAACCATGAGATCTTACCCTGATAGGAACCCTGATTCGTGCCTTGTGTTGGGTAAGTCCCTTGAGTGTTGGTATAATCGTAGGAGAAATAAAACCTCAGGTTGTCGTAGAAGGGAAGTAAGGGGCCACCGAATCCGATTATAGGCCTAAGGTAGTTCTCCCTCCAGGGGAAGGTATAGAAGTTCCTAACCGCATTGGGATAACCCAGATCTTTGAATAAGGGGTCCTTCTTTGAAAATTCCGCAAAGTTTCTCCTGTAGATCTCCGCCCTCGCGCTATCAAATGCCATAAGCCTACTGTAATATTCCTCACCCTTTATGAGCTCACCCGTCCCCCTAACCCTGATCTTATACTTTGAGCCACCGAACATATATTTCCTCGTGAAGTACTTCAGGTAAGGATCGCCCACATTCGTATTGAAGAATCCACCCATACCCAGGCTTGAGAAGGTTTGAAGGGAAAACTCGTACTTGTTTGAGCCCTCCTTCGTTGAGACCGTTACCACTCCCGAGGATGCGGTTCCGTACTCCGCTCCAAACCCACCTTTACTTACGCTCGCCTCCTGAATGGCGTTCAAGGGAAGGCTTATGTGCTGAATGCCAGTATATGGGTTCACGACCTCAACCCCGTCTACGACGTACGATACCTCCCCGGGACGGCCTCCCCTAACCTGGATCACACTTCCAGTAACCCTAACGCCCGAGCTTAAGGCTATTGCCTGCTCAAGGGTTGCAACGGGGATCTTGCTTATATTCTCGCCCCTTATAGTACTCTTGCTTTCTGTTACATCTTTCCTTACGGGGGGTTCCTTCGCCTCTACGACAACCTCTTTAACGACAACACCTTCTTCTACGAGACGGAAACTGATCTCCGTCGTCCTATCGCTTTCAACTACGACATTCTTGATCCTCTGGGGTCTATAACCTATATAGCTAGCCTCTAGGGTATACGTTCCAGGGGTAAGCCTGAGGATAACGAAGTACCCTTTTTCGTCAGCGTAAGCCCCTCCCTTGGAAGGACCTTCCACTATCCTGACCGTAGCAGCGGGTAGGGGTTCTCCCTTTTCGTTAGTTACCCTACCCACTATCTTACCATACTGGGCGAACAAGGGAACCGCCCAGATTGCGGAGAAAATAAGCAATAATCTCTTCATTTTCATACCCCGATCTATATATTATAAGGGTGTCAAACCCCTCATTTCGTCAGCCTGAACACAAAGGGTATCAAAACCTTCACCTTAACCGCTATATCCTTTTGCCTTGCGGGTTTAAACTTCATCTTCTTTGCCGCCTCAAGGGCTGCCTCGTTAAATATTGGGTTGGTACTGCTGTGTATGGAAACCTGAATGACGTTTCCCTTTTCATCCACAACCGCCGCCACTATGACCCTACCCTCCAGCCCAGCTTTCCTTGCCACCTCCGGATACTCGGGCTGTACTTGAACTATCACTTGGGGTGGTTCGTCAACCTCGTAAACCTCAAATACCGTTTGTGTGGGTGCCGGTGGAGGAGGTGCGAACTCATCAAAGCTCACCGTTTCCCTTATTTGGATCGTATCCGCGGTTTCTTCAGTAGTTTCTATTATTTCTTCGGGTAGGGATATTTGGAGTTTTGGTGGGGGAGGGGGAGGTTCCTCAAGCTGGGCTTGTATGTTTATCTCCTCCCCCATAACCTCCTGCTGTGCTTTGGGTTTATAAGCTTCAACGGCGCACCCCCTACCGAAGAGGAACAATAGAATAAAGAATATTAATGACACAGTGAATGCGAGATTTAGATCCCTGGGATATTCCTCTTCGAGGGCATTTTGCGCCCTTATTCTTTCAAGGAACTTTATGGACATTACCCTCCCCTCCTTGTAGAAAATACCACCCTTAGGGCGTTTGCCTCCCTAAGCGCCTCCATCACCTCGTGAACATACCTATAGGGAACATCCTTGTCCGCTTTTATGGAAGTTATAAGGGCTGGGTTCTCCGCTACCTTTGTCCTGAATATTAAGGCTACCCTCTTGGGCGATACTATATTGTCGTCAACGCTCACCTTTCCATCCTTTGAGATCCATATATACGCAAGGTCCCTCTGTTTTAGGATCCTCTCTGTGGTTTTAGCGTAAGGGAGCTGTACAGGCAAACCCTTAGCTTTCCTGAAAACCGTTACGGTCATAAAGAAGATAATAAGGAGAAAGGCTATATCCGACATAGAGGCGGTGGGTATCACCGCCTTAAGGGTTCTCCTCCTTTTTATTCTCAACCCTCACCTCCTATTATTCCCAAACCCACTTTTCTGCCTCCCGCGGCCTTTACCGCATCAAAGGCCCTTATCATATAGTCGTAAGGGGCATCTCTGTGTGTCCTTATAAGTATTATTAGGTTTGGATTCTTTTCCAGCCTAAACTTCACTTCCCTCTCCAAATTCTCCCACCTTGCCTCCTCATCGTTTAGGAACAGTTCCCCCTTATCGTTTATGGATATCTTAAGGAGATTTTCGCTTTTTATCTTCACCTCTTGAGGTTGATCCCTCTTTTCTGGTAGGACAAACTTCAAACCCTTTTCCCTGGCAAAGTTCGTGGTTGTCATGAAGAAAATTATCAACAAGAAAGCGATATCCGCCATGGAGGCGGTTGGGATCTCCGCCTCTTCATCCAGCCGAACTTTCTTAAATATCGCCATATTACATTTCCCTTATCACCCCACTCTCAAGCAGGTATTCCAAGAGATAGTTTGATGCCTCCTCCATCTTCTTTTGGAAGCTGTTTATTCTACTCATAAAGACGCTGTATAGCAGGGCAAATGGAGCTGCAACTATCAGACCGAAAGCGGTCGTTAATAGGGCCTCCGAAATACCTGCGGAAACCACCGTGGGCTCCACTTCTCCAGCCTTTGCTATAGCGTCAAATGCCCTTATCATACCCGTTACGGTTCCCATGAAACCCATTATGGGAGCAAGGGTCACCGCCGCGGATATGTATATCATACCTTGATCCAGAAAGGCGAGCTCCTTTGACGCCCTCCTCTCCATAGCCTCTTCCACTACCACCTTTGATTTGCCCGCCTTTTCAAGTCCCGCGGCTAAAACGTTAGCAACAGGGTTTTTCTGCTTGTTTAGGTAATCTATCGCCTCCTTTACTCCCTTTTCCTCTATGATCTTTATCGTGTTTTCAACGAGCTTTACGGGGTTCGCCCTAAGCTTTATAAAGAGGGAATATATCCTCTCAAGGGATATAGCGAGGGCTATCAGGGCTACTCCGAGGATGCCCCACATTACGCCTCCACCGCGCTGGAAGTAATCAAGAAGGGTCTCGACCATATCGGATATTATAAGGGGGTAATTTGTATATTAGGGGGAGGATTAAAGTTGAGTATAATAGCCCAAAGATCATACCACCCATGAGGGCAACCGCAACGGGTTGCCTATACTCAAAACCCTCGCTCTTCAAGAATATTAGGGGTAATAACCCTATCAGGGATGTTATGTTGGTTATAAGTATGGGCCTAAGCCTTATTTTCGCAGCCTCCAGAATACCGACCCTTCTTGCCAAGTTGAGCATAACTATCCCGTTATTTACCACAACACCGAAGGATATCAAAATTCCCAGAAGGGAAACTATGGAAAGCGTCACGTTAAAGATATAAAGGAAGAGGAGGGAACCCGAAAGGGAAAATATGGTGCTGAGAAAAATATAGAAGGGTTGTCTTAAGGATTCAAAATGCAAAACCATAACGGAGAATATCAAAATTAGCGCAAGAATTCCAGCCAAGGTAAGTTGCTTTAACATTTCAAACAGCTCGTATATCTCCCCCGAAAGGGTGTAACCAAAGCCCTTCGGAAGCCTATAGCCCTTTAGGATATCCTGAATTTCAAGAGCTATCCTTAGGAGGTTTGGTGAAGTTCTATCCGCGGATACGGTTATAGATGGCAGTCCGTTGTATCCAGTCATAACGGAAGGTACCTTCAGGGTTTCCGCCTTTAAAAAATCCCCCGCGTAAAACCTCATTTTTCCAGATACCGGGAGATAATTTATATCTCCTTCGTACCTTAGCTTTACGGGTAAATTTCCTACCTCAAGGGCGGAAATATCTGATTTTAAGATAAATATATCCTTTTCTATGTCCGATATGGGAAGGGATGAAAGCTTGGCGAGCTCGTCAAACTTGTAAAGTATCACATCCTTTTTTGGGGGAACCTCAACGACCACGTTTGTCAAACCCTTAACTTTTTTAAGGTCCTCGGCGAATCTCCTTGCTATATTTTCCAAGATCTCCCTATCATCCCCCCAAAAGGTTATATAAACCGATTTCCCCTTTAAACCAAACAAAGTGATCCTCTCAACGGGGAGAAAACGAACTTTTGCACCCGGAAATTCCGGGAGATTTTCCCTTATTATCTCTTCAATCTCCCACTGAGCCCTTTTCCTCTTTGTTCTCTCTTTTAACCTTATAAAGGCTTGGCCCTTATAGGTTTCCGTTATCCCACCCCCGTATGCAACTATTCCTTTTGGGACATCCTTTGGAGCACTTACGAAAACCGCGTAGTTTTCTATCTCGGGGATCTTTGATAATAGGTTGCTTACGTTTTTCATATAAAGGGCGGTCTTTTCAAATGGGGTATTTGATGGGAGCTCTATGTCCAAAAATATAAAATTTGTATCGAGGCTTGGGATGAACTCACCCCCTATCTTGAAGAGCAAACTTAAGGGCAAAAGTAAAAGAACAAAGATGGGGAGGTGAAGTTTCCTTTTTCTAAGAAAAATCAATAGTTTTTTGTAATTTTCTCCAAACGCGAATGCCGAACCCCTCACACCCGCCAGAATGTACTGGGCATAAGCGGGAGTTATCATCGTAGAGATCAATATGGTAGCTGCAAGGGATGAAACGAAGGCTATTGCGACGTTCCTTGATATTTCCCCTATTGAACCCGAGAGATATACGACCGGCGCAAAGACTATAATACTGGTTATTGTAGAAGAAATTATCGGACCTATCACCTCCTTTGTCGCCTCCTTTGATGCGGTTCTTGGATCGTAGCCCGAGGATACGTACCTAAATATGTTTTCGCTTACTACTACCGCGTTATCCACGAGCATACCCACCGCAAGGGCTATACCCGCCAATGTCATAGCGTTTAAGCCATATCCGGCGAAATCCATAATAACGAGAGCTATAGAGAGGGATAGGGGTATGGATAGGGCTATTATTAGGGACAATCTTATGCTTTTCGTGAATAATGTCACAACAATTATAGCCAAAATCCCACCTATTACGGCGGAGTTTATTGCCTCCTTAATCACCTTTTCTATTATGAAACCCTGATCCATCGCTATCCAAAACTTTAACCTCCCATCCCTCCTTATTTCCTCAAGGATCTTTTTAAGGCCCTTTGAAACCTCATAAGCGTTTGCATCCGAAGTTTTAAAAACAGGGGAAACCATAACGGGAAAACCGTTGTTCAACTGCAGAACCTCGTAATTTTCCCTTTCAATCTTTACTTCGGCAACTTCGTATAAAAATACCCCTCTATTTCCCTTTGCGCCTACTACGGTGTTTTCTATATCCCTGAGATCAACCTTCCCGCTTCCCAAAACCTCCGATTTTTCTAAAGGGAAAGAAAACCTCTTCTCATAAAGGGCTCCAAAGATTTGGGTGGGCCTTATACCAAAGAATGCCAATTTTTCCGGATAAACCCTTATGGAGATTACATTCTCATAAGTTTTCAATAGGGGAACGAGGGCTACACCTTGAAGGGTGGATACCCTATCCACCCATAGGCTTTTTACAAGTTCATCTTCCGAGAAGGTAACCGTCATAACGGGGAACACGGAGGGATCAAAGGGTATGATGGATGGGGGGAGGGTTCCTTCGGGGAGCTTAACACTCCTTATCTTATCCGTCATATCAACAAAGGCTTTTGATAGGTTGGTGTTAGGGTTGAAATATACGGTTATTTGCGAGTACTCGTCAATGCTCCTCGAATATATTTCCCTTACACCGCTTAAATTTTTTAGAACCTTTTCCAGAGGTTTTGTTACGTTTGTTTCAACTTCGTAAACCGATGCTCCGGGATATGCGGTTATTACCGTAAATGTGGGGAGGGATATTCTTGGGAAAAGCTCAAATTTTAGCCTTCCAATGGAATAAATGCTCGTTGAGATCAGGGCAAAAAACAAAACCCCGACGCTTACCGGATGTTCTACCGCCCAATCAATGAGCCTCTTCAAGCTTAAAATTTATGGATGAAAATATCGCATATAGCCATCGTGGTAAAACCCGAGGATTATGAACAAACCCTTGATAAGTTCAAGAAGATCCTAAAAACAAACTTTTACGAGAAGGTTTTGGAAGATCAGAAGATAAAAACCGCGATTTTTAGGATAGAGAACTCCTCCGTAGAGATAATAACCCCCATAGAAAAGGATTCAACGGTTGATAAATTTTTAGAAAAGAGGGGAGGGGGCTTGCACCATATAGCCTTGCAGGTTGATGAGGTGAGGAGGGAGGTTGAGAGGCTGAAGAATGAGGGTTTTGTATTTGCGGTGGAGGATATGGAGGGGGTGAGGGGAAAGGTAGCTTTCATTCATCCAAAGTACGCGGGAGGGGTTTTGATAGAGCTGGTGGAGGAGGAATATTGAGGCGGATCTTATTAATTTTCCTTCTGCTTTCCTGCAAGTACAAATTACCGGAAAGTAGGGTTGGGGATTACGTTTGGTTTGGGGAAATCTGGACGGATACCTTGGATACTTCAATTGTTTATTTTGATACGGTTTATTCGGCTTCGGATAAGCTCGGATACGGTATGAGAGGGGGTGTGGTATGGTTCGTGGTTGGAGATACATCCGATACCGCATGCTCAAGGGACTTTAGGGATAGAAAGGTTTATCAGTTCAACCAAAGTGAGGAGTTTGATAAACAGTACAGATACACTTTCTTCAACTGGGACGATAGCCTCAACGATAGGGTATTTAGGGAGGGAAGGGTATATAAATTTTGCGCCGCAAATTTAATAAACGGGGTGGCAAGGGAAACTTTAAAACTGAACGGGGTATTCCCGTCAAAACCTAGATTTAGCTTAATCCGAGACACTCTCTATTTCCCAAATTCCGACACCTTTTGGATAGACCAACTACCAGATACGTTGTATGTTGGGAGAACATACACCATAGTGTGGGATAGGGGGTACAGGGCGAACTACTATATGGTAAGGCTGGTAGGAAGGGACACCTCGGCGGGATACTATTACTGTTATAAAGAGATCCTTGATACCACACCTAAGGTCTCGTTTAGGATCCCGGAAAGCTCTGGTGATTGTTATTACGATGTGGGACCGATAAATTTGGAGGTTGTGAATGTGAATAGGGTTATATTCGATTGGGGTTATGCCTTCGGTGAGTTCAGGTTCATGAGTAGGATAACGAAAAGGGTTCTGGTAAGGCCTTAAAATATACGTAATGTTTCCTTTCGCGGGCTTTAACCTTTTCCCATCCCTAAATCTAATAACGGGATTTTTTAATCCAAAACTCGGTGCCTTTTTTCAATACAACACGGAAAGAATAAACACATTCTTTTACTTAAGCTCTTCCCAGAGGTCTTACGCTGTAAATTTCAAAATTTATCAGGGATTAATTGGGTTGGGGGTGGATAATTTGGACCCGTTTTTGGGTTTGGGGGGATATTTGGAAAACTTATGGATATTTTCCGCGGTAAGCACAAAGGGGTTTTATCTGAACGGGAATTTAAGATATAAAAGTTTTCTTGGGGGGATGGGTTTCTTCTTTGGAAAGAATTCAGATTATTACCTTAAACTCGCTGGAGGGTATTCCGTTAAGGGTTTTGATTTGGGTTTAACCTTTGATACCCTTCTGGGTACCTTTCTTGGATACAGGTGGAAAAACCTTTATGTTTTTTCCCATTTGGGGTTTTCGAAGAGCCCAAAATTTGAATTAGCACTATCCTTAATACTGAAACCGGAAAATAAGAAAGATACGGTTAGGATAGAGGTGCCAATTTACATTCAGGTACCCGTAATAGTGAGGGATACGGTTTATGTTAGGGATAGAAGGGGAGAGACTGTAAGGAAGGAAAGCGATACATTACGAACTCCCAGAGCGGATCCAAGGGTGGTTGAAAACCTTTATTTAAAGGGGCTTGAGGCATATCAAAAGGGGAACTATACGGAAGCGCTATTCTTTTTCCAAGAGGTCCTAAAGCTTGATCCCAGAAACGAGAAGGCTCTTAAAGCGGTGGAAAGGATAAGGAAGATCTTAGAGGGGAGGTGAGGATCCTGATAGATCCGGGGCATGGGGGAGAAAGCCTAGGAACCACGAAAGGTAAATTTCCAGAAAAGGATATAAATTTGAAACTCGCCCTAATTTTATACGAAAACCTGAAGGGAAACTTTGAGGTATTTCTAACGCGGTACAACGATATTTATCTTTCCCTAAAAGATAGGTTAAAAATCGTAGATAAGCTTAAGCCCGAAATTTTCTTAAGTTTGCACCATAACGCGAGCGAGGAAGAAACGCCGTTTTATTCGGAGATATATACATCTTGGACAACGGTATCACCCTCTTACGATTTTGCTTACGAGATCATAGGAGAGCTCTTGAGGAGGTTCCCCAATAGGGAATTTAGGGTTTTGCCGTCAAAATTCACGGTTTTGAAGGGGAAGGCAAAAATAAAGCTCCTTACCGAACTATTTTTCGCGGAGGAGATGGATGAAAATTTGATAATTGAGGAGGCTGAAATTTTAAAAAATGCAATATTTGAAATTTCTAAGAAAACCTTCGCAAAGGATAGGGATATATATAGGTCTTTCGGGAAGTATTCGCAACCGAGGGGGTACTTGACGACGAATTTCGGCAAGAAGATAAAAAACCCTAAAAAAGGAGATTGGGCGGTGGTTTTGGGGGACGGAAGGCTATTTTGGGATGCGGTGGAAATAATTAACAGGATAGGGGGGAGGCTCTATCACTTTGGTATGAGCGTCCAGCCTTCCCAGTTTCACACCGCAATGAAAATTTCAAGGACAAAGTATAAAAAAATAATATTTCTAAGATACGGGGAGCCATACGTGAGGTTTTACCATACGAGTGCGGAGAGCGAAAAATTTGCGGAGGATCTCGCAAGGGCATTAAATTATCCACTGGGTTTCTCAAGTAGTTATATATGCATACATCCAGATGGGATCAGGGTTGAGCTGATATCCAAAGGTTTAGATGAAAGAGTGGCGGATATTTTGGCAAGGTTATAATACCGCCTTATGATTCAGAATCCGAGCGAGGAGGTAATAAAGGAGCTTTTTTTGAAATACAGGAATATAGCGGTTGTGGGGTTTTCAAAGGATCCGAACAAACCTGCCCATAAGGTCCCAAGGTTCTTTATAGGAAAGAAGTACAATATAATCCCGGTAAATCCGACGGTTGATGAGATTTTGGGTAGGAAGGCTTATAAAACCGTAAGCGAGATACCCGAACCGATAGATTGGGTGGATGTTTTCAGGCCAAGTGAGGCTATACCCGAGGTGGTTAAAGATGTTTTGAAAAGGATCGAGGAGAGGGGGGATGTTAAGGTTTTTTGGCTACAGGAGGGGATAAGGAACGATGAGGCGGTAAAACCCCTCTTGGATCGTGGCATAATAGTGGTTCAGGATAGGTGTATGTATAAGGAATATATGAGGTTAATAGAGGGTGCCAACGTTTGAGGATAGAAAGGATGCAGCTTTAAAGCTTTGCGAGAAGTTGAAGGAAGAAGGTATTTCGGGTGATCTGATAGTTGGGATATTAAGGGGTGGGGGTTATATGGCGAAGATTGTGGGGGAGTGCTTGGGTATCGCATGGGGTGTTTTGCCCGTAAAGAAGATATCTCCCCCAGAATCTCCGGAATCAGGCTTTGGTGCGGTGGTATATGACGGTACAAACGTCTACGATGAGGAATATGCCCGACTACTGGGCCTTGACGAGGAGGAAATTAAGGAAATATTAAAATTTAAGGTTTCTGAAGCTAAGGTTTTGTACGAAAAATATAAAAACTTTATTCCCGAAGATTTTGAGGGGAAGAATGTTATCCTGATTGATGATGGTATGGCAACGGGATATACGGTAATAGCGGGGGCGAAGTTCGTAAGGGAGAGAAAACCGAAGGGCTTGATCCTTGCAATACCCGTCTGTTCGGAATTTGCTTATAACTTGGTAAAGGAATTCTTTGATAAGATTATATGTTTGGAGGTGGTAAGGAGCATATTTTTTGCGGTTGGAATGTTTTACGAGGATTTTAGACAGATCTCGGATGAAGAGCTGATTGAGTTTTTAACCAATCAATAAGGAGTGTTTGTGAAAGTCATAAAGATATTCCCAGCTTTTCCAAAACTCTTCTTTTCAACCCCTCTTTCCCCCTTAAAATATTTCGGTTATGAAAAGGGGAATTTTTGCGCTCTTGCTTGCATCCTTGCTTTTTGGAAGCTGTGCGACGATAGTGTACTAAGCTCCCGCCGATAAGAACCTTAAGATAGCCACCCAGGTGGATGCACCACCCGTAAAGATAAAGAAGAAAGTTTGGTACATCCTTTGGGGTCTGGTTCCCATAACTTCAACCTCAACCGCAGATATGATGGGGCTTTGCAATGAAATGGTTAAGGTCCAGAGCTACTATGGGATAGACGATATACTCATAAATGCGGTATCCTGTTGGGCAGTTGGGGGTTTAGTAATGAGTAAGACCGTAGAGATACAATGCAAATGAGGTTCCTATATATTTAGAGCCTCCTTGCAGAGTAAGGGGATAGAGTCGTTTGGTATAGAGTCTTTGGGGTTTAGCGCCCTGATGGATATCTCCCTCAACTTTTCCCTATCAATATCCCAATTCACATCCGAGTACAGATGTTTAAAACCCTTTAGCTTTTCTAAGGGGATATATCCGAAGTTTTCCCATAATGTATCCTTTTCTACCGCCCTGCTCAGAATGTTTATAAACCTTTTCGCGAGTCTTAAATCCGCACCCTTAAAAACCACAAAATCGGGACCTGAAAGGAAATAGACCTCTTCACCCTTAGAGTTTACTAAGGGAACGAACTTTGGGCGAACCCCTTCCCTTTCAATGTAGGGTTTGTAAGCGCTTGTCCCCACTATAGAGACGATCCTGTAAATTACCATATCATTTTGCGCTATCCTAGGGTTTGGGTATATCCTAACATATCCCTTTCGCGAAAGTCCCTTCAGGAATTCGTAGGAAGAGATACAAGCATTCAAAGTATCCTTGCCTTCCGATAGGAATACAAAGATCAAGCCCGTATAGAAGGTTGCGGAGGGATATACACCCAAGACTATGTAATCACTTTGAAGGTTTAGAAGGTCCTGAACCTTAAACCTCGTTGGAAAGCCCACCTGTTTTGCCAATTCCTCGTTTACATAAAAACCCAAGACGCTCTTAAACATAGGGTAGCAATATCTTCCACAGTAATTTGGTAATTCCTCCTTTTCCGCGAATTCCATCAATTTCCCGAATTTTTTGAGGTTTTTTAAAGTTTGCGGATAAACCAAGGCTAAATCCGGCTGGCGCACCCTTAAAGATTCATCCATTTCTTCCTGTGAAGAAAAGCTTTTCAAAACCATCCCAAATCCGAAATCCTTCCAAACTTTGTTTATAACCCTTTTGAAGTGATAATCGTGAATTTCCCCGAGGGAATACCAGACCTCAACGTTACTTTTACCGCAAGAAATTAAAAGGAACAGTGTTATTAATAGTTTGCGCATTGGTTATTTTAAGGTCGCCTGGAAAGAGGCGCTTTATGATTTCCGATGCTATGGGTGCCGCCTTCGCACTTCCAGCCCCCGCGTTTTCAACCACCACCGCGATGGCGATTTGTGGATCGTCGTAAGGTGCAAAGGCTATGAAGAGGGAATGGTCCCTGCCATGGGGATTTTGGGCGGTTCCCGTTTTTCCCCCGAATTTTAACCATGGGACCTTTGAGTTTTGAGCTGTTCCCTCCTCAATTACCTTCAGCATACCCCTTTTAACCGCATCGAAAGCCCAATCCGGAGCATACAACCGTAAGGTTTCGGGCTTTTCATATTCGGAAAATCTTGGCAATACAACCCAACCTTTATTTCCGACAAGCCCCGCAAGGACCGCAAGGAAAACAGGGGTTGTTAATATTTCCCCCTGTCCTATGGCAAGGTTTAGGGCAGTTCCTAGGTAAATCGCCCTAACTGGTATCCTTGAGGGAACCTCCTCCTTCAAATTCGTAAATTTTCTACCAAACAAGCCCGTACCCTTAAGGGAATTTAAAATTTCTTTCGCTCCATACCTTCCACCGATGTTGTAAAAATACACGTTACAAGATTGTGCTAAAGCCTTTTCAAATTTGGTATATCCGTGAACGCTCCAACACCTAAAAACCCTTCTACCTAAGTATATTGCTCCCTTACAACTTACCGCGAAGTTCGTATCTATTATCCCATCCCTTAAAGCCAGAAGTGCAATTAGGGGTTTTAGGGTGGAGCCTGGAGGATAAAGTCCGCTTAGCGCCCTGTTTAACAAGGGAGAAAGGGTGGGATCGTTTGTGTCGAGGGGGGAGGGTTTTGAATAGGATAGATATACGAAACCGTTTTGAGGATTGAAGGCAAAAATTGCCCCCCTTTCATCCTTAAACAAACTATCCGCCAAGAGATATAGATCGTATCTGAGGGAAACATTTATATCGCTCGGCATAACGTTTAAGTAAATTTCGGGTTCGGATAAAACCCTACCCAAGGCGTCGCTCTCAAACACCACGTTCCCCATCTTCCCCCCTATTACGTTGTCGTAAAGCGCCTCCAAACCCCCAAGCCCAACACCATCCGTAGAGACGCTACCTATTATGTGCCAGCATTCCTTACAAACGAGCTTCCTTTTTACTTTCGGGATAAATAGAAGGGTCCTAAACCTATATTTGTTCCGCATAAGTATGTATACGTCCTCCTCCGAGAGCCCCATTATCTCCGAAAAGCCCATGTACCTATATTCCCTGAAATTTATGGGTTTTCCTAGGAGTTTTTCCATCCTTTCCCTCTCCCGCAAATATTCATCCCCCTTTGTCATTAGCTGAATTACGGAATAACCGACCTCAATATCCGTTAGGTATTTTCCACTCGGATCCACAAACCTACCCCTCACCTTCCCCATGCTTACCACCCTACGGTAGTTTTCAACATCCTTTCCCCTTAGAGATTTATCGGTTATCCTATCGTAAAAGGTTAGAAATGCAAAGGCAAACCCCAAAGCATACAAAACGATGAATAAATAAGATTTCAGGATCACCTCTCAACCGAAACGAACTTTATTGTTGTCCTCCTTCCCATACTCTCCAAACCGATAATGTAAAGTCCAGGTGCAAGGTCATTTTTAAAGGAGCAACCTTTCTCCCTCTTAACTTCAAAGCCAGAAGGGGTAAAGATCCTTAGTGTGGAATTTGGGGGGCAGTTTAGGATCTTCACTTCCTTTCCTTTAAGGGCGGGGTTTGGATAAACTTTAACGTTCTCCCACCAACCTGCGAGGACGGAGCTATCACCAAATATTCCAATACCCTTCTCTGTCGCAACGAATATCCTACCCTTTTTTAGATCGGACAATAGGGAAAACCTTATAGGATATAAGACCGAAGGGGAAAGGGATATTCCGGGAATAGGGGAGTTTTCGGGGGAGTATATCTTTAAAGAATTCCCCTTAAGCCTCGCAAGTCCCATACTTCCCGAAGCCCAAATGGATCCATCCAAACCCAACCACAAACCCGTTATTACATTTCCCACCAAAAATTTACCCAAGTATCCCAAGGACCTCAAAGAATACATCTCCACACCATCGTCCGTCCCAAAAAGCAAAGTATCCCCGTAATTGTAAATCACGTTTGCCTTGACGTTTATACTGGCGTATTGGTTTAAGTTTGGGGAGTAAAACTTGCAGTTTCCCTGCCCACACATTATCAGCTTATCATCCACAGAGTACAAAATACCCATTGCGTAGTCGGTTAAAACATCCGTCAAGACGGTATCGTATATACTATCTCCCACCTTAAAGCTTAGTTTAAAAAGTTTTGAACTACCCGAAGGTTCCCAAGCAACGAAATATACGGTATCCCTAAATATGGCCATATCAAAGACGTATGAGAACCTACCCAACCTCGAAGGGGTAAAAATTACTGTATCTTTAAAGGAGTTTTCACCAACGAGTAAAAGAACCAAACCCCCACCATGTAGGCCCAAAATAAGAACCCTATCGTTAAATTTCCTGATAAAATTCGTTATTCCGAATCCAAAGGTGTTTCCGGAAGGCCAAACCGCGCAGGCGTAATATCCCCCCCTACCACAGGCGATCAGGCTATCGCCTAAAATTACCATACCCGTTATTGTGGTATAGGGTAGCCCACCCGTTCTTATCCTTTGCAAGTTTGGGAGGGTATAAATTCCGTACCCGAACATATAATAAGGTGAATTTATCCTCCCCAAACCGAATAAGTTTTCGGATAAGTAGGATACATAACCGTCAAGGAGTTTAAAGGGGGAATATGAAGGTGGCGAGAGTCTATATAGGGAAGAATCCGTTGCCAAATAAACCGTATCACCCCTCAAGCTTAGAAACCTTATAACTTTTCCTGAAAGCCATAGAGTGCTTCCCGAAAGGTTTTTAACGCCATCATCCGTCCCAATTAGCCAACTTAAGGTTGGATGTTTAACCGCGGAGAAAACCGGCCTTCCATAAAAGAGGGTATCCCACCTTAGAAAGTCGTCGTACTTCGCTTTATATAGCCCCAATGTATCCCCCACAAAAACGGAATCCCCGAAGATCTCGAGAAACTTGGGTTTTGAGAACCTAAAGTTTAGAACAACCTCCGTTGATTCCGATATCTTATAAACCATAACCTTAGATTTCCCTAAAATATACAGGAAGTCCCCCACCGACCTTATCCTTCTAGCGTTTAAAACCTCATCCGGATCCTCAAAGGCTATTAAGTCCACCGTGTAAAACTTCCCGTTTTTGTAATGCTGTAGGGCACCTCCGCTTAAAACCCAAAGCCCATTTTTGCAGGATATGGAAAGAACATCCGTACCCTTCAAACCGTCAAGCTTAGTGATCGTTTTATTAACGGAGCCATTTACAAGGATCACCAAACCTCCCGGCGTAGCAAGATAAGAGGTATCAAAGGAAAAGCAGGCATCAAGCAAACTTTCCGTATTCGTCCATAAATACCACATTGTCCCCGTATTTTAATGTAGTTCCTTTATTCCAAAATGGAGGCGAAGGAGGGGCTTAATGAAATATTCAAGCTTCCTGCGAAATTCCCCTATATCCTCCGCAAAAAAGTAAGTATGCCCCAAGGAGTTGTTCGTGAGTTCGTTTAATTTATCAAAGATTTCCAAAACCTCATTTATATCTCCATCCTCCCAACCTTTGCCCCTTAGAAAATTCTCAAGCTCATCCCTTGAAGGTTCAAAGAATATTACGGGAAACCTCCTCAATATCGCCTGATCTATCTTCACGGTGCTAACATCCCTTTCGTTTAGGGTCGCTATGATGTATAAATTTCTTGGGACTACTAAGGGCCTTGAGGAGTAAGGCATTATAACGGGGCTTTCCCTGTACTCAAGGGCATAAATAAGCTCACCCAAAAGCGCGGATACATTTCCTCTGTTTATCTCATCTATTATTACCACAAACTTCCTACTTCTGTCGTTCAAAGCCCTATTTACCATCCTTAAAAACGGTCCTTCAACCACTTTGAAGTTTATTATTCCACCGGCTTCAACGGGTTTTAAACCCTCCACGAAGTTTTCGTACTCAAAGGATGGGGAAGCCTGAATAAGGATCCAGCCTTCCCCCTCTTTACCCGCTATGTATCTCGCTATGCGTCGGGCGGTGTAAGTTTTCCCAGTTCCCGGAGGTCCAACGAGTAAGACACTTCCGTACCTGTTCAAAACATCGATTATTTCCTCCTCCTTTTCGCTAAGACTCTCAAAAGAAATATAAACCTGCTCGGAAGGTTCTTTCAGTTTTTCCCTTATATCCTCCAGATCCGAATCGTATCCAAGGAAGGTATGATCCCCCAAGCTGTCCGGAAAAGCACCACAAGTGAACGGTGAATTTCCAAAATCCTTGGAGACCTTAAATAGGTTCCTACCCTTTCTGGAATTTAGGAATATCCCATAAGAGTTCCCACCTATTTCCCTTGATATTAAGATCTTTCCAAAGTCCCCCTTAGCCTCAACCCACTCCGCACCCACCGCGTTAAAAACCCTTATCCCCAAGGACCTTATTATCCCATCAAGTTTCGCCTTCCTTTCGGGAAAAACCCGAAGATAATAGTTTGCAAACCTTTGAAGTGTCCTTATGAAAATTTCTGGAAGTTCCCTAACAGAGATCTCAAGATAAGCATAAGCCTCTACCTCCAAGGTGGAATACTTAACCTTCCTTATGAGATCCTCAACATCAAAAACTTTTCTATTCTCTTTCAAAAACTTTACCGAAAACTTCCCATCAAAGAAAGGCGAAAAGATCCCAACAAGTTCTTCATCCTTAAGTTCCCTCAATATTGGCTTTTGGGGAACGGAAGAAAAGTTTGGAGAGAAAAATCTGAGATGCCAAGAGCCCTTTGAAAAGGAAATGTGGGGTAGGACGTTTGCAAAAGGTAAAACGGTTATAAGGATATTCCCGTTTTCTGTTTCAACCCTTAAATTCCCCACCTCAAAAGTATTTTCGGAAATTTCCATAACCTTACCCCCAGTCTCAACCTCCAAGAGCCTTACCAAATCCTCAAATTTCATCTTTGGAAATTTTAAAGTTGCTCTGCAACCTTAAAATCCCCATTTATGCTTTACTTATACCCCTATATCTCCTTTGCAACTGTGGATCTTAATCATTACAACCTCTGGGCGGATAAGATGAGGGCGGATGGATATCCCGTGAAAAACCAAAAATCCGCCTTCGGTACAGGTCTAGGATTAGGCTATAAGGCTAATCTCGTAGACGTGGGGGTTTCCTTCGCTATCTTATATTCCTCATCAACATCGGGTTGGAACCCAATAAACGGAGTTTATTCGGAAAGAACACACTCCCTATTAAACTTCCTAATGAACGTACCTGTGGGTTTAAACTATCCCCTTTCCGATCAGTTTTCGGTTCTTGTAGCATTTAAACCGATATTTGGATATTCAAATCTTAAATTGTACGATTCAACGGATTCAAGGATAATAACCCGTATTTGGCAGGTTTCGGATGCCTCCTTAAGTTCCACATCCTTCGGTTTGGGTTTCGAGATGGGTGGTGATTTTTCCTTTTCTAGGTCGGTTTCTCTCGCCCTTAGGTTCGGTTATGATGCTATAAATTTTAAGAGGTACGAGGGGGAAGAGGAGGAAAGATATTCGGATGGAACTTACAGGAAGAAAGTCGCCTTTTTTGTCTTTGACCTCGATGATAACGAGATAAAAGTTAAAGACAAATACCCCGATCCTTCAAAGAAGGAGATCTGGGGGGAGGAGAATATAAGCGGTTTTAGGTTTTCGTTAGGATTGAAGATAGGGATTGGAAGATGAGGGTTCTGGTTTTGGGAAAGGGGGGAAGGGAGAGCGCCATAGTTTGGAAACTCTCCCAATCAAGCATAGAAAAGGAGATTTATACCGCACCCGGAAATCCCTTCACCGCGAAATTCGGGAAGAACATAAACATAAACGAGGAGGACATAGAGGGAATATTAAGATTTGCGAAGGAAGAGAAGATAGATTTGGTTTTTCCGGGAGGGGAGACTTCCATAGTTTTGGGAGTGGCGGATAGGCTGGAGGAGGGAATAAGAGTTTTTGCACCAAGAGCCTATACTGCCAAGCTTGAGGGGAGTAAGGTTTGGGCTAAGGAGTTTATGAAAAAATACGCCATCCCCACCGCGGATTTTGAATATTTCGATAAGGAAAATCTTGATGAGGCGGTAAGATTTTGCGGGGCTTCCAAATATCCTCTGGTAATTAAGGCGGATGGGCTTGCGGGGGGTAAGGGTTCCGTTATAGTGAGAAATTTCAAGGAGGCGGTTAAAACCCTTGAGGAATTTTTAGTTAAATCAAAGTTTGGAAAATCTTCGGAAAAGGTTGTGATAGAAAAGTTCTTAAGGGGTGAGGAGGTTTCGCTGTTCGTTATTTCGGATGGGAATAGATGGGAGAAGCTCGGTTATGTTAGGGATTTTAAGAGGCTTTACGATAACGATGAGGGACCAAATACGGGGGGTATGGGTTCCGTGGCTCCCATAGTTTTGGATAAGGAAACGGAAAGTTTAATTGATGAGACTATTATAAATAGGACATTTGAGGGTTTGGCAAAGGAGGGACTTAGATATAGAGGGATCCTGTACTTTGGCTTGATGATCACGGATGGGGGTCCTTTTGTGCTTGAATATAACGTAAGGCTTGGAGATCCAGAAACCCAAGCCCTACTTCCCATATTGGAAGGCGACCTTTTGGAAGCGGTAATTTTAGCTTCGGAAGGGCGATACAAATTGGGAAGCCTAAGATTAAAGGAAAACATTTATTCCTGTTGCGTGGTAATCGCATCAAGGGGGTATCCTGAGGAACCGGAAATGGGGAAGGAGATCTTTGGAATAAAGGAGGCGGAAGATGTTTCCTTAGTTTTCCTTTCCGGGGTTGAGGAAAGGGATGGGAAGCTTTACACTGCGGGGGGAAGGGTGCTATCGGTTGTAGGTCTAGGTAGAAGCAGGGTGGAGGCAAAGTCAAGGGCTTATAAGGGGGTTTCCAGGATCTCCTTTGAGGGTATGCATTACAGGAAAGATATAGGTTTCCCCCCGACTTTATAATACGCATATGAGATTGTTGGGATTTTTGGTTGTTTTGTCACTTGCCATAATCTCCCTTTACTTGCAATTTTCCGGCAATCCCCTATCAAAATACTCCCTTGCACTTTTCAGTATAATAACCTTCATCTTTTGGATATTAAAGGGTGCATTTGAGTTAGGGGTTGAGAGCGTGAGGGGACAGTTTTACGTAATTCTCGGAACAGGTTTCCTTTTCCAAGGTTTAGGTTTCTTTTTTGCAGATTTTAGCGAAACTGTAAATTTTGAAATCTTTGGATTGATTTTTATGACCCTCGGTAGGTTCTTCTTCTTTGCAGCAAACGCAAGGTATATTTGGTTCTTCCAGACCTCGGGCTATTACCTTACATTTGTTAGGCTTATGATCCTCCTCGTAGCATTCTCATTGATTTTCACCTCCACTTTCTTTGTACCGAATCTGCAAGACTATTTTCTAAAAGTTTCACCCTTAGTTTCTTTTGTTATCCTGGATTGGGGGATGGTTTTCGTAGTTTTATACAACCTTTTACTCCTTTGGGGCACGGAGATCGGGAAAAGGTGGGCGATAGGTAGCATAGCTATATTTTCCTTCCTCTTTGCAGATGCCTTATTTATCGCCGGGTTTCCATCAAACTTCCCCTTCACCCTGTGGACGGTGGTAACCCTCTTTATGTCCCTAATTCCCCTTTTTAGAGGTTAGACCCTGAAGAATTTTTTCTTTTAATAAATCAAGGTTTTCGCCCGTCTTTGCGCTTATGAAAACCGCATCCTCGCCGAATTCCTCCATCAACTTCTCAAGCATATTTTTTGAAGGTATGAGGTCTATTTTATTAAAAACGTAAATTTTGGTCTTTTCTCCCGCCCCTATTTCTTTAAGGGTCTCTTCAACCACCGTCAAGTTATCCCTGAAATCTGGTTTCGATACATCTACAACCACCAAGAGTAAGTCCGCTTCCTTTGCCACCGCAAGGGTGGATTTAAAAGCCGCTATAAGTTGGGTGGGAAGCTCGGATATGAAACCAACGGTATCATAAATCAAAATGGTTTTTCCATCTATGTACATGCCTCTCGTGTAAGTGTCCAGAGTTGTGAAAAGCTCGGGGCTTTCCTTTAATTTGGATTTCGTTAATACGTTCATTAGAGTTGTTTTCCCCGCGCTCGTGTATCCTACAAGGGCAACGCGGAAGAAATCCCTGTGCCTCTTCATTCTCTCAAGTCTAGCCTTTTCAACCTCTTTTAACTTTCTCCTCAAAAAAGCTATCCTTTGCAGTATCCTCCGTCTATCTATTTCAAGCTTTGTCTCTCCCGGACCCCTCGTCCCTACCCCACCTCCAAGCCTTGAGAAATACCCGGGCGCCACCCTCAACCTCGCTAATCTGTATTGCAACTGTGCAAGCTCCACCTGGATCTTCGCCTCCGCTGTGGCGGCGTGTTGTGCAAAAATATCAAGTACAATATCGACCCTGTCAAGGACCTTGCAAGGAATTATTTCGGATAGGTTTCTGAGTTGCGCGGGGGAAAGCCTCGCATTAAAGACCACCATATCAATTTTCATGCTCTGGCAAAGCTCCGCTATCTCCTTTGCTTTACCCTTTCCTATATAGTATCCCGGATCTACCCTTTGCCTCCTTTGTATCACCATATCCACCACCTCTCCACCCGCGGTTTTCACCAGTTCCTTAAGCTCCTCAAGGCTTCTATATACCCTCTCACTTTCCCCAGGTTTAACTAACGCAACAAGGAGAGCCCTTTCCTTCATTCACCTATCCCAAAAATCCTAAAGATCGTCTTTTTCGTTTTACCCTCTTCCTTTATCTCGTAATATACGGGCAAGAACAGAACGGGGAATCTTAAGGGTTCCTTAAGGACGTTTAACCCGTTGGAAAATATTGAAATCTCCAATTCATAAGCTCCATAAATCTCCTTTGTGGTTATCAGGTGCCAAGAAACCTCGCAGGGGGATAAGAAGTTTTGGATAGGTGAATCCGATAAACTTAGAAAGTCGGGAACCTTTAATTCAACCCTCCCTTCTCCTTTACCGGAGAAAACTAGCTTTATATTAAAGGGTTGTCCTAAGGAAATAACACTGGGAATTTCGACGCTTTCCAAACGAAAGGGGGAGCTCTCCCTAAATTCTATTTTCCTCTTAAAGGTTCCCTCCGACCTCCTTTCTTCGAACTCCAAAAGGATGAACTTGCCCAAAAACCTTGATTTAATGCCTTTAAGGGCTTCCATCATTTCCTGGGCGGATTGAAACCTATCCTTAGGATCCTGGCTCAAGGCTTTTAAAACCACCCTCTCAAGCTCTTGAGGAACCTCGGGGTTTAGCATCCTTGGGGGCTGGACGTTGTACCCGGAAAGCTTCTGGTAATATATCTGTCTTATATCACCCTCAAAGGGAACTTTCTTAGTTATCATATGATACAAAACCGCGCCGACAGAGTATATGTCGGATCTCTCGTCCGCAAGATCAAAGGACTTTATCTGTTCGGGCGCGGTGTAATGGGGAGGGGGTATGAAGGCGGTTTTCTTGAACTTCATGGCGGCCTTTGATGCTATTTCCGCCATACCGAAATCCGAGAGAATAGCGGATCCCGTTTCACTTAACCTGATATTTGAAGGCCTTATGTCCTTGTGGATCAAACCCTTTGAATGTGTATAATTTAGGGCATCGAGAACGTCAAGGGTTATTTCAACAGCCCTATCTATGGAAATGTCCCCTATTATGTCCTTTAGGCTTTGGGGCAGATAGTCCATAACGAAAAATATATAGACCCCCTCCTTATCTATGTCGTGGATCCAGGCAATGTGTGGATGTTCCTCAAGGGATACCACCTTTCTAACCGCCTGTATTACGAACCTCGTAAATTCCAAGTCACTGGCAATTTCCGGTATAAGAACTTTTAAGGCAACCTCCTTAGAGAGCTTTGTATGTATAGCCCTGTAAACCTCAAAGATCAAACCTCTACCTATGAGCTCTTGAATCTCGTACTTCTTGGCTAAAACAACCCCCTTCTCTAAAGGCATTTTACTTGATATTATAAGGGCGGAAATCAACCTTAGAATTTTCGGGTATATGGTCTTGCTTTTAGTTGGACAGAGTTTAATACCTACCACAATAGAGGATTACAAAAGGCCCTTGCCCGATGCGTACGTGAACGATTACGGTGAGGTGGTCGCAAGGGCTGAGAGGCTCTATTACTCGGGTCAATACGAGAGGGCAAAGAGTATATACGAGGATCTTATAAGGAATACCAACATTCCCGACTATATAACCATAGGCTTCATAGGGAACGGTTGGTGCTTGATACACCTTAAGAGGTATTCGGAAGCGATAGATACACTAAAAAAGGCCGAGATTAGGGGCGCAAGAAACCCAAAGTTCATAATCCCCGTGTATATGGGTTTGGGGGTGGCGTATTACAACAGGAAGAGGTACTTAGATGCTTATAAGTATTTCTCAAAGGTTGCGTACCAATTTCCCGAGTGGAGGGAAGTTTATAAGGATGCGCTTTATTTTGCTACAATATCCGCCTATATGAACTCCTCATATTCTGATGTAATATCCTTGGTTGATACCTTAGAAAAGAGGTTTCCGGGTGATGATGTTACCTTGAAGGCAAAAATCTTAAAGGTTTTCGCTTTCAAGAAAAAAGGGGAGACCTTCAAAGCAATTCAGGCTCTTAAGGAAGCCATAAACTCTGGGCATCCCCAAAAACCCAGATTGGAGATAATATTGGCGGAGTGGTACGCGGAAAATGGAAACTACGATTCTTCAATTGTTCAGTACGAGAAAGTTCTGGCAAATTATCCATTCTTAAAGGACACCATCCTTTCATCTTTGGCTTATGTTGAAAGTAAGTATGGGGATGCGATAGCATCACATCCAAAATTAAGGATAACCAACCCCATAGTAGGTGAGGTTTTGCTATACAGACCTGCTATGTCCGCATATAACTCGGGAAATATGACGAAGGCCCAAACGAGGTTTGAAAAATTTATAACTTTCTTCCCAGACGATCCTAGATCGGCGAAAATAGTCGCATATATGGGCCAGCTTATGTTCCAAAATGGAAGCTACAATAAGGCAATAGAAAAGCTTGAATTTTACATTAAGAAATACCCAAACGGCGAGGATATGCCTGCGGTTTTGGAACTTCTGGGTAAAGCAAAGTACAAGGTGGGTAATTACAGGGGAGCGGCGGAGGCTTGGGACAGGTTCCTTTTAGAGTATCCGGGACACCAGAACGCGCAAAATATTAAAAAGCTATTACAGGCTTTAGTATCGGAAAGGCCCGAGGTCGCCCAATATCTAAGATCAACTGTGGGCGCGGAGGCGGTTTTTAATAACGCTCTTGCCCTTTACAATCAAGGTGCCTATCCCAAGGCTTCAAGGATGTTTGAAGATTTTCTCCGATATTTCCCCAACGATCCAAGGGCATCAAAGGCCACCTTCAGTGTGGGTTATATAGCGTACATTTCAAAGGACTACGACAAAGCTATAAGCTACTTATCCCAATATCTTCAAAAGTATCCGAATGGGGAAGATGCGGAAAACGCCCTTTACCTTTATGGGTTATCCCTTTACGCGAAAAACGATTACGAGAATGCTTTAAACGTCTTTAACCAATTTGTCCAAAGGTTTCCATCATCAGAAAAACTCGGCGATGTTTATAAATTCATGGGCTTGATATATTACAAAAAGTACGAAGGTGGGGATAGTTCCGCCAAGAAGTTAGCAGTTCAAAGCTTTAAGATGGCATCATCACATTACAAGAGGGTAGGAAAAACGAAGGATGCCCAACAACTGGACGATATAATTAAACAGTTAGGGGAGTGAAATGTTGAGCATTTTGATTTTCTCTATAAATTCGGTTGTAAGTTTGGATATCGATGGGGATGGGAACAGCGAGCTTTTGGTAGGTGCGGAAAAAGGTTTGTACCTTTACCAAAACATCCTATCGGAGAAACCTATAAGCACCCTGTTAAATTCTCCCATAAAGCACCTTTCATACGACCCGGAGAATTTCAGAATAATAGCGGTTGTGGATGATCCCTCTTCCCCAATAAGAATTTTTAGGTTGCCAGACCTGAAGGATAGCTCCCTGCCCATTACGGGGACTTACAGGAAGGCGTTTTACTCAAAGGGGAAATTCTATATATTATCCGATGTGGGGCTTTTGAGATTTGACGGCTCAAACCTTGAGGTCTTGGAGGAGAAAGTATATGATATAACCGTTTGTGGCTTGAGGGGGGAAAGGGAGGTATTTGCGGTCGGAGAGAGGGGGATCGTGGTAATAGGTTCTTCCATAGAGAGGTTGAAGGGTGGCGGGGAATTTATAGTTTGCTTAGGTTCAAGCGTTTTAACTTCAAAGGGTATAATACTTCTCAAGGATGGCAAGTACGAGTTTGTTAAAACGGAAAATCCCGAGATCTTCTCCGTAAAACCCTTGAGTGAAAACTTTATCACCCTGGCGATATATATGGGCAAACCTTATGTGGCATTTGGGAAGGGAAGAATCTTAAAGAGACCAATAAACTTGCCCGTAATATCCTATACCAGACCCTTCTACCTTTACGTTGATGGGATGGGGATCTTAATCTCCGACATAAACTTGTATAACTCCTCATCTTACGGGGTTTTCCCTTTAAAAATGGGTATGTATAGGGTAGGTATGGGGGGAAAGGTTATGGAAATAAACATTGAAAATCTTGAGAGTTACAATCTTGATGAGATCTTCAGGGAAGATGGGGTTTTATCCGTAAGGGCGGGCAGGGAAGGCGTGGAGATCTCCCTGAACTTATCCGGACCTTCAAGTGTTGAGGTCTTTATACTAAGCTCAACGGGAAAGGTTGTAAAGACGATCTATAGGGGATTTTTAAACGGGAAAGCAAGGTTTTATTGGTACGGAGATACGGACAATGGCGAGAACTTGAAGAGCGGGGTATATTTCGTTAAGGCAAACATAAACGGTTACACGATAACGAGAAGGATAGTATGGTTGAGGTAATAAGGTGGATCGTAGAGAGAAAAGAGTGGTATTCATTATTACCTAAGGGTTCTTATCTCGTTGGAGGTGCTATAAGGGATATTTTGTTGGGGAAAATACCCAAGGACTGGGATATATCGGTCAGAAAACCTGAAGAGGTTGCCAAAAACTTAGCAAAGAATCTGAAGGGAGTTGTGGTACCCCTTGACGAGGAGAGGGAGATATACAGGGTGGTTTTGGGGGAAGAGCAGGTGGATCTAAATCCCATTTACGGTTCAATATACGATGACCTTTTCAAGAGGGATTTTACGATAAACGCCATAGCAATTTCGCTTGATAGTTGGGGAATTTTTGATATGTTCGGGGGCTTAAAGGATATAAGAGGAAGGATAATAAGGGTAACGGACCCAAAAAATCTTGAGGAGGATCCGCTCCGGATGCTCAGAGCTTTTAGGCTTTCCGCAGAACTAGATTTTGAAATTGAAGGTAGAACTTTAATTGAGATATCCTCCAAATCTCACCTTATTTCAAGGGTTTCGTCGGAGAGGATCATATTTGAGATTGAAATGATCTTCTCATCAAAAAAGTTTTACCGTCAAATTCAAGGACTTGAGGAGACTGGGCTTTTATTCAACATATTCCCCGAGCTAGAAGAATTGAAGAAACCCCTTAAGGGCCTTGATGTAGACGTTTGGTCTCACACTTCTCTAGCCCTTAGGAGGTTGGAGGTTGCGTTAAATACTCTAGAGGATGGACCCTTCACTTACTACCTCCACAGGTTGGGCGCAATAACGAACGATAGGGGAAGATTTATAATGGTGATGGGGGTTATGTTCCATGATATTGGAAAACCCGCAACCTACAAGTTTGAAAATGGGGAGGTGACGTTCCATGGGCACGATTATGTGGGTTCAAAGATAGTGAATTCCATAGGGAAGAGGATGAAGATGGCAAATGAAATTTACAAAACGATATCCCTTATAGTTGCGGAACATATGCACCCGCACCTATTGGCAACCCCCAACGTAACTAGAAGGGCCCTTTATAGGTATCACAAGAGGACTGGTGATTGGGCTTTCCCTATAATTCTGGTAGCTTACGTTGATGCTTTAGCCACACCCCTTAAAGCGGAAGGGGTTGCGGGTCAGCTCAGACTCGCAAAAAAGCTTGAAGATTTTCTAAAACAGCAGGAGGAGGAGCAAAAGAAAGCTCCGAGGTTGATAACGGGTTATGATTTGATGGAAAAAGGATTAAAGCCCGGGCCAATTTACAAGGCGGTATTACAGGAAATAGAAGAGCTTAGAGCGGAGGGGAAAATAAGGAGTAGGGAAGAGGCTTTGGCAATATTGGACGAAATAATAAAGAAACATTTGGAAGCTAACCCCCCTTCAAAATAACCTTTTTAAGCTCCTCCTTAAACTTTTCGGATGAAAGATGGCCGGTCTTATACACCAAGGCTACGGACTCGACCAAAACCGCCATATTTTTTCCCGGGGTTATGGGGAGCTTGAATTTCGGAACAGATATACCAAGATACTCCACCTTTTCCACTTCACCCACGGGATCGTAGGTGAATTCCTCAGATGGGACAAACTCAACTACGCAATCAAGAACCGCGTTATCCTTAACCGCCTGAACCCCATAAATTGAAGGTATATGCACCACACCAACCCCCTTTATTTCAAGGTAAAATTTTAAATCCTTTCGAGGAGGTTCCGCGCGGAGGCTATCTGGGGGGTAGAGCTTTATGGCAACCAAATCATCCGCTATGAACCTGTGTCCTCTTCTTATTAGCTCTATGGCACATTCGCTCTTTCCTATGGCGGATTTTCCCTTCAATAGGATCCCAACCCCAAATACATCCACCATTACCCCATGTTCGTAAACCGTAGGTGCAAGCTCATACTGAAGCCTGTCCATAATTAGGGATATAACCCTCGTACTTCCGAGAGTACTCTT